>NZ_JANUSD010000003.1:83731-403429 GCF_024793945.1 Emticicia fluvialis
GAGCTGATTCTGGTAGAGCTGATTCTGGTAGAGCTGATTCTGGTAGAGCTGATTCTGGTAGAGCTGATTCTGGTAGAGCTGATTCTGGTAGAGCTGATTCTGGTAGAGCTGATTCTGGTAGAGCTGATTCTGGTAGAGGTGATTCTGGTAGAGGTGATTCTGGTAGAGGTGATTCTGGTAGAGGTGATTCTGGTAGAGGTGATTCTGGTAGAGGTGATTCTGGTAGAGGTGATTCTGGTAGAGGTGATTCTGGTAGAGCCGCACTGCGTGCGGCTTGGGGCCTTTGCTACACCTGTAAACTGTGAGGGAAATCATTGATTATGCCCCCCCGCCCATTCCCCCACAAAAACTTAATCAGTATGTAAGGCGTTCTTAGAACGCATAAAAAACCACAGCCCATGCACGCAGCAAGCTAAATGCAACAGATACAATACCTGATAATCAGTAAAAAATCACTTACCGGATTAATGAAGTAACTAATCATAAAAAGCTACCCGGCAGCACATTCAGGCAAAAATAATTGCCCCTCGCCCATTTGCCGTCAATGCACAAGGGGCAATGCCTTACTTGTCTCGGGTATAAACTCTTTTTCCGCCTTCTACTTTGCCCATGTTGGTATTCAGCACGCCGCCAACGGCAATGCCACCAATCTGGGTTTTGTCAATCTTCCAGAAAACAGAGTCATTCTTTACGTAGTAAGTACCTTGCTGGGTGTTAGTACCCGAGCCAAAACCTTTTGTTTTGCGGATATCGATTTGCTGGCATTTATCACCAGACATAAATTCGATAGTAGTAGTGCAGGTCGGGCCGTACAAAAATTCGGCGATGTCGTCTGTGGCTGTCCAACTCGTGCCAACATACGGGTTTTTGGGTTTTACATCTTTTTTACAAGCAAAAGTGAGTACAACCAGGATTAGAGGGAGTGATTTTTTCAGCATAAATGACAGTTGTTTTAATTTTTTACTTTTCTTTTGGGGTTACTCCATAGGATATGGCTTTCCCGCTACGGTCGTTTCACTCAAAATCAACCAACCACGAGACATAAAGGAGACACTATATGTTCCTGACACTCAAATAAATTGAAGCAGCTTAAAAATGCAGAGTTGGGTTTAATAAGAAAACAGCAGTGATATACCCAACACCTTTTTTTCACAGACAGTGTTACTATTCTACTGCAAAGGTATATTACTAATAAATTAATTCAAAGTAAATACCCCGACAGAATTTTGTACCGCCTTTTCGTATTTATGCCAAATGCCTCATCAACTGGCTTTTAGTTCAGCCTGTCAAGACAAATTCACCCAACCGAGATAGGTTTCTTTGCCAGCTTCAATGCAGAACAATAACCTGCGAAACCCGTCCTGAAACCACCTCTCAATCTTCCATTTATTCTGCCTGCCGCGGCAGGTTAGTTTTACCTGTTGCAAGGCTCACCTTATTTTGTCGTTTTTTGGCTTATCTCTTTTTATTAATTTGCATTTCCTTTGCAAATAAAAACCCACCTGATTGAATGGCACCCAAAAAAATAACATTTACTGCCGAGCTGCTGCTGGCGCAAAAAACAGCCACAGGCATTGAGGTACCACCACAAGTGGTAAACCAACTGGGCACAAGCAAGCGCCCACCCGTAAATTTACCATTAATGGCCACACTTACCGCAGTACAGTAGCCGTAATGGGCGGCGCCTTTATGCTGCCAGTGAGCGCCGACGTTAGAGAAAAAGCGGGCATAAAAGCAGGAGACACCATAGAAATAACCCTTGAAGCAGACACCCGGCCAAGTGTGGTTGAGGTTCCGGCCGATTTCCGGGCTGCATTAGATGCCAACCCCACCGCCGCACAGTTTTTTGAGGGGCTTTCTAACAGCAACAAAAAGTTTTATATTGGCCCCATTGAACAGGCTAAAACTGCCGATACCCGCACCCGGCGGATTGAAAAAGCAGTGGCAGACCTGCAACTGCAAAAAAAATATAGACGGCTCCCGGTTAACTTAAACAGAAACAAACCGGAAATTGCCATGCTAACTGAATAAAGTGTAGAATTACCTGCCGCTCCACCGGCATTTTGTGTTTGATTCACTGATTTTTCTAATTTTCAATGCTGAAGCATGATCAAGATTTTAACAGAAGACAATATTTTTAAAAACATAAATAAGAGTGTTTCTTTCAGGCCTAGTAACTATGCACTGTTTATTATTTATCAGGGAACTTTAGAAATAGAACTCTCTGGGGTGTTGAACATATACCAGGAAAACAGTATTCTGGTGGTTTCTCCGCTAAAAGTTTACCGGCTGAAAGAACACTCGCAAAACCTGAAAGTATATATACTAGTACTTGACAGGGAGGTACTTCGCGCCAGAATCAATTTTAACTTTAGTTTGTATGATGTTTACCGGTTAGCCAATTTTGAATGGAAAGGCGATGTAATAAAAGTCGAGAAAAGTGAATTTGATTCCCTTTTAAGCATTGCCAAACAAATCTACAACTACCTTTACGCAGATACTCACCGATTTTTTAAAGCAGAAATCATTACTGGCCTGGTTACGTCTGTCGTCTATATGATCACGGGTCTGTTAATTGAAAAAAAAGATTTTGATTTTAAAAACAGCTCCCGGAAAGAAGAAATTACAATTAAATTTTTCAACCTGGTTTCTCTCCATTTCAAAGAACAAAAAGAACTGCGGTTCTATGCCGACCACCTGTCGCTTTCTGTCAAATACCTATCCAATTGTGTGCGCGAAATAACCGGCGTACCGCCTACCACGTTTATTGCCGATATCCTGGTCAATGAAGCAAAAATAGCATTGCTCAACTCCAAAGCTACCATAAGTATGATTACTGACACGCTAGGATACTCTGACCAATATGCGTTCGGCAAGTTTTTCAAAAAACATACGGGTTTAAGCCCCAGAAACTTCAGAAAACAGAATCAGCTCAGCAATATAGTATAGCTGGTAGCCGCATTTCTATGCGTTTCAGCCCATTTGATACCATCCGGACTTCTTTTTGCGTTTTTACGACCTTTTTTAATCAAGCGTTTGATTGAATCTTTGCACTGTAAAAACAAGTGTAAATTAATGAAACGCAAACGATACAACATTTTATTACTGCTGGCCATTTCACTATCCTCATTACAGCCTGCCCATGCCCAACAGGTAGAAAGAAAATTTTCGATAGCCAGCCTGCTTGCCTTGGTTGAAGAAAACCACCCGAGCCTGGCTGTATCAAAAACCGATATTTATATCGCAAAACAGGGCATAGAGGTAGCAAAAAATGCCCTATTGCCCACCATCAGCACAGCTTTGCAGGGCTATTATCTGGGCGATGCCCAAATCATCACAAAAGATTTATCTGATAATACCCGCATTAATATGCCGCACCTGGGTAATACTTTTTCGGTAGATGCCAGCCAGCTTATCTGGCGCGGAGGCATGGTACGCAATGGTATTGAGGTACAAAAACAACGAAAAGAACTAACCGAACTGAGCTACAAAGGCAACGAGCAAAACATCAAACTTCTGGTTTTAGGATACTATCTGGACTTGTATAAGCTCATCAATCAAAAAAAGATTTATGAACAGAACATCATACTTGCCGAACAAAGGCTGCTAAACATCAACAGGTTTTTCGGCGAAGGCATGGTTACGCGCAATGATGTTATCCGCGGGCAGTTGCAATTATCTAATCTCAGGCTTGCCCTGCAGGTATTAGAAAACAACCGGCAGATACTCAACAGGCAGCTAACCACCGCCTTGGGTTTAACAGACCAGACACAAATAATACCCGACGAAGCCCTGCTGACTGCAAGACCGCAAATTCTGGCGCCAGACAATTACCGGAAAGAGGCAGTGAATCATCCTATGGTGCTCATGACCCAAAAAGCCGTTGAAATGGTCAGAACCTCAGAAAATATCACCAGAGCAGAGCTGATGCCCGCACTGTCGGCCTTTGCCGGAAACCGCTTGGCGCGCCCGATAACCACTTCTCTGCCAGCCCGTGATATGTACTACAACGGATGGAGCGCGGGCTTGTCGCTCAACTTCAATATTGATGCTTTATACAAAACCCCAAAGAAAATAAAACAGATACAGTTTGAAAAAGACAAAGCCCTGGCACAGGCAAACGAAGCCCGGCTGATGATAGACGTTGCCATTAATGCCGCTTACATTAAGTACAATGAAGCCCTGACACAGAATAACACACTGGCAACCAACAAAAACCTGGCCGACGAAAACTACCGCATCATGGAGAGTAAATACAACAACCAACTGGCCATTTTACTGGACCTGATTGATGCCAGTAACCAGAAACTGGATGCCGGGCTGCAATATGTTAATTCTGAAATAAACATCATTTATGCCTATTATAAGCTACTGAAAGAAAGCGGCAAACTGTAAAATATTTAACAGCAAAATCAAAAGAAACAAAGAAGATGTCACAAAATAAAGCTAATACAACCACAGAAACTCAACAGCCCGCAGCCGTGCAACAGGCTGCTCCTGCACCCAAAGTAACCGCACATAAAGCAAAGCATAAAACTAAAAAAAGAGGCGCATTTATAGTAAACATGCTTGTGCTGGCGCTGGTACTGGCAGGCTTGTATTATGTTGCAAAGTCGTACGTTAGTGTTGGTGAAGACAACTACACCAATGCGGCACAGGTGGAGGCGTTCATAAACCCTGTCAATACCAGGGTGTCTGCCTACATAAAAGAAATCCGTTTTATTGAGCACCAGTACGTAAAAAAAGGCGATACACTGCTCATACTTGACGACCGCGAGATACAAACCCAGCTTGGGCAGGCAGAAGCAGCCTATATGGCTGCGCTGGCTTCACGCAATGCCACCTCTAACGCCATTAAAACGGTAGCTAACAACGTAAAAACAGTGGTGGCAAATGTCGACGCCGCCAAAGCCAACATTGAAGCATCTAAAGCCCGGTTGTGGAATACAGAACAGAACTTTAAACGTTACCAAAGGTTATTAAAAGACGAAGCCGTAACCCAACAGCAGTTCGACCAGATAAATAGCGAATATCAGGCACAGAAAGCACAACTGGAAGCACAGATATCGCAGTACCAGTCTGCAATCAACACCAGAACGTCCAGCGAATTATCGGTAAACGAGGTACAATCCCGGCTTGGCATGAACGATGCCGAAATCAAACGGACAGCCAGTGCCTTGCAAATGGCAAAAATCAACCTTTCATACACAGTCATTACGGCTCCGCATGATGGAATAATGGGCAGAAGAACCGTCAATACCGGGCAGTTGCTCAACCCCAGCCAGCAGGTAGCTACCATCGTTGATATTGATCATATCTGGATTACAGCCAATTACCGCGAAAAACAAATGGGGAACGTTAAAATAGGCGGATTGGCCACGATAAAGGCCGACGCACTGGGAGGCAAAGTCTTTGAAGGAAAAATAGTGGCCATTTCCGGAGCAACCGGGGCAAAGTATGCAGCCGTGCCGCTGGATAATTCAACAGGTAATTTTGTAAAAGTTCAGCAGCGGATACCGGTAAGAATTGAATTTACGGCCAACAACCGTCCCGGCGACCTTAAACAGCTTCGGGCAGGTATGAATGTAGAAGTAACCTTAAATTAACCGGCAGGTAATTACTGCCAATGTCTTACAAGAAACAAAACATGTATAACAAAGGTCCGTTTGCAAGCTGGGTTCCCAAGCCGGTTATGCTGATACTTATTTTGGTCATTCTATTTCCGATGATGACCATTTCGGGGGTGTACCCAACCACGCTCACAGACGTAACAGGGGCCCTGGCAACTTACACCGAATACATTTCTTTGGCCAACAATGCAGGCACAATAGGCATGGGAGTCATTTTTCCGATAGCCATGCGCTTAAAAATGCGTTTCAGAAGCAAAGAAATTATTACCACCAGCGCCATTCTGCTGGCAGTGTTATCTTATATGTGCGCCACCACCGACAACCCCCTGGTGTTAATCGGCTGCAGCTTCATGATTGGATTCATAAAATTTTTGCCCATTATTGAAATGATTCTGCCCGTGATGTTTATGATAGCGCCCACCGGAGACAGAGGCAAGTTTTACGCCATATTTTATCCTTTGTCTATCGGCTTTGGTCAGCTTTCGGCCTATACCTTTGCTTCATTGGTATTCAATGGCAGTTGGCAGGCGCCGTATTTTCTTATGTCGGCCATAATGCTGTGCATTGCAGCCTTGTCGCTCATATTCCAGCATAACCAAAGGTTCAGTTTCAAAATGCCATTGTACCAGGTAGACTGGCTTTCATTGGCTTTAATGGCGGTTTCATTAATGTGTTTCAATTATTTCCTTGTCTTCATGAAACAACAGGGCTGGTTTATTTCTCCCGCCGTCGTGGGTACGTTAATAGCCGGTGTTTTACTTTTTGCCGCGCTTATTTACAGACAGCAATTCCTGAAAAGAAAACTCATTGATTTCAGTGCATTAATGAAGAAAAACGTAATCCATTCCATAATTCTATTACTTTTTCTGGGTGCGTATCTGGCAAGTTCAAGCATTTATTCTCAATATTCTGTGGCTGTTCTTGGATACAACAACCTTATCAACGCTCAGCTGAACCTCTGGATGATACCAGGCATTGTGCTGTCCGGAATAATGGCCTACTTTGGCTTCAAAAACAATTGGTACATCAAATACTACATAGCGGCTGGTTTTGTATCTTTTTTCCTGCATACCCTGCTCTTGTATCTTATTATACAGCCCTATGCCGACATCCGTTATCTGGCATTCGCCATGTTTTTGAAAGGCCTGGGTATGGGCATACTTTTTATCGGAATATGGTTTTACACCTCATTGAACCTGTCTATGCAGCAATTATTAGGCATAATGGGCATATTAATTGTTATCAGAGCTTTTCTTGCCACCGCCATTGGTGGTGCCATTATAGGCTGGGCCGGTTATCAGGCACAATGGCAAAGCCTGAACGACATTTCGGCTTACCTTGATACGGGAGATTTCCCGAACGGAATGGCCATTTACCAGAACATAAGCCTGAATGCCCTGATGGCCTCCGGAAAAATCGTGCTGGGGTCTATGTGCTGGCTTATTATTCCGGTTCTGATAATCATTGCCACACATAGCTATGGTAAGTTTCATTTCAAGAGAATTGTTCTTTTAAGAAAAATCATAAGAGGAAATTCAATAAAAGGATACAGGCTTACCTGATGCTTTTAAAAATGGTTTTCATAGTCTGGCAAAGCATACCAAGCGCAATGACATTATGTATCTGAATGCCCGATGCAGGCAATAATCCTAGGCATAACCAACCACAACAGAACCTTAACATGAATACCAAAGCACAGATACTGAAAGCGGCTGAAGATTTATTCTTCCGTAAAGGTTACCACGCCACCACCATCCGCAATATTGCAGCAGAGGCCTCGGTTAATAATGCAATGGTCAATTATTATTTTCAGAGCAAAGAAAACCTGTATCTGGCTGTGCTACAACAACTCCAGAAAAGTTTTGACACGGTTCATCCTCCGGTCGACAACGGCCGGGGGCAAACCGAAACACTCGAGTTATTTATCAGACAAACCATTGAAGTATGTCAAAAGCATGACAAGTTATTTCATCTCTTTATGCAAGAGCAACTGCAGGCCTCTACCCCACAGACAGCAGAAATGGTAAAAAACATAGAGAAAAATCACTTTGAATGCTTTTGTTCTATCCTGAAAAGCCACCACAACTATAAGGCTTCTGTTCCCGACAGTTGCACAACCTTGAAATACCATGCCATTTTCGGAATGGTAAAAGAATTTATTCGAATTGAGAACAATAAAATGATGATGAAAGCAGCATCATAAACTGAATACCCGGCCGTTTTTTTTAAGCCCAAAACTGCCTTTACCCGCACCCGCCATATTGCCGATACAATAACAGACCTGCCACAGCCAAAAAAAAACAAAATCGGCCTCAGAATATTACCTGAAGCAGTTTTTAATATGATAGCCGTCATATTTTTTTTTAAAAAACACTTACCGTTTAATAAATTTATCATAGATTTGCGGTCACCTTCTATTAACTTTGAATAACAATTTTAAAGGGCGTAGAAAAATCGTGTTTTCACTAATAATTACAAACAAAAAGTAAAAATAATCTGCTGTAGATTGTTTTAATTAACCTCCCTTTAGTAAATCTTATGAAAAGATTTTCACCAATGCTGTTGGTGCTATGCGTTGCATGCACTACTGTTGAAGAACCGTTGACCATCATGGACGACACCAACGTTCAATTGAAGTATGATGGCTCGCATCAATTTGTTGTGAAAAGAGGCAATTCTATTGTCTCAAGCAGTGAAATTACCTGGCAAAGTGCCGACACCAAAGTTGGTAACATCAACAAATCAGGTAAATTCGAAGGCCGTAAAATCGGCACTACAGAAGTTACCGCCGCTACTCAGAATGGCTCCTTTAAGGCTGAAGTTGACATTGAGCCTTATTACAACACTTATTCAGAACCCGTGCTGGACTTCTACTCGTCAAAGCAATCTATCAAAGCAAAAGAAAAGCGTGAGCTGGTAAGTGACGACGGAATCATGCTGGTTTACCACATCGGTAACACCAAAGCACAAAGGTTGATTTACTTTTTTGAAAAAGACCAACTGATTGGCTGTGGCGTGTTCTTTACCGACAAATCGTTCAGAAAAGAGGTAAACACTTTTCTGCGCGAACGCTACCCCGAAGCCATTACCCGTGGTGATTTATCCGGCTACATGGCAGACACCGAGCAATTTGCGGCTCTTATTAACGAACAGGCCGCCGCAGGTTTGGCTGTTACCTACCTTCCTGAAAGCGTCAATGGTCGCCGCATAGCCAATAGCAATGCACAGGCAGGTAAAGTATTAAGTCTGGTACAAAGCTATAACTGGCAAAAATAACATTAATACCACTGGTGGTATTAAAAACTGAAGGCGGGCAACAGGCAGAGTTGGTCGCCTTTCAGTGCTTATATTCTACATAAGGTACCGTTAAATTATTTTTTTTGCAACGCTGCACTAATCTTTTTATATTTACCACAGAAAGCCACACAATATAGCTTCAACCACCTGTCATTCGTTTATAAAATTTGTAGCTGTAGACTTTTAGGTTCAAAGCCCATACCTTTTCCCAGTGTACATCTGATGAAAAAGCTAACCATACTTTTCATATCATTTGCTGTTGTCTCCTGCATTGGCGAAGAAGAGCCGGTAACCACGTTGTCTGACACCAAAATTGAACTCAACCATGACGGCAAACATCAGTTTGTGCTAAAGTATGGCACTATGCCCATTGATAACACACGGATTATCTGGAAATCGCGCGATGAAAAAGTAGGTACCATTGATGTTAGCGGCACATTCCATGCGCGCAAGCTGGGCAAAAGCGTTGTTTCGGCCTATACCAAAGACGCCATTTATCAGGCCGATGTAGAAGTGGTTACTTATGACAGGTCTATTCAAGACCCTGTTCTTGATTTTTATGCCACAAAAGCTGCTATAAAGGCCAAAGAGAAAAGAATACTTCATAAAGAGAGTTCTGAAACGCTTCAATACTCCAATGGCATAAAGGGCCTGCCATGCAGCCTTGTGTATTACTTTGAAAACGGGAAGATGATCAAGTGTATTGTTACCATCCCGTACAGTATTTTCAGGAATGAAGTAGTCACATTCTTAAAAGAAAGATACCCGGTTATGGTAAAAAATGGTAACACCGAAGTTTACTACCCTGATGAACAACTGTTTACTGCATCATTAACGCAAACCAAAGACGAAGACTTAACAATAATTTACTCAGCCAAATAAAAAGAGAGCATTAATTTCTATTAAAATTCAAAGCGCCAAATTGTAGAAATATCTCTGAGAGATTAAATAACAACTAAAAATTAAAGTCCTCTAAACATCATTTTCTGTTTGAGACCGATTAAAAATCGAGTAAAATATTTAGAAAAGATAAAAGTAATATCGGATTTTTAATTGGGCGAGTTTAAATGATGCTGGTTTTTGGTTACTTTTTGCGTAAAAAGTAACAACAGGGGAATATAAGTACAGTAGGTTTTATTAAAACAAATTCTTAAGAATCCTTAGAAGTAAAGTTTAAATCAGAATTAACAGTAAAACTCAGCAGAACTCGCTGTAAAATATCACCAACTGACAACAAGATTTTCTTAATCCAAACCATAATAATTTAAACCACGTATTACAAAAAAATCATTTGTCACATTTATGAAAAAACTCACTATCCTTTTCATAGGTTTATGCCTTGCTGCCTGCTCTAAAGAAGACCCCATGACTATCAACCAGCCGAATGGTCAGTTAAAATATGACGGCACCCACCAATTTACAGTAAAAAAAGGCGGCAATAGCGTTTCAGGCGTTACCTGGAAAAGCAGCGACACCAAAGTTGGCACTGTCGATAACAGCGGTAATTTCAAAGCCCGTAAAATTGGCAAAACAGATGTTACAGCATCAACCAGCGATGGTTCTGTAAGCGCATCTATAGAAATTTTTCCATACACTACATTCTTTGCCGAACCGGTAGTTGATTTCGGCTTGTCTAAAGCAAGTGTAAAATCAAAAGAAAAACGAAAACTGGAAGAAGAAGCCACCGAAGGACTTCTTTACACCGGTGAAAACAGCAAAATAGAAAATGTTGCCTATACATTTTCCAACAATAGGTTGGAGTATGCTGCAGTACTTTTTCAGTCTACCTCAGCAGTAGTAAAAGAAGCCACTACCTACATGAAAGAACGCTACCCAGTTAGCGGAGTTGATGGTTCTGAAATCTACTTTTTCTCTGACAATAACAAATACCTTGCTGTTATGGGTGTAGACGAAGAATTAGGCCTGGTGGCACTTTATATGGAGAATACAACTGGTGCCAGAAAAGAGTTAACACCAAAACAGGCTGAAAGTTTCAAAAAAGCATTGGCTGCTTTCAAAGCACGCCGATAAAAACCCGGATTAAGAAAATATTGTTTGCAGAACCGAAGTCATGTGATACCTTCACATGGCTTTTGTTTTTTTAGCGGCTTTAATTAAAGGCTTCAAACTGCCGTAGCAAAGGTATCAGCTGCTTGCCTTTGTCGGTCAGGCAATATTCAATATGCAGGGGTTTCAGTTGAATGGTGCTTTTCAGAATATAACCGTTTTGGGTTAAATCTTTCAGTGCAACAGACAACGTTTGTTTATTAGAGCCATGAATACGGCGCAGAAACTCGCTAAAGCGCGATTTCCCCGTTACATGCAAAATAAACAGCACCTGCAACGTCCATTTGCTGGTTAGCAATTTTAATACATCCTGTGTAGGGCACACAGGCACGCCTCCCTCCAGAGGGCAAACCAGATTAGTCTTAATTTCGGCAGTAGTAGTGGTCATGTTTTTCTGACTAATTGACTCTCAATTTCATTTATTGCAATTTTGCAACATAAATTTTAAACCATTAGGTTCATGTCTGAAACAATAAATTTATTTACTCCTTTTAAGGGTAAACTAAACCTGAAAAATAGAATTGTAATGGCGCCCATGACACGCTGCCGCGCCATAGGCAACCTGGCCAATCCGCTAATAGCCACATATTACGCCCAGAGAAGCACAGCAGGGCTGATTATAACTGAGGGGGTAGCCCCCAGCCCTAACGGATTAGGCTATGCCCGCATACCGGGGATATTCAGCCCCGAACAAACCGAAAGCTGGAAAACCGTAACACAGGCCGTTCATGCAGCCGGAGGCCAGCTATTTATGCAGCTGATGCACACGGGTCGTGTGGGTCATTCGGCCAATTTACCTGCCGGTGCGCAGTTACTTGCGCCGTCGGCCATTAATGCCGACAGCCCCATGTGGACCGACACCCAGGGTATGCAAACGACCGAAACACCCAAAGCCATGACGGCTGACGAAATCAAAGCCACCATCGAAGAGTTTGCACAGGCCGCCGCCAATGCCATTGAAGCAGGTTTCGACGGCGTAGAACTGCATGGCGCCAACGGGTATCTGCTTGAGCAGTTTCTCAATGCAGGCACCAATCAACGAACCGACGAATACGGCGGCAGCATAGAAAACAGAGCCAGATTTGTGATTGAAACCGCCCGGGCAGTAGTAGAAAGAATCGGAGCCGACAAAACCGGAATCCGGTTGTCGCCCTATAACAGTTTTAACAATATGCCTGCTTATGATGATACCGCCGCGCTGTATGATTACCTGGCCATTGAGCTGAACAAACTTGACCTGGCGTATCTGCACCTGATAGACTACGCATCACGCGCCACCGAAGAAGGCCGTGCATTGTTGCAAAGCATCAGAACCAGTTTTAAACCGGCCTTGATACTTAATGCGGGTTATACCAAAGAGAGAGGGAATCTGGCACTGGCCAATAATGAGGCTGACCTGATATCGTTCGGTACTCCGTTTATCGCCAACCCTGATTTACCGCATCGCCTGGCCAACGATATTGAGCTGGCACAACCAGATACCAATACTTTTTATACAGCAGATGCCGTAGGCTTTACAGACTACCCCGCTGCCGTATAAAACCAACAGGTGAAAAACGCAAAAACGCCGTTGAATGCTCATTCAATGGCGTTTTTGCGTTTTAAGGCAAGTATCCTTTATAATAAATTGATTTGGAGCCTTCCTGCATTTAACCTAATATTGCGGCAAAATAATACTCACACATAAAACTACCTTCATGAAAAAAATTTATTTGCTGTTAACCGTATTGCTCACACAATTTAACTCTTTTGCACAGTGCATTGAAAAGCGTATCAAAGACAAGACTACCGAAACGTTTTACCTTAATGCACATAAACAGCCAACGAAAGTTGAAATTATAGAAGAAAACAAGACAAAATCGATTGCGAATTTTAAATATGATACAAAAGGCAATTGCATTCTGGTAAATATTGCAGGAAAAATGCAAATTAAAGGAAAGTATAACACAGCAAACCAGTTAACTTCCACAGCAACTTCCATCGATAAGGATTTCACTATTATTAATGAATTAGAGTATAAAGATAATCTGGTTACCAAAATAAAAACATCAGTGGTGATGTTTGGTTCCTCACCTGATCTGGCAAATGAAACCAATTTAACCTATGAAAATGGCAATCTAACACAAATAGAAGTACGAGAAGTAATAAAAGATAGCGTTTTTACTGTAATTCAGAAAGTCACTTATGATGAGGCCATCAATAATGATACGAAAACTGAACGAATGCTTCATATAGCTACCTATACAGGTTATGACGGTTTCAACTCTTTATTGGCACTAAGTCGTAATAATCCTTTAAAACTGTCTTACTCCGGAAAAGAACCAAAAGAGGGATGTACATCGAAAATTGTACATGAGGAATATGATTATCAGTATGATTCCTCAAAACGGTTGATAAAGTCTATCACAAAGACAACTTGTGATGAAACAGTAGAAACCAAAACTACCAGAATAGAAACTACCTGCAAGTAAGAAAATACGAGCAATGCAATACATAACGAGCGTCTCATTAGCCAATGAGACGCTCGTTATGTATTTACCAGTAATACAACCAAAACCTTATGGGTTAGTAGTAGCAGCATCTACCGGCATAGATACCGTACAGGTCTGGCCACCAAAGTTAATCATAAATGAAGCCGTACCTGCCACAGATGGCGTACCGGTAACATTAAATGTTAAATGGCCGCCATTTACTGCCAGTGTGCCGGGTGTAAGCGTGGCCGACAACCCCGTAACACCAGTAGAGGCTATACCTGTGCTGGTGGTATAAGTTACTCCGTTGCCCTCTGCATACGGTATTTTAAATGTACTTGTGTAGCTTGTACCTGCCTTGGCTCTGCTGGCAAATTCAGCATCCTGGCATTTCAGCCCTGATATCGTCCCGATAATTATCTGGTTATCATCGTCTTTGTCACAGGCCTGTAAAGTAAAAAGCGCAATCAGCGTAAGTCCTAAAATTTTAACAATTTTCATAGCATTCTGTTTTTTTGATTTGTAAACCGAAAGCTAAAAACGCTGTACCATAGCCCCCGGAGGCACTGTTTCTACAACATCAGGCAAAAAAACCTCTTTTATGACGCATTTCAGGGATATTATTCAGCAACAACCCTCAGGCATACCTCATTGCTGAAAGGCGGGCTAAGCAAATAAAAAAGCCCCTGCACGCAGAGGCTCCCAAATATATTTTTGCAGGGCAAGCTATTGCCCCAGGGGTTGCGGTTCAACCGGCGACCCACCCACTGCCATAGACACCGTGCAGGTTTGTCCGCCAAAATTAATCACAAAAGATGCAATGCCGCCCGTATTGGGGGTTCCGGCAACTGAGTAGGTAAGCATGCCCGAACCTTGGGCCAGCGTACCCGGCACCAATATGGCCGACAACCCCATTACACCCGTTGACGACACCCCGTTGTTAGAACCATACGTACTGCCGTCGCCGCCATTATAAGGCACCGTAAACACACCATTATAAGTAGTACCTGCCGTAGCCGAACCAGTAAATACAGCCCCGGGGCAGGTTAGTTCTGTAATGCTTATGGGTTCGTTAGTAAGCTCCTCTTCTTTTTCACAGGCCTGCAAGGCATAAAAAGCCAGCACGCCTAAACCCAGTATTCTAATAGTTCTCATAGTATTTAATTTTAAATTGTGTGAATACCCCATACAATCAAAAATCTATGCCAGTTGGTGCGCCAATAAACTGGCGCAGCTAATCAGGCATTTAAAAAGGCTCAATAATGAATCTGCCTGGCTGTTGCAAACCACATCTTGTTGGCCATAAAACAGAAAATAAATAAGAAACCATATATTTGTGCAGGGAAAATGATTTTCTGGCTTCACATCACATCAAAAGGATGCCTTACCAGCACCAAAATTTCTTACAAAAACACTAAAAACATGAGCGGAGATAAGTTTAACATTGCGGTTCTGATTGATGGCGACAACGCTCAGGCAAAATTAATCAAGGAAATTCTGGCGGAGGTATCCAAATACGGAAAGGCCACCATAAGACGTATCTACGGCGACTGGACCAACACCGGCATGAAAAGCTGGAAAGAGGTTCTGAACCAGTATTCTATCAACCCTATTCAGAAATTTGCCTATACTACCGGAAAAAACTCAACCGACAGCTCGCTGATTATTGATGCCATGGATATTCTGCACGGCAAGAGCATCAATGGTTTTTGCATTGTTTCCAGCGACAGCGACTACACCGGGCTGGCCAAAAGAATACGTGAAGAAGGCCTCTTTGTAATGGGTATAGGCAGAACCAATACGCCAACCGCTTTTGTTAATTCCTGCGACATCTTTACTTTTTCAGAAAACCTGATAGCCGAATCGGAAATGGCCGAGGCCATACAGGTAAGCAAGAAAAAAGACCGCCAAAGCAAGGTGGTACAAAAAGAAGCCCCGGCCGTTACCCACCTCAAAAAATTTCAGGAACTCGACGAGGCCATTATCGACAAAGCCTTTGAGATTTCAACCACCGACGACGAAACCTACGTATCAAACATCGGGCTTTCGTTAAGGAAAATCGACCCAAGTTTTGACTCCCGTACTTATGGCTACAAAACGCTATCGAAACTGCTGGAGAACCTGGACAAATACGAAGTAATCAGAAAAGAAATCAACGGCATCAACCACCCGTTGTTGAGGTTGAAGCAGGGGTAGTAGTGATAATACTTTCATCATTTAATTTCTATCGGGCAGGTTAAAGCTGTATCAGGAGGAATCGCATTCCGATTTGATGAATTTCATTCAAATATCGCTATGCTCTTACTTAGCTGCACTTGGCGCTTTTCCCCTCCCCCACAAAAACAAGCCCAAAGCCAGGCAGCCATCAATACAGTAGGCAATGGCCAGCGGGGTGGTTGAATTTACCAGCAGGCTGTCGATAACAGACCCCAGAAACGCCCCGATAACCAGATAAGCAGTGCCGTAAATAGAGGCGGCCATGCCTGCTTTGTCGCCCATTGGCTCTAGCGCCAGCGAGCTGCTGTTGGGTTCAATGGCTACGTTGACACTCTGCAGCAAACCAATAATACCAAACAGCACAA
The DNA here is from genome assembly GCF_024793945.1 of Emticicia fluvialis. Taxonomy (NCBI): domain Bacteria; kingdom Pseudomonadati; phylum Bacteroidota; class Cytophagia; order Cytophagales; family Leadbetterellaceae; genus Emticicia; species Emticicia fluvialis. Next base: position 99,779 of record NZ_JANUSD010000003.1, read on the forward strand.
ACAGCGGGACTGGTGCCTGCCAACCAAGCGTAAGCGCCAACAGAACCAGGGCCCCGGCCACATATACCAGCAACAACATACGCAGGGTGCGCCTGGCGCCGAATTTTGCAACCAGCCTGGCATTCATAAACGTAAACAGGCTCATACAAAAACCAATACTGCCAAATATATACACAAACCATTGCGGCTGACCATAAATAGTGCCTATAATGCGTTCAGAACTACCAACATAAGAGCTGAAAGCCGCAAATAATACCGTAGTAATGGCGGTGTAACGCACAAACTGCCGGTTGCTGAAAACAGCGCGGAACGATTTCACCAAAGCCAGCACGTCGGTTGTTTGCCGCCCTTCTGGTGGTGCCGACTCAGGCAAACGCAACGACCACACAAAAAACACCACCGCAAAAGCCGCAGGCGTAAGAAACACCACCTGCCAGTTAGAAACCGACAGAATAGCTGCCCCCAGCAACGGAGCCAGCACCGGGGCAATCAGAAAAATAGTCAGTATCAGCGACATCGTACGAGCCATTTCGTTGCCCGAAAACCGGTCGCGCACGCAGGCCAGCACGCTTACAAACATAGCCGACGACCCCACGCCCATCACAAACCGCGCCGCCGACAGCCAGATAATATCAGGAGCCAGCGCGCCACCCACACAAGCGCCTATAAACAAGACAAAACCTGTGCGCATAACGGGTATGCGGCCGTATTTATCAGCCATTGGCCCGAAAATCAACTGGCAGACCTGTCCCATAAAAAAGAAAGTAACCAGCCGCGCCGTAGCCGCCGACACACTGCTTAGGCCAAAATGCTTGCGTACATCGGCAAAAGTGGGTAGCATAATATCAATGGCCAAAGCCGTAAGCAACTCAATGCAGGCCATCATGGCAATAAATTCGGCGCGGCTTATGTTTTTCATGTAGGGTTTGGTCTTACTTATGGTTGGCATGGTAAATTGGCCATCCGTTTACACCTGCAAAGATACCCCGGCTTATGTGCCCGGCAACGGTGCAAAAACGCCAAAATGAGGGGTAAACGAGACAATTATGCTCAAAACCGGCAAACAGTATAAAGTGTGGGGGCTGGCAGTATTATTTACGCACAAATTCATAAACCAGCAGGTCATCTTCCATGGGCGATACGTACTCATCATACTGATACACAAATCGCTTCATTACTCCGTTTGGCTTTTCAAAAACAGCCAGCATGGTCTCTTTTCTTTGTGGTTGAAATGCCTCCAGCCGCGCTTTGGCTGTAGCCATAGATTCTACCGGCAAACCCATCTCAATCCAGGCTTTTTCAAAACCGGCCGTTTTGAATTGCTTGAAAGCAGCAGGCGAAAGCGCAGTATTAAGGCTAACCTCATAGCCCGCTGCTGAGGTGCGCACCGCTCTGTTTATTGTTTTTGGTATCTCCATCCTACCTGCCAGCTCGTTTTCCATTACTGTAACGGTATCGCGGGTCAGGTGAGAGTCTGCTTTTAATAACATTAAAGACTTAAAAAACTGTTTAACCTCCGGCACATACCCAGACAGAAAATCTGACGAATCGCCCTGCGACTTACGTATAAAATCCTGCATATAAAAGCAGTCGTCGCTCCGTTTCTGATGGTTACTCAACCCTTGGGTGGCCAACAGTGCATTCCTGAGGCCGGGCAGGTCTGTCCATCCTTCAAACCCACCTTCTTTACTGAAACTAAGCTGCAGGGGCGTATGCAATAAAAATTTCCTTACAAGGTTCAGGCAACTGTCATATTTGTTTTCGTCAGGCAGGGTATTAATAGACAAATACCGCCATTCAGCTTCGTAGCTCCCGGCCTTGCCGGGCTTGCGGCCTGTTATTTTCAGCTCAAAAACAATCAGGCTCTTTTCATCTCGTTCCTGCCATCTGGTAGCCTCACGCTTTTTTAATTCGTAAGTCCATACATCCCCAGCCTTCCAGTCAGTCGGTACGTCATTCGGCTGCCCAAAAACAACTGCCGAACCCAATAAAAAAATAAAGCACACCAAAATTGTTTTCATTTTAGCCACAACGTTTTGTTTCAGGGCGCAAAATAAAAAAATCCCCAAACATTGGCACGCCTAAACGCGCAAATAAAAAAGTGCCTGGCTAATCTGTCCAACCGTACATTTACCCTGCCCTATCTCGGCGAATACGTTACGATATCAATGCCAATGCCGTTGGGGTCAACAATGGCAAAGTGGCGGTCGCCCCAGGGTTCATCTCTCAGGTCGACACTAATAGCCACCCCCTTTTTCTTCATCTCTTGGTACACGCGGTCAACGTCGGCCACCTCAAGGGTCAGGTACATGCCCTGCCCGTTAAAAGGCGTCTGAAAAAGCGGCTGCTGACTGGGGTGGTTAGGCAGCAGAAAACTGATTTCGGCCTCCTGCCCCGGTGTGTGCATCAGCAGATAAAATTCGTTTTCAAACGTAACCCCAAAGCCCAGATTCCGCGTATAAAAAGCCTTGGTTTCGGCCAGCTTCCGGGTAATAATGCCTGCATTCAGTTTCATGTGTTTGTTAGTTTGGTTTTGCGCAACGGCAGGGTTCAGCAATGCCTGCAGCCACACAAAAATAAAGATACGTTTCATGTTTATGCTGATTGATTACCCCACAAAGTTCGGCAGACGGCAAAAGCCATCCTTGTAAAAAACGGACATCATCAGCGGCCGAAAGCCCGGCTGGGTGTAACCCCGTAGAAATTCCTGAATTCTTTTATGAAATGCGCCTGGTCGTAGTACCCCGTATCAAAAAACAGCGGGTTTTTATGCAGGCTTTGAGAAGAAGGCCTTGCCCGCAGAATATGCTGAAAACGCACCACCCGGGCGAAGGTCTTGGGGGTGTCGCCCACATAAAATTCAAAAAGCCGCCGCAATTGCCTGGCACTGATACCCGTATCAAGGTCTTTTTCAACATTCAGCACGCCGCAATTTTGCAGAATAAGACCAATGGCGCCATACAGCCGGTTATCAAAATCAGGCACAAAATGCGCCAGATGCCGCAGCAGATAAGCATCAAGCCGGTGGCGCAGGGTTTCCATGCCAGCCATGCCAGGTGGTAAAGCAGCCATCAAACCAGCCATCTGCGGCAGTACATCAGCCAGCGGCAGGTAGCGGTTGCTCAGCCCGGCGGCATCCACCCCAAACAACTGCGGAAATTGCGCAGGCAAAAACCTGATGCCCACATAATGAAACACATTACCCAGCGGAAACTCAGTAAACTGCCTGCAAAAACCCATTACGTAGGCATCGGCAGGGTTGTTAATTTCAAAGTAAATATCAATACAGCCATCGGCCACCACCCTATACACAAACGCATCTTGCAGCGGTTGCACCGTTTTCAGTTCCCAGTAGCAATACACAAAAGGCAGCAGCCGCTCATGCGGCGCCCACTCCTGATAAACCACATCATCCGCCGACTGCCGCACAGTAGGCTGCACAGGCATATAGAGGTTACGTATGGTAGGGAGCGAGGGCATGGGGGGTTAAAGACAATTGTTCAAATATTTGTGTGAAAAGAAAATGTTCATTCTCTTTACAAACTAAATCGCTTTGTTTTTTTTAGTCATCTAAAAAGCCTGAAACTCATAGCAACCTTATACTTACCTCTCATTTTAATTAGAAAGTAAAAACTAAAATCTTTTAAAAATCTCCACATTATGTTTATAAATTGCTTCCCCCAAAAACTGTCTTTCCAAACCAATTTCAACTAATAATGCATAAACTATTAAAATTTTCAACTTTTCGGACAATAGTCGAAGCCTCATACCTTTCAATGCTTTTTTTTCAAGATTCTTTGAATAATGTGTGTAATAGTTTCGTGAATATTTAATTTCTAGAATAAATTTATTGCTATCTCCAATTAATTTATTCAGCATTTCATTTGAGTACCTATTGATTAAATCTTCAAGTCTTAAATGCAAGTTTATACTATTACCAAATACAAATTGTTCAATTAGCCAATTATGATATTTTTGGGGAGTACTATCTAGAATTTCTCGTTTCATAGTTTCGTATTCATCCTTAGGAAATCTAGTTTTATTGCTTATTTTAGAATGAAAAGCCTCTGCGGATTGAGCTAGATTTAAGAAATTATTCTCATTAAACCGATTTCGATTATAAAATTGATCTAACAAAAGATAGAAACAATTCTCATACAAAGCATATTTCTCAAACCAGCTTTTAATTAAAGACTCGAAATTATGTTGTACATCATGATAGCAAAATATTAAACTAGAATAATTTTTACTCTCCACATTCTCTTCAAAGTTGGTAATTGAAAAAAACAACTCATAACTTTCATTAAGTTGACTATTATATAATCTAATATTATGAATGTATGTGTTTTTATAAATTGCTAAAATTAAAAAATCACAAAATCTTTTAAGATATCGATACAAATCTGGAATTTTTTTCAGGATATTAGATTTGACTTCGAATACCACTTCTTGTTCAAGTTTAATTCCGATTTTGTGCTTTTCATTGGTAGAATAGTTAATATTCCAACTAAAACTACCAAGTGTATTATCATCTATTTGAAATTCTATTGGATCTTTTCTCTTATAATTAACAATTATGTTCTTTAATCTTAATTCATCGGTCTCAAGATTTAAATCAAAATTATTTATTCCAATCCAATTATCAAGATAAAAAATTTGACACTTAATGCTGGTAAATTCATTCTCACAATAATCATGTGAATGCAACCCAATTAAGACGATATTAACTCTATATTTGGCGAAAGATATCTCATTTTCAAAATCTATGTTTGAAAATGAGAGTGAAGAATTAAAGACATATGATTTGAATAAAGTTATTCGCTGTCCACTACTCGTAATACCCCATATACTTTCATACATACTTACTCCTATTGTAGAAGAATAAGAATTGAAAATGCCAAACAATTCCAAATAAGCTCCATTTACAGAATCATATGCTAATGTACCAGAATATTTATCATGTATATTTTCAGGCAAAAACCATTGCCCTTTGATTTTAAATTTTTGGTTCATACAACAGTTAGTTTTAGTCTTAACAAAAATTATGCACTAGTTAATTGGGAGATTAAATAAACACGCAGATAGCCACCTACAAAAAAGCCCCTAAACAAAGGGGGTTTTTGCTTTAATTACAATTTATTTTAACTTTTTATACAAATAAAAGCACATAAGGGTGAAGTACAATACATTTTTATAAAAAAAACAGGTTTTTAACCCATAATTAATAAAATAATTTAATAATATCTCAAAATAGCAAAAAACAGGGTTTATTCTCAACTTTCAGCATAGCTAAACCGCTAAACCTCCAATCAGGAATAAACCCTTTACAAACACCCCACAAAAAACCCAAAGCCAACCAAAAATTGAACAAAACCCCAGCCAGCTAATCCAACGGAACGCCACCCACTAATTCACTCATTCACTAATTCACTCATTCAGCGGAACGCCGCCCGCTCATTCGTTCACTCGCTTTTCAAGCTCTTCACCGGATTCACCAAAGCTGCTTTCACAGCCTGAAAACCAACTGAAACAAGTACTAATATAATAGATGACACCAGCGTAACTATAAACACGCCTACACCTATGCCAATGCGATAACTAAAGCCCTGTAACCATTTTTCCATCGCAAACCAGCCTATGGGCGCGCCAATGGCAAAAGCAACCAGCAGCAAACGAATAAAATCTCTGGTTAGCAGTTGCACAATGCTGCTTACAGGTGCGCCAAGCGCCTTTCGTATGCCTACTTCTTTTGTACGTTGCTGTGCCGTATAAGCGGCCAGACCAAATAAGCCCAGGCAAGCAATTAATATAGTAAGCCCTGTAAACAAGCCCGTAAGTGCGCCGGTGCGTTGTTCATCGGCAAATTTTGCCTGATACGACTGGTCAGCAAAGCTGTATTCAAATGGATACGCCGGGTTATATCTGGCAAATATGCGTTCCAGTATTTCCAGATTCTCTTGCATAGAAAGCCGGTTGTTGAGCCTTATGCTCAGCCAATTTTTAGCCATTGCGCCGCCGGGGCCCTCTATCAATACCGGATTGATGGGGTCATAGGGCGAGGCAAAAATGAAGTCTTTCACCACCCCTACCACATGCCAGTCGGTCCGTTGCATACGGATAGTTGTACCCACCGGATTCCTGAGATTCATTTTTTTAACGGCAGCTTCATTCAACATAATGGCCGTAGAATCGGTGCTGTATTTATTAACATCAATCTCTCGCCCGGCCAGCAGCTGCGTACCGGTGGTTTTCAGAAAATTAGCGTCTGTTCCAAACTTGTCAAATTCAATATCCTTATCGGCCTGAGTGCTACCCGGCCATGCCACCCCCCATTGGCGCGTGTTTATTTCTGTAAGAGGCCCTAATGATTTGCTTATAGAAACAGCCACCCCGCTTTGCATCAGTTCTTGCCTCAAGGCCGTGTAATGCCCGGGCATATCGCCAGACAGATAGGTAAAAAGCAGGTTGTTCTGGTCATAACCCTGATTCCTCGATTGCGCGTGGTCAATCTGCCTGTTTATTATCAGCGTGGCTACAATAAGGACAATGGCAAATGTAAACTGCACTACAACCAGAATTTTTCTTGGTGTAAAAGCTGCTCTCTGAGATTTCAGCGCACCTTTTAACACCTTTGAGGGCTGGTAGCCTGCCAGCACAAATGCCGGATACGCCCCCGCCAGTATACCGGTAAACATTAAAACACCCAATGCACCCAGCCAGAAACTACCCGAGGCAAAGTTTAAGGCAAGTCTTTTGCCTGTCAGGTCATTAAAAAATGGCAACGCCAGCTGTACTACAAGCAATGCGATGATGCCCGCCAAAAAAGTTAGCAGCAACGATTCGCCGATAAACTGTAAAATCAATGCGCCCTTTTGTGCACCGGCAACTTTTCTTACCCCCACTTCTTTGGCTCTTTTCTCGCTACGGGCGGTACTCAGGTTAATGAAGTTAACAGCGGCTATCAGCAGAATAAAAAAAGCTATCAGCCCTAACAAACGCACGGTTACTATTCCTCCATCTACAAGCTGCCCGTTTTCCTGCTTCGAATACAGGTGCCACCTGTCAGCCGGATGCAAAAAAACTTCCCGATTATTCAGGTCTTTAATAATGCCCGTCAGATACCTCGCGGTCAACTTTTTAATCTTTCGGTTTATCGATGCCTCATCGGTGTTTTCTTTCAGCAATACATAAGTATAATCATTGTTCGACTCCCAGGCGTCAGAACCCCAGCCCAGTGCTACAAAGTAATTGTAAGGCAATAGGTAAGATACTTGGCTGAACTTACTGTTATGGGGTATGTCTTCCAACACACCTGTTACCGTAAAAAGGTCTTTATTCTGAATCTGCACCACCTTACCAATGGCCATGCTGGTACCAAACAATTTCTCTGCGAGTGTTTCGGTAATCACCATGCCATTGTTGCCATTAAGCATCGTTTGGGCATTGCCTGATTTCAGCCGGAAATCGAATAGTTTTATAAAAGCAGGGTCAACAAAAGCGCCGGAAGCGTTAAGTCGGGTGTTATATGCGCTTAACAGCAAATCCGTCGGTCTTACCCTTATGGCCTCCTCAACCTCTCCATAATTCTGTTTCAGGGCAGGGGCCAATGGTCTTGGTGTGGCATCCCAAACATTGGGTTCACCATTAAAAACATCTTTATTATAGACCTGATACAAACGGCTGGTTTTTCGATAAATACGATCATACTGCCACTCGCTTTGTATCCATAGAATAATAAGTGTACTGGCAGCTATACCCACAGCCAGACCAGTAATGTTAATAAACACATAACCTTTGGCACGCAACAGGTTACGAAAAGCGATTTTCAGGTAATTTTGTAGCATACCAGAATTGATTAAAAAGTAAAAGTCTTTCATAGATTCAGCCTTAGCAGATAATTTACGTTTCAGAAAATACGGCCTGCAAAACCGCAGCACCTCCCACACATACAGCCATCTGGCTTTAAAAAGACCCTTTTCTTCTACCATCAGCTCAAACTGCTCGTGCATATCTCCCTGAAGTTCTTCGGCCAGTTCATCCGGCAGCAGAACCCTCAGCAGCTTATCTGCCAGCTTGGGTGGTGATATGTTTACGGGTTGATTCATGAATTATTTAGTGATTGAGTGATTGAGTGAATTAGTGAATGAGCGGGCGGCGTTCCGCTGAATGAGCGATTTAGTGAATGGTGAATGGTGAATGAGCGATTTAGTGAATTAGTGAATTAGCGGCCGCCGTTGAGGTGAATGGTGTATTGAACTTTGCCGCGATGGCGTATCGTTTTTAACTGATTTACCTGATTGTTATGATTTTTAGTTTTATTCAATGCTCACGACTATTTGATTATTATGTACAATTAATCACTAATTCACTCATTCAGCGGAACGCCGCCCGCTCATTCACTCATTCACTAATTCACTCAATCACTCATTCGCCATTCAGCGGAACGCCGCCCGCTAATTCACTAAATCACTAATTCACTAATTCACTAATTCACTAATTCGCCAAATCGCTCATTCGCTCTTCAAACTCCTCACCGGATTCATCAGGGCAGCTTTAATGGCCTGGTAACTCACCGTCAGCAAAGCAACCCCAATGGTAAATGCCCCAGCCACTGCAAAAACCCACCACTCAATGTCTATGTGGTAGGCAAAATCCTGCAGCCACCGGTGCATCAGATAATAGCCCGCCGGAAACGCCACCAGCATGGCCACCGCCACCAGTACCATAAACTCGCGGGTAAGCAGGGTGTACACACTTCTGATGCTTGCGCCCAGCACCTTTCTGATGCCTATCTCTTTGGTGCGCAATTCTACCGCATACAGCACCAGCCCCAGCAGACCCAGCGACGCAATCAGAATAGCCAGCAAAGCAAAGCTCGTTGCTATTTTACCTGTTTTTCTGTCTACGTCATATTGGCGGTTAAAGTCTTCGTCCATAAAGCTGTAGTTCATGGCCTGCTCTGGTACGCGCGCTTTCCACTTTGATTCTACCTGACTGATTACACCGGGTAGGTCTTGCGACGAAATCTTAAGTGAAAGGCTATTAGCCTGTTTGGAATAAATAAATGACAGTGGGGTTATTTCTTCGCGCAGATTGCTGAAATTAAAATTCTTTACGATTCCTATTACCGTATAAGACCCTACCTTTCCGGAATTAATATTACTAAGATAGAAAATCTGTTTATTAAGTATAGACTCCCCGCCAAACTTTTTGGCCGCTATTTCATTCAGAATGATGGCTGATGAGTCGGTACCAAACTCTTTCGAGAAATTTCGTCCTTTCAATAGCTTAATACCCAAAGTACTGAGGTAGTCTTCATCAACCCACCAGTTCTGCATAGTAACTGAGCCACTAACATCAGCCGTCGCTGTTTTAAAGAATGTGTTGTTGGATCGATAATTATTAACCGGCAGGAAGTCGCTGAGAGCCACTTTCTCAACCCCGGCTATGGTCAGTAATTCTTTTTTAAAGCTCTCTGTTTTGTCGCCAAATGACCCCATATTATGTAATATCAACACCTGATTGCGGTTGAAACCGAGGTCTTTATGCTTGATGAAATCGAGCTGACGGTAAATCACAATCGTACCTATCAACAGTATAATAGTGATACTGAACTGAAACACCACCAGCGAATTTCGGAACCAGCCCGACCTGAACCCATTGGCAACTTTGCCTTTCAGTACCTGGCTCGGCACAAAAGAAGAAATATAAAAGGCCGGATAGGCACCCGAAAATAAAGACAAAGCAAACATCAAAGCCAACGACGATAGTAACAAACCGGGTTGAAGTATCTCTGCATAGGCCAGAGATTTACCCGCCAACTCATTGAAAGACGGCAAAAGCACAAACAACAAAGCATAAGAAATAAACAGGGCAATGAACGATAAAGCGAACGATTCTGTAAGAAACTGCATCACAATGCTCAGTTTGCCGCTTCCCATTACCTTGCGCATGCCCACCTCTTTGGCCCGGCTGGCAGCCACGGCTGTAGACAGGTTGGTATAATTGAAACTGGCCAGCAGCAAAATCAGAAAACCAATTACCGAGAAAATGTACACGTTTTCGGGGTTACCGTTGCCGTCCAGCTCAGCTACTTTATGCGATCTCAGATGTATATCTCTTACAGGCATCAGGCTGATATCGGCCAGCCCACCACCTTTCAAGAAATCAGCCAGGGTCTGGTTTATTACTGCCTTTAGCTCCAGCGACAGTCTTTCGTGGTTCATTTTATACAACTTACGTTCTAAGGCCATCACGTTGGCATCTTTCCTAAGCAATAGATACGTGTTATAATTCTGACTCAGCCAGGTGTTTTTCTTGCTCCACTCATCGTTTTGCATAGGCACAAAGGCATCAAAATTATAATGCGTTTGTTTAGGAATATCATCAATAACAGCAGTTACCTTATAGATTTTATTGTCTGAAACAAAATTCTGCCCTACTATATTGGTGCTGTTATAGAGCTTCAGCGCAATTTTTTTTGTAAGTACAATGGCATTGGGTTCATTCAGAGCCGTGCTCAGATTACCGGCCAGCTGCTTGAAAGTAAAAATTTCAAAGAGTGTTGAATCGGCAAAAGCCACCCGGTTTACGTTCTGAATCTGACCATCTTTTTTAAATATCAGGTCACCCAACCAGCGCAGGCGTACGTAGTTTTCAATTTCGGGGAATGCCCCTTTAAAGACTTGCCCCATAGCCGGAGAACTCACCGCCATATCATAATGGTTGCCATTAAATTTCAATTCGTTATCAATTCTGTAAATTCTGTCGGCCTTTGTATGATACTGGTCAAAGCTCAGTTCGTCGCTCACATATAAAAATATGAGCAGGCAGGTGGTAAGGCCCGTAACCAGACCAAACAGATTGATAGACCCGAAGGTCATGTTCTTGCGTAGATTCCTCCACGCTATTTTAAAGTAATTGCTTATCATAATTGTTGAAAATATAGAAACTTGTTGATACTCATTTGTTTTCCGGATCAACCGGCGTTTCAGAAAATACGGCCTGCAAAACCGCAGCACCTCCCACACATACAGCCATCTGGCTTTAAAAAGACCCTTTTCTTCTACCATCAGCTCAAACTGCTCGTGCATATCTCCCTGAAGTTCTTCGGCCAGTTCATCCGGCAGCAGAACCCTCAGCAGCTTATCTGCCAGCTTGGGTGGTGATATGTTTTCAGGTTCTTTCATTTAGATATTGAGTGAATGAGTGAATGAGTGATTGAGTGAATGAGCGATTTAGTGAATGGTGAATTAGTGATTAATTGCAATTAATAATCAAATAGTGTAAAGCATTAGATAAAATCATAACAATCAGTTAAAACGATACGCCTTCGAGGCAAAGTTCAAGACACCATTCACCGCAACGCGGCCGCTAATTCACTAAATCAGTAAATCACTAATTCACTAAATCACTAATTCACTAAATCAGCGGAACGCCGCCCGCTCATTCACTAATTCACCGCAACGGCGGCCGCTAATTCACTCATTCACTAATTCAATTAAACGACAGCTTCGGTATGGCGCTCCAGAGTTCGTTTCTCATGTCTCGCATTTCGTCGAGCGTACGTTTACCTAAGCCCGTAATGCTGAAATATCTTTTCCGGCGGCCACCTCTTTCATTGGTAGCACCACCCAACTCCGACTGCACAAAACCCTTTTCTTCCAGCCTATACAAAGCCACATGAACCCCGCTCAGACTGATAACCCGGTCGGTGCGTTTTTTGATTTCTGCTGCTATGGTTACACCGTAAGCGCTGCCTTCAAGCACCGCCACGGTAAGCAAAACCAGCTCTTCAAATTCTCCTAAATAGGGTCTTCCCATAATCTTACTATTTCATTAGTATTTGCTAAACAAATCAGGCCTACAAACCCACATTCCCTTCAACGCCACCCGACTTTCTATTTCATTATATTTTGTTAAACAAATGCAGTGCCAAACCAAAAGCAACTGCAAGTACTAAAGCGGGGATTCAGAATAATATTTGGTTTCAAAACACCCCTCACCCAAAACCCTCATCACACAATGCTCGCTACAACAACAAAAAGGCGCTTTCTAATTTCCTCCACACGGTTGAGGAAGGTTAAGTGGAGTTAAAACCAAATAATATTTCATATACATTTGTTGGATATTTTAAAATACCCATCCCCCACCTGTCCGAAATCGGACATCCGTCGTCCGTTTTTGGGCATATCAAACGGTGGCTTTACTGCCCTGCAAGTTTCACCCCAAACTAACAAGAATCAAATGCCCCGACATAGACCGCCGTGCGCACCAGCCCAAAGCCCGGCAAGGGGATGCTGTGGCCAGGGAGGCATCCAAACCCCAAAACAAAAAAAACCAGCACCAGGCTGGCTTTCAATATATAAAATGTCTCGACAAAGGCAGTGGTTCGCACCAGCCACTCATTCACAAGTAAGCCAGTCGCTAATTTACCAATCACTCATTCAGCGGAACACCGCCCGCTAATTCACTAAATCAGCGGAACGCCGCCCGCTAATTCACTAAATCACTAATTCGCTCATTAGCTCATTAGCTCACTCCACCACCCTCACGCTCAAAGCGGTTTTTTGGTTGGGTTTAGCTACTTCGTGGGCTATCAATAGCTTGCCGTTGGCTAGTAATGTGGTGGCGTTCTGGCCGTAGTCAGAGCCTTTCAGTACTTGTTCGTCCTGTGCTTTGCCGCCTGCCACTTTGCTGTATAAAATCCGGCTGGCACCGCCTTCGGTGGTTTGTTCCCACACAAAAAAGGCCTGCTTGTCGTCGGCAGTTACCGTGCCGTTTTTGGCGTTGGCGTTCAGTACCTTCAGTAAATGGCCATCGGTGGTGGCCAGCCGCACGCCAGCCTGCACGGCGGCTCCTGAAAACCACGTTACCAGCGCGCCATTTTGGGTAGCCACAGAAGTAGCCCCTGTATGCGGGCAACCTTTAATTTCCCATTTGTCATCATGCAGAATCTCCGGTTTTGTCCATGTCAACCCATTGTTGGCCGAGGTCATGCGCGCAATATCGCGGATATCATCATTGTTATCTCTATAAAAAACATTCAGCACACCTTTGGTATCAACCAAAAGGCTGATGTTGCAACAGTCGCACACCACAGGGTCAATCACTTTTTCAGGCTGAAACACCCCGTTTTTGGTAATTACCATGCGCAGGTCGCGCTCTTCATGTTTGGTGCTGCCTTTTACATCTTTCAGGTAAGCCACGGCTATTTCATCATTAGCCAGCACAACGGCATCAAAAAAGCCACGCGTCAGACGCGACGTGTCCGAATCAACCGATGCCGGGGCTGTCCAGCTCTGGCCATTGTCTTTAGAAACCGTGAATCTGATCTGCAAATCGCGTTTGGGTTTGGGCGCCGGGGCAGCAGGTTTGTCATGATTGGCATGGCCGCCTTCTGCAACTGCCGGAGCCGCCACCTCGTTTCTGAACGAGAAAACCGCCGCCATGCTGCCATCTTTTTTGAAGAGTAATCTCGGGCGCATCAGGCGGCTGCTGCCCATGAGTGGGCTGGCAAAAACCAGTTTTTTGTCGCCAAAGGTTTTGCCGCCGTCATTAGATACCGCAAAGAACAGGCTCAGTACATTGGCTGCATCTTTTTCGGTCCAGTACAAAACGGGTTCACCCTTATTATTTTTAGTAAAAGTAGGCAAAGTGTAGGCGCTAGCGGTGTTGCCGAACGGATTGCTCTGCGCAACGGCTACCCCAAATAGCCCGGCCACGAGCAGGGCCGTCATCAAAAAAACATTCTTTTTCATTGTTTCTATAATGGTTGAGTTTCCTGTAAAGGAATAATTTAGAAGAACCTTAAATACCAAAACTAATAGAGTAACCATAGCAAAACAAGAAAAATCGGTTTAAAATCATTTTCATAGCGCAGGGGCATCAACTACTGATATTCAAAAATTTAGTCGATGCAGACCTTGGCCTCTTATGCGCGGCTATATATCTGAGCATCAGCCTGATGCCATATAATAAAAACCAAAGTAATCATTTGCACCTGGTCTGTTTTCAATCGTACATTAGTAAAAACCTTTGCTACCATGCCCGACAAAAAAGAACCCGAATTTGATGTGCAACGCCAGGCCATTATCGTAATTCATGGCATTGGCGAACAAAGACCGATGGATACCCTCCGCGACTTTGTGCAGTCGATAGCCCCTCCGGTACCCCTTGCCGGCAATGCCGATGCCCAAGAGCCACCAAAAAGAAAGTTTTTTAACAAGCCCGATGCCCTCTCTGAAACCTTTGAGCTGAGACGCCTCACAGCCAGCGAACACGCCAGAACTTTCAAGACCGACTACTTTGAGTATTACTGGGCCTATAAAATGAGCGGTACGAAGTTATCTGATATTGGCTGGTGGATGAAAGAAATTCTGTGGCGACCCAGGCGAAACATCCCGCCGCGCATCAGGTGGATATACTCTTTTTTCTGGTCGGGTATGGTGCTGGCATTACTGGCTACACTAACCTACTTTGCCGACAAAACCTTTGAGCTGGACTGGAAAAACAGCCTCTATGCCTGGCTGACTTCGGTTTCGCCACTGTTACCCAAGCTGCTCGCCATCAGTAAAGTGCTGCTTCCGCTTGTGTGGGCGGGTATCAGCTTTTTTCTGATTTACTTTTTAGGCGATGCCGTCAGGTATATGACGCCCCGCACGGGCAATATTGAGCAAAGGCAGGACATCAGGCAAACAGGCATTGAACTACTTACCCGGCTGCATGAGGCAAAAATTGAAGTACCTGCACCCAAGAAAACAGGCGACAGCCCTGCCCACGAGAAACCCGCCAAACGCTATGTAAACAAATATGACCGCATCATTCTGGTTGGCCACAGCCTGGGTTCAGTTATTGCCTACGACTTAATCAAGTTTCTCTGGACCAGGCAAAATGAGTTACTTAAACTGACAAAAACCCAACTGGAAGCCATTGAAGACGCCGCAGATAAACTGAATACCGACCCGACAGAAACCAACCGGAACGCCTACCGCGAAAAGCAGTTTGAGCTTTGGGTCAGCCAGTATCAATCGCTTGGCTCATGGCGTATATCAGACTTCATTACGCTGGGCAGCCCGCTGGCACATGCCGAACTGCTGCTGGCCTCCAGCCCCGCCGACCTGCAACAAAAGCAGGAAGAACGCGAGTACCCCACCTGCCCGCCAACACCTGAAACAGGCAAAAAATTTACTTTCTTTAGCAACCAGACGCGTAAAACAGCCTTGCACCATGCCGCGCCTTTTGCACTTACCCGCTGGACAAACATAACCTTTGCCAAAGATTTTGTGGGTGGCAATATTGGTGCTTTCGGGCATGGGGTAGAAAACCATTATATAGCTGCTGAGGCAAAAGCCCTGAACAAAATACCGTTTCTGTCGCACGTGGCATACTGGAACAGCACCGAACCGAAAACCATAGATTTGATACGCAGCAAATTACAGCTGAGAATAAATAAAAAACCTGCAACAAACGTTGGCACAAACACGCAGATTGATAAAGATTGAATATTTTTAAGGATTAATACTATTCAGCTATGACCATTGACGAGATATTGACCGACCTGAAAGCCCGCGCGAACGAGAAGGTGTGGAAGATGAACAAGAAAAACGGTGCGCACGACAACCAGTTTGGGGTAATGATGGGCGACATCAGAAAGTTAGCTAACAAGATAAAAACCAACCACACCCTGGGTTTGGAGCTATGGGCAACAGGCAATATTGAAGCCAGACTGTTGGCAACGCTGGTAATGGTGCCAAAGAATTTATCGGCTGACGAGCTGGATAATATCGCCCGTTCGGAGAAGTTTCCGCAACTGGCCGACTGGCTGTATTCATACATAATTAAACTACACCCCAACAAAGAAGAACTACGTATAAAGTGGATGCAGGAAACCGAACCCACGGTGGCACGCCATGGCTGGAGCCTGACGAGTGGCAGAATAACCCGCGAGCCGGAAGGAATAGATATACCCGGGCTGCTCAATAGAATAGAAACCGAAATGCCCACCGCCGACCCATTTGTACAATGGACCATGAACTCGGCATTGGCACAGATAGGCATCAATCACCCTCAATACAGGCAACAGGCATTAGCTTTAGGTGAAAAACTAGGCATCTACCGCGACTACCCCGTTTCCAAAGGCTGCACCAGCCCCTTCGCCCCCATCTGGATAAACGAAATGGTGAAACGGCAGGGGTGATAATATGATTGTATAACAAACTAATTACATTTTAATATAACATTCAGTAACGTAATTTTTAATAAAATTAATTTTTCACTACATATACTCAATTATAGTAGCTATAAAACTTATTCCACAAAATAAATTTGCTTTATATTAATTTCTTGATTTCCTTTAGAATTAAATATTTGGTGGAAATAAAATTCATCAAATTCTCTTAAAAAAATTCAAATTTCAAATACATGCAAATACAAAGCTTTAAAGTATTTCAATTACATGGGACAGCTAATTATAATATAGACTTTGTCGATAATTACTTAATTCTTGTAGCGGAAAATGGTTCTGGTAAAACCACTCTTGTGAATATATTTTATTATTTCTTATCAAGACAATGGAAAAAGCTAAATGAATTTAAGTTCGAGAAAATTGAGTTAAAAATTGATGATACTATTTACACCTATGAAATGAAATGGAAAAATATTGCTTTAAGAGAAGCAAAAATTTTCAAGAGATTTCCTGGACAATATCAAATTATTGCAGAAAAAATTCTTCGCGAATATAGTATTAGTGAAATTGCTGAACCACATGAGTTTATTGATTATATAATGTCAGAATATGATATTCCTCGTAGTATTGCTTATGAGATTGCTCGAATGCTGCGAAATGAAGAAATATCTATTGATAGTTCTAGTGACTTAAAAAAAATAGATGAGGCATTAAATGAAATTTTCAAAAACATACAAATTGTTTATTTGCCCACATACAGAAGAATTGAAAAAGATTTAAAAAATATATTTCCAGAGCTTGAAGGAAATATGAAAGAATACGAACTCCGTAGAAGACTTAGATCAAGAGGTGATAAAACACCTTCTTTTATTGAGCTTGTAGAATTTGGGATGGAAGATGTTAAGGAGAGGATTCAAAATAGGTGTCAGGAATTAAGACATCATTTTTACAATAATTTGAGTAGAAAAATAACTGGGTCTTATTTAGAAGATATACTAAATAAAAGGTATAAAAGTTTTGATTCAGAGAAAATTCAAATTTTTAATAGAGAAGCGCTTGATTATTTACTAAATCGACTTGATGATAGTATTATAAGCAAATCCGGAAAAGAAGCTCTTAATGGTTTCGTAGAAATGGTTCAAAAAAAGGGAGCAATTAGCGATGAAGATAAAATTAACGCTTATTTTGTATGGAAACTATTTCAAATTTACGAAGAGCAACAAAAAGCGGAACTAGACATAAATAAATTTGTAGATATATGCAACGATTATATTGGCTCATCAAAACGTTTTTTTTACGATAATGACAATTTTAAAGTTGATATTCAGTTATCGGATTCCTTTTCATCAATTGAATATAAAGATTTGTCATCAGGTGAAAAACAAATAGTATCACTTTTTAGCCATTTAATTTTATCAAAACAAAAATACTTTGTAATTATTGATGAACCAGAGCTTTCTCTTTCTGTACCATGGCAAGAAAGATTCCTTCAAGATATTGTTAATACAGAAGACTGCGCAGGTATTCTAGCTGTAACCCATTCTCCATTCATTTTTAGAAACTTTTTAAAATCATATTCTCATTCTTTAGAAGAGTTTAAGTTCAATTAATATGTCCTTTCTCAAAACCTTACTATTAGCTGCAGAAATACCAGAGGCTTCTTATATTAAATTTCTACAACAGTATAAACTCAAAAAAAACACGTTCCACGTATTTTTTGAAGGAGAAGAAGATAGGTCATTTTATGTAAATTATATTGAGACATTGATTCCAGAAAATTATGCAAAATTTTATTATGTATGTAATGGAAAAGATAACGTTTATCAAAACCACGATTCAATTAATTGGAAAATATATAATAAGAACCGAGCACTATTTTTTACAGATAAAGATTTTGATGACATTTTAAATGTTAAAAGGAAATCGGATGAGAATATATTCGTTACTGCATTCTACTCATTCGAAAACTACTTAGTTAATGGATCAATATTAGAAAGGTTTTTGCGAGAATTATGCCGCTTAGAAGTAGACAATCATGTTAAGGCCCTAAAAGACATTTTTGAAATTGAATTGAAGAAATTTTCAGACAATGTTTTAGTAATGTCAGCTTGGCTTATTTATGTTATAAAAAATGATTATCCAACAAATTTTAACGAAATTGATTTGGATAAAATATTTGTTATTGATAATGATTTAAAAATCAAAAGAAGACAACGAAAGGATTATAAATCTTTATATACTTATTTATGTAAATCAACTGGGACAAATCATAATTTATCATTTAGGGATGTATTACTAATAGCTAGACAACTGAAGCAATTAAGTGTTCCAAAGGTCTATATTAGAGGCAAATATGAGCTTTGGTTTCTTTTTATCTTTTGCAGAAAAGTAGGTAATAGTACTATTGAAGAGATTAAAGAAAACATTAAAGCTTTTAATAAAAATAACAATGTTAAAATTTCTAAACCTAATTTGAGTATAGAACTAAAACTACAAAATATTGTTCATATCATGGCACCTAGGATACCTATCCCTAGTGATGTAAAAAAGTTTTTAGATTTAAATATAGCAAAACTCCAAAATTGATAATTATTAAAATCCTACGTTGTAGTCGCTCCTATCGCTAATTAAATAGGCTAAACTTAACCGTGGCACGCCTATACTCTATTGGTGCTGGAAGGCGGGTGTGCCGCGTACCCAATTCGACAATCTGCAATTGAAAATCGACAATCCCCTAGTTCGCTATTCTATACTCACTAGGCGACTGCCCTACCCATTGCTTAAAGAAGCGCGTAAAATGTGGAGGATATTTAAAGCACATTTCGTAAGATACCTCGCTGATAGACTTGCTGAAATCAACCACTTTTTCTTTAGCCAAATCAATCACTTTCCATTGAATATACTCCTGCGCCGATTTCCCTGTTTCTTTTTTTTTCCCAGCAGAGTCTCCCGCCTGCATAAGCCCAAAGCCCGGCAAGGGGACTCTGCCGCAGCGGCTTGAGTCACTCATTACATTAGAGTTCTAAGCGCAATCCCCCTGGCTCAAAACCTTGCCGCTTGTAGAGGTCTCTGCTTTTGTTGTCCCGGCAGAGCCTCCCATGTGCATAAGCCCAAAGCCCGGCAAGGGGACTCTGCCGCAGCGTAAAATCACTTCTTTCTTGCTCTAATGGTAACAGCCTTGCCGTCATTATCAACAAAATAAAACTCCAGTATTTGCCCGGTTACCAGCCCGACTTCAAACCAGGTACACGCGTGCCACGGTCAAATTAGGGTAATAATGGGCGACATCAGAAAGTTAGCTAATAAAATAAAGACGAATCATGCCCTGGGTCTGGAGCTATGGAAAACTGGTAATATTGAAGCAATAAGTATAACTCGTAGTGAATTTAAGATGAATACACTAATAGACCTCAAATTAGCACTAATCAAAGATTGTTGAATTTAATCAGTTAACCTTCCATTCAAACGGAATCCCATAGAGATGGTATATCAGTAGACGTAGATTGGGCTTATAGCTGTGTATCCCGTCAGGGATAATATATTTATTGTTGAGTATTTAATATATCGTCCCGATGGGACTTTATACGTGTATCAGCAATATTTTCTACCTATATACCATCCCTACGGGATACCCAATCTTTCAAAAAACGCAGAATCAATCTAAAAGCAATCTAAAACAAGTGCAGATTCATTTCTGCATCAAATGACTTGAAGATGTTGAACTGAATGGTTCAATCAAACCCTTTAGAATATTTATTGGCAACTTATATTCTCCGATTCCAGATGCACTACGGGTTAACTACAAGAATTTGCCAGAATAAACTAAAAAAACACGGTAAAAAGAGATTAAGAAACAGAAACACAACAATAATATTCTATTTTATCAGCCTAAGCGTAGTGCAAATATATGGATCGATTGTAATTGTATTCGACCATACCATACCACTCTGAGCATAAGCCCTATATCTATAATCTCCTGCTTGCTTTATTACGGTTACAAAACCTGTTGTTCCACACGAAATAGATGAAGCCTGGCTACTACGTGTTATTACACCCTCTTTAATATCATCCATATACACCGTGATGGTGCCCGAGTCGGTAATATTAGTCCAGAACATTAAGGTACCTTTAGGTTGGACAGTAACTATTTTTACAGTAGTGGTCTTTGAGTTTTGCCCGGCTTTTCCTCGGGCATGCAATGTCACAGAGAACTCTTTATTCTCATCAAATTGATAAGTGGGATTCCTTAAATTTGAAATATCACCGGTTCCAAAATCCCATTCAAAAGATTCTGCATTTAGCGATTTGTTCTGAAACGTAACTTTACCCAAGTCATTTTGTTTATAACTAAAATCTGATATTACAGGCGGGATTTCATCCTTTTTGCACCCAAAGAAGAACAATTGAAATAATAACAAAATAGCAAAAGAATACTTTTTAGTCATCGGAAAAGTTTATTTATCGATGCCAAAGTTAATAAATTCAGTCAAAAAAAACCAAATCTAAAGTTTGATTTAACACAAATAAGCTTGCGAAGATAATGGAATAACAAGGCGGTTCCATTTATTATCCCGGCAGAGTCTCCCGCCTGAATAAGCCCGGCAAGGGGACTCTGCCGCAGCGGCTTGAGTTACTCATTACATTAGGGTTCTAAGCGCAATCCTCCTGGCTCAAAACCTTGCCGTTTGTAGAGGTCTCTGCTTTTGTTGTCCCGGCAGAGTCTCCCGTGTGAATAAGCCCATTGCCCGGCAAGGGGACTCTGCCGCAGCGGCTTGAGTTGCTCATTACATTAGGGTTCTAAGCGCAATCCCCCTGGCTCAAAACCTTGCCATTTGTATAGGTCTCTGCTTTTGTTATCCCGGCAGAGTCTCCCGCCTGCATAAGCCCATTGCCCGGCAAGGGGACTCTGCCGCAGCGGCTTGAGTTACTCATTATATTAGAGCTTTAAGCAGAGTCTCCCGTGCGCCAAGCCTTGCGGTTTGAAGGGGACTCTGCTTTGTATCATAGGTAAAACTACTTCTTTCTTGCTTTAATGGTAACAGCCTTGCCGTCATTATCAACAAAATAAAACTCCAGTATTTGCCCGGTTACCAGCCCGACTTTTTGTTTGTCTTTTTGCAGTTCGGTTGATTTCTCCTTCTTTACAAGACTGACCTCCATCTTGCCAGCTTCAGAAGCATTGGGTATCACTGACGAGGTTCTCAAAGTACATTTACTTTCAGACTGTGGAATTAACTCCAGCAAGAACTCTCCGCCGGCAAATGGGGCCGGATACTCCTTTGCATCAATAATAACATCAAAAGCCTGATAAGTTCCTTTTATTTCAGTCGACAAATCCGGCTCAGAAGATTGCTTGCCGCAAGCAAAAAACATAATCGCGAGCATAAGTAGTAAAAGTTGCTTCATTAGGTAGAATTTAAGATTAGTAAATAATACGTTTGCTTAAAACAAAACACTCATTACTTCCTACAATCATTGATAATTATATTCTTTTTGCTCTAACCATTCTGCTGCTGCCTGTAACTCCGCCGTCATATAGTTGTAATACCTGATTGTAGAAAAGTCCATAATCCCCACCGCTATCTAATAAATTAAATTCAATTGCAGTACCTTTCTTTCTTAAAAGAAATCTACTATAAAACGGTTCTGTATACATTTTGCCTTCTAAATTAGTTAATTTGAAAACAATTTTATTTTCTCCAATACTAATAATTTCAATTATTACTTCGGGTTGCCTAGGGTCAACTGCCTCGGTTTTCGTATCCACTACAGTTTCATAGACCCGATATTTACCCACCACCTGTACCGCCAAATCGGTTTGGGGCTCAGGTTCAGCAGTTGGTTTGCCACAGCCAAAAAATGCAAAGGCCAGCAACAGCAGTAAAAGGTTTTTCATGCCACAGGATTTGAGATTAGTGATATGTAAAAATAGATATATTGGCTACAATTTGCAAGGGTTGAAATTGCTGTGCATCCTTTTTTAGAAATACTTTTAATTAAAATAAGAATTAAATGAGAAAAAGTCATCAAAATTTCTGTACGCGAATCAGTAGGGGTTCAATATTTTGAACCCCTACTGAGATAGGCTATCAATTCAAAATCCAACAGCGTACTAAAAGTTCGCCCCACAATCCCCAACCATAATTTGCCATTCCCCTCAAAAGCCTTATCTTTGCCACGGCTTTAGGGGTATTCTGTATAGAATTGAGAGAGTCCCTTTGAACCTGATACGGTTGATACCGACGTAGGGAAAAGCGAATAATATATAGCTGCACAGCGCATATCTTATCCACTTTTTTTTCAAAGCTTTCTCGCCCGGGCCATTGTATCCTAAAATTCCGAACAATGGAAAAAACCCTCTGGAAACACATCCAGACTGTCCGCACACAGTCGCCACTGGTACACAACATTACCAATTTCGTTGTCATGAACAACACCGCCAACGCGTTGCTGGCTGTGGGGGCGTCGCCCATTATGGCACATGCCCACGCCGAAGTGCAGGATATGACCCGTATCTGCCAGGCATTGGTTATCAACATCGGCACGCTAGACCAATACTGGGTGCAATCAATGCTTCTGGGTGCTCAGCAGGCACAAAAACTCAACAAACCCTGGGTACTTGACCCCGTTGGCGCCGGAGCTACTCCCTACCGCGACAGCTCTCTGAGCGAGTTACTCTCTTATAAACCAACCGTTATTCGCGGCAATGCCTCTGAAATACTGGCACTGGCACGCGCCAACACCACCCCAACTAAAGGGGTAGACAGCACCGCCGAAAGCAACGAGGCCATTGATGCCGCCCAACAAATAGCCACCGAATATGATACCCTGGTGTGTATATCCGGCAAGACCGATATCATCGTCAGCAAAGACAAGCGCATTTACCTCAACAACGGCCATGCCCTCATGACCCGCGTTACGGGCCTGGGTTGCTCGGCCACTGCCGTTATCGGTGCGTTTATAGCTGTTATTGAAGACAAAACCGAGGCATTGACAGCCGCTATGGCTTTGTTCAGCATTTGTGGTGAACTGGCCGCCAAAAAAGCAAAAGGCCCTGGCACTTTGCAGGTATTGCTGCTTGACAAGCTCTTCAACATAACCGAAAAAGAGTTTTTGCAAACCATCAAACTTTCCTGACATGGCCGGGCATCCGCAGTTTCCGTATGCTTTATATCTGGTAATTTCAGAAGCCGCCTGTGTGGGTCGCAGCTTTCTGACAGTGGCAGAACAGGCCATTGCCGGAGGCGTGGAGATTATTCAGCTGAGAGAAAAAACGCTGCCCACGCCCGCTTTTATAGAAAAAGCCCTGCAACTGAAAGAAATAACCGAGCGCTACGGCATACCGCTCATCATTAACGACAACCTGGCTGTGGCCAACGCGGTTGGGGCTTTTGGGATACACGTAGGGCGGAGTGATACTCCGCCAACAGAAATCAGAAAAAAATGGGGTACGCAATTACAAATCGGCTATTCGATAGAATACCTGAGCCAGCTGGATACCGCAGAAGCTGAAACGGCCGACCATTACGGCATCAGCCCCATTTTTGCCACGCCTACCAAAACTGATACCGTTACAGAATGGGGGCTGGAAGGCCTGCGGCACATCAGAAGCCTGACCGACAAACCCCTCATAGCCATAGGCAGTATTAACCAAACCAATGCTGCCGCCATTTGGCAGGCCGGAGCCGACAGCCTGGCGGTGGTGTCGGCCATTTGCGCTGCGCCGCACCCCGAAAAAGCGGCTTACGAATTACGAAACCTGATTTTGAAATGAAGCAAAAATACACCTATTCATCTGCCCTCACCATTGCCGGGTTCGACGGCAGCGGTGGCGCAGGCATTCAGGCCGACATCAAAACCTTCTCGGCGCTGGGTTGTTACGCTACATCGGTACTTACCGCCCTGCCGGTGCAAAATACACAGGGCGTGCGCAGCATTTACCCTATACCCTATCAGGCGGTGGCCGGGCAGATAGAAGCCATCATGGACGACATCCCCCCGCGTGCCATCAAAATCGGCATGGTGCATACCGCAGAGCTGGTACATACCATTGTTGCCACCTTGCAGAAATACCCTGCCGTTCCGTTGGTGTTTGACCCCGTAATGGTGGCCACCAGCGGCCACAAACTGATAGAAGACGCCACCATTCAGGCCATTATTGAAAAGCTGTTTCCGCTGGCTTCGGTTATTACACCCAACATGGACGAGGCCGCCATTCTGGCTAATATGCCCATTAAAACGCTGGACGATATGTACCTGGCCGGAGAAAAAATACTGGCTCTGGGCTGCAAATCGGTATTGCTGAAAGGCGGGCATCTTGATTTACCCGTTATTACTTCGCTGTTTTTCGACGGACAGGGCAACATCCTCCCGTTTGAGTTCGAGAAATTCGCTACCAATAATACGCATGGTTCGGGTTGTACGTTGTCGTCTGCCATTGCGGCTTATCTGGCGCAGGGCAATGGCCTGAATGAAGCCGTAAAACTCGGGCAGACTTACGTGCATAAGGCCATCAGGCATGGGGCAAATGTGGCCATCGGTAAAGGCAATGGCCCGCTGAATCACTTCTTCAATCCTCAAAAACTGATTAAAAATGAAATGGTCTGACAACGCCTGGCAAAACATAGCTCCGGTGTATGAATCTATTCTGCAAATGCCCTTTATTCAGGAACTGACCAACGGCACCCTGCCGCTTGAAAAATTCCAGTTTTATCTGATGCAGGATTCCCTGTACCTCGAACATTTCGGCAGGGCGCTGGCCATTGTGGGTGCCAGAGCCAATGCCATACCCGATATGCTGGCGTTTTTCCGTTTTGCCGAAACCACCATTATTGTAGAAAACGCCCTGCACGAATCTTACTTTAAAGATTTTGGCGTTGATACCAAAGATAACATACAACCAGCCTGCCACCACTATGCGCATTTTCTGAAAAGCACCTGCGCGCTTGACGCCGTTGAAGTTGGCATGGCAGCCGTGCTACCCTGCTTCTGGATTTACAAAGCCGTTGGCGACTACATTTACGGGCATCAGCAAAAAGAAAATAACCCATATCAGAAATGGATTGATACTTATGCCGGAGAAGAATTTGGCGTGGCCGTACAGGCAGCCATTGATATATGCGACAGAAATGCGGCGCAAACAACAGACGCCATCAGGGCTAAAATGACAGAAGCCTTCGCAGCATCATCCCGGCTGGAATATGATTTCTGGGAAGCAGCCTACCTTAACCGCCGGTGGAAATAGCCGCGGCGCGCCGCAACCGTGCCAAACCAAATATGCTTATGCAAAAGAGTCTGGCACGGTTACAAACAGCTTAAAACCCTAGTAATTAGGTATAACGGTTACCACCTGCCGGGTAGGTTCTACTTTTGAAGCCTCATATCTGGTTTTCCATACCGGGTTTTTACCAATACCCTGCACGGTGGTGTTGTCTCTGATAAAATCGCCGGTGTCAACCACGTAGTAAGCCAGCATATTCAGCATACCTGCTATTTCATGTGCTTCGTACTTACGAAACGAACACTGAAAATCAGCAATACCATACGCATGCAGGCCAAGGGTATCCATCAGTATTTCTCCGTTGCTCAGCTCAAACAACCTGAAATTCATCGCGCCCTCCAGAAACTCCGGCTCCTGCGCATCGCAGGCCTCCATAAATTTCGTCGCATCCAGCAGTTTATTACTGTTTCTGTAATATACCACCTGTGCACCGGTAGCCTGCACCACGGCACAAACCAGGGTATTAAAAAACTCTAGCCTTGCCTGATGCGGCAAACCTTTAGACATCAGCTCGGTAACACTTACCTGATACCTGCACTTTTTCATGGCGTCTTCAGCACCAGACCACTGTATCGAATCAGCAATGGCATCTTTATACTTATCCAGGTCAATTTCAACGTCTGTATTTAAAACAAGCCCTTGTGCCGGTACGTTTACGCCGTTAAAATCTGTCATAAAATCAGGGAATGCAAATGCCGTTGTGCCGTCAATCTGCAAGGGCTCAACGTTGGCAAAACGTTGTTTCAGTTCAGCCAGAATAGCATCCGGGTTTATTTCAGGTTTGTTTTCATAAAAGAGGCTTACAAACTGAATAGCCGGTTGGTTAGGTGCAATACTTTGCGGAGTAGTCTCAGCAGATTTCTTCTTAAAAATGTCGAATAGTCCCATTATTGTTGGTTGTTATGGTTAAGTTTCCGGTAAAACTAATCAGAAACGTTTATCCACACAATTCAGTAACAATAAATAAGAAATTCTTAACGAACCATCACAAATTGCAAGCCTGGCAGGGCGCATTCAGTACAGGTGCGGCCATAACCACCATCAGGCAGGTAGCAGCTTAATTACCAGTCTGTCAGGCCCGTTTGATGCTTGTCCCAGCCGGGTTTTCCAGCTTTCGTTTCTGCCCTGCGCTTTAAAGAGGTCGTTATCACTGATAACCCGGCCACTTTCCAGCATTTCATAAGCCAGGTCGGTCAGAGTGCCTGCCATGCCAGCCGGTTCAAGTAAGCCGGGCAGGCATTCAAAGTCTGGCAGGCCCAGAGCATAAAGCCCGAGGGTATCTGCCAGCACCTTTCCATCTGCCGTCTGCATCAGGCGCACGCTCATGGCGCCGTATAAAAAAGCAGGTGGTTCATGGCTCAGGGCGTTCAGAAAATCACCGGCATCCACCAGTTTATGGCTATGCCTGAAATAAACCACCGCAGGCTTACAGGCACTGATAACCACCCCGGCAAACTTCTGAAAAAACTCCAGCCTTATGGCCGCAGGCAGGTTTTCCGGCATCAGTTCTTGCAGGCTTATTTCGTAACGGCAATTTTGTATTTCAGCGGCGGCGTCTGGCCAATGCCAGGCATGGTTTGCGGCGTTTATATATTTTTCTGTGGCTGCTTCGGTTACCTGAGGCATAATGGCCGCTGCGGCCTTCATTGGTCCGCGGTTGGTGCCTGTGGTGTATTCGGGCATAAAATCCACACTGAAGCTACCGTCTGGCGCCAATTCAACGTTTCCGAAAACCGTCTTCAGCTCTGCCAGTAGGTGCGGGGTATTAACATGGGGTTTATGCCTGAATAAAAGGTGAATGATTTGAAAGGATGGCGCATAAGCAGGTAGGTAGCCTGACCACTGGTGCGATAGACTGTCGGCCGATTTCGTATAAAAAAAATCAGAAAAACTCATACAAATAATAGGTAAAAAGCTAAAGGGTAAAGGTTTTTTCTTAAATAGTAGAAACAGCTTTGGGCAGGCTTTGTTTAAACTTAAAGCCGAAATTCAGAAAAAAACCAGCTAATTACCTGCAACCGCCAAAGCTCACAGGCAGCGCCCTGCCTGAACCGGGGCGTTAAATGGTGTTGTCAGGCGCTTTCGTTCATAAACTTCAGGTGTTCGCGGGCCAGTTCACGCATGGAATCAAACCGCCTGTACACCCACGACGATTTCGATTTCAGACCCTTTTGCCTGGCACGGGCGTAGGTTTTAAGGCTCAGGTCGCTCAGGTCGGTTATTTTCCTGATAATCCCCCATAATTTAGTATCTACAATGGCACCTACCACGCAATCAACGGCTTCTATATTTTTATCAAGCTGGGTGTCGAGAATCTCAAACAGGTCGGCATCTTTATGAGGTTTGTAGTAGAGGTACACCAAAGCTGTAATGATTTCTTCTGCCGAATCAGACTCCAGATACTCATGTACCTGCCTGGGTTTAAGCTGAACCCCCAGATGAACAACCGTCTGGCCGTCTTCTCGCTGACCCGATGGCCTGATGAGGCTGTCCAGCCCGGTCTGGCTGGCCTGCCTTACTGCCTCTTTAGTGCTACCCAGGCCTTTAATTAACACTGGCAGCACCAGCGGCAGGCTTACTACCGGCGCATGGGCAAGCAATTTGCCCAGGCATACAAAGGCAATGGTTTCAAGCTCGGGGTCTTTTATCAGTTTCAGAAACAGGTTCATATTACCCAGGCTGTTTTCGTTGCTGAGCGCCCTGTTAAGCAATGCAAATTCTTTTTCCCTGACCGACCCCGACTTAAGGATAAGTTTTAATCCGGAATCGAAAAGCGGTTCGCCGGAGTCTGCTGTTGATAAATTATTATTCATTCTAAAATTGGTGTGTGTTGGCCTGACGGATATTAATATTTAAAACAGCATCTGTAAATCAGGCGCATATACCAAAAATTACAAGCAGATAATGCCCTGGTATAGTTGCATGAATTCAGATTGTTATAAATTATTGGTTTTCAGACCTTACAAAAGAAGTATCAATCAAATAGCTATTATAGGGTTTCAGCAAATGTAGTAAAAACGTAATTTGAACTGCCGTATTACACTGCCTGACAAATCTGGTAACACGACATCAAAACTGAAAAACAAAGACAAGCATACGCAACTACTCACCGGGCCTTGTCTTCAAAAAATCACCCGGATTGGTGCAGAGAACAATTCAATCTCAAATAGTAATTATCAACGGTATTTGTATTCAAAGCCGAGCAGGTATTCACTCCTCTCTTTGGTTTACTTTGTTATTTGTAAAACAGGCCATCAGCCGGTTTAAAATCAAAATCACCAGCCACATTGCCGGTACCTGACGCTCATTGGCTATCGGCAGGATTACCCAGAAACAACGCCGGATAGCTTTATACTTTATATTCTTTCTAAATTAAAGAATTTTAACAATAATAAGCATATTTTTTTACTTCATGTTTGTTTTTTGAAAAAAATTCTTGCAACATTTGCAAACTTTTTTAGTCACAGCAAAAAAATCTTAAAAAATCAGGATTTTGTCCTGATTTTTTTTCTTTTCATCGTTATAAATCACAAAAGCATCGCAATTACCAGTTATTAACCAACAAACCTGCCGTGCATGAATTACGCTCCCGGCTTCCTTTTTTATTTCCTAACCCTGCTTGCTGAAATAATCGGAACCATAGGCGGCTTTGGTTCTTCGGTATTTTTTGTACCTATCGCCAATCATTTTCTTAGTTTTCATCAGGTGCTGGGCATATTATCTCTGCTGCATATTTTCAGTAATCTTTCAAAAATTGTACTTTTCAGAAAAGGCTTCAATAAATCTATTTTTCTCAAAATCGGCATCCCCAGTATCATCTTTGTAATTATTGGCGCCTATTTTTCAAAGTATGTCAATACCAGCATAGCTAATCTGTTGCTGGGCTTGTTTTTGTCGCTTTTTGCAGGGTTGCTGATTTTAAAGCCCGACTTCGCTTTTAAACCCACATTGGTAAATGCCGTTATAGGCGGTGGGTTGTCTGGGGGGATGGCCGGCTGGCTTGGCACGGGCGGAGCCGTAAGAGGCCTGGCGCTGGCCTCATTTAATGTACAGAAAGATACTTTTCTGGCCACTTCGGCCCTTATTGATTTTATGGTAGACCTAAGCCGTTTCGGCGTATATAGTTTTCAGGGATATTTAACCCGCGATATGCTGTGGCAGGCGCCTGCATTGCTGGTTATCAGCTTTACTGGCTCATGGCTGGGTAAAAGGCTGCTGAACCACATTCCGCAGGAGCCATTCCGCAAGTTATCGTTATGGCTTATCCTGCTCATAGGCGTCTACAGCCTTATACAGTATTGGGTAGATAGGCAATAAGTGCGCGTGCGCAGTGTGCGGCTGCTTAAACAGGTATGGGAGAGGCGTTGAGCAGCCTGCCTGCTTAGCTGGTGGCTGGCTCAATAAAAGGTAACGGCAGTTTTTCTGACAGCCAGCGACGACAGAAACCCTCTGAAATTACCCTTGAAAACCTCATATTTTTCAATCAGGTTGTTGATTTCTTCTTTCAGGCGGCAATAGTGGCTTTCGGGCAGGGTTTCTTCATTGGTTATCAGCTCAAGCCCTTCCTGCAGGTGTTTCGACTGATGAAAGAAATACTGAAAATGGTTGAAGAAAATACTGGTGCGGTCGTCATACTTATGGGTCAGAATCTGCTCTGCCTGTAACGATGCCAGCAGGCTTAGCATAAAGTCGTTGTCTTCGGCCATCAGCTCCAGTTCTTTCTGCCAGAGCTTCTGTTGCGGGTGTTGGCTTGCAGTGCTTTTCATAGCGGTATTGTTGTTTGGTGTTTGTGCGTATAGATGCCCACAAAGGTAATGGCCAGGCCTGTTTTAAAACATGAGCAAAGCCAAATGCCACCTATGATAAAACTCATAAAAAAGGCAGAGCAAACCCTGCCCTGCCTTTCAACGCTAACATTAAACCTCTATAACTATACAATTGCTACAGTCTTTTTCTTATCTGTTTTTTCTTCTGCCTGCCGGGGCAGGGTTACTTTCAGCACGCCGTCGGCGTAGCTGGCCGCAATTTTATCGGTGTCTAATCCTTCAGGCAAAATAAACTGCCTGCTGAACGACTCAAAACTATATTCTTTTCTGTAATACTTGCCGGTGTCGTTTTCTGTGCTGCTTTCTGCCTGCCCTGTCACCGTCAGTAAACCATTATCTACCTCTAGTTTAAAACCTTCTTTTTTTATACCCGGCGCAACAATATCCATTTCGTAGGCATTTTCTGTCTGTTTGATATTTATAGCCGGAACGTTGTCTTTGTGTAGCAAACCTGAAAAGAACGAATCATCCTTAAACAAATCTGCAAGCGGATTTTTCACTAACGATTTCATACATTTAAAGATTGAAAAATTAAAAAAATTACAGCTGCTGTTAATACTTATGCCACAAAAGCCACCTTATAACCCAGGGCTGCCAGTGTGGCGGTTATGCTCTCGGTATCGGTAAAGTCTTCATGCTCTACTTCTACCCAGTGTTCGGCGGGGTTTACCTGCACCTGCAATACGCCCACCAAAGCCATCAGCTTGTGCTTCAGGGCGGTGGCGGTTTCGGCATTGTTCAGGTTATTGCTTACCCATATTTTATCTGTTACTGCATTCATGGCTATCGGTTTGTTATCATGGCGGTTTGTTTTCAGGCTATGGCTATCAAGGGCAGCCCGGTTCTGAAAACCAGCTCTTCGGTATTAGATACCGTCAGCCAGCGTTTCAGCCAGTTGTGCTGTTTCGGAAACACCACCAGCAGGTCGGCTTTATTGGCATGTGCATGGCTCAGAAAAGTATCTGTAAAGTTATCACCCTGGCTAATGTCTATTACGTGCGGGTACTCATGCAGCATTTCGCGCAGCCTGGTAGTAACCTCTTTCACCGCCGGAGCCTCAGGGTCTTTAACCACCGTAAAAATGGTTATTACAGCCTTAAAGGCCTTCAGCCGGTCTATCATCTGTTGCAGTGCTACGGCATCTATCTTTTCGTTCACATCTATGCCCACATACACGTTTTCATAAGGCTTAAAACCTGCCTTGGGCGGCACAAACATGGTGGGTACCGTTACTTTGCCTATCATTTCGCTGGCTACATTCCCAATCACCTCAGAGCTCCTCGGCAATTGCCCTACGGTGCTCATCAGCAGCAGGTCTGGTTTAAACCTGGCGGTTGTTTCGGCAATTACATCTGCTGCCAGGCCTACCCTGTTAACAGGCTCTATATAAACTGCGCCTTCGGTTAGTCTGGTTAATCTGGCTGCCAGGCGTTTC
This sequence comes from Emticicia fluvialis, assembly GCF_024793945.1. Lineage (NCBI taxonomy): Bacteria > Pseudomonadati > Bacteroidota > Cytophagia > Cytophagales > Leadbetterellaceae > Emticicia > Emticicia fluvialis. The sequence goes on from NZ_JANUSD010000003.1 coordinate 131,506, forward strand.
AGCCTTGCCTGATAATAAAGCTCAACAGATACGTCTTCTACAGGCATTACCTGAAGGTCGGGGTTGAATGTATAGGAAGGATGCGAGGCGTGCAGCAAGTAAAGCTCTGCCCCTGTTTGTGCTGCCAGTTGTGCGGCATAGCGGCAAACCTTAGAGGCTGCTCTTGAAAAGTCGGTTGTGCAAATTATCTTTTTCATGTCGGGCTTTAAATTTACACCACAAAATTGCCACACAAATACCATTCATAACCTGACACCAGACAGCCGCATATATGATTCCGGTCAGGTCTGTGCCTGATATCCCGCACTTGTCGGGCATCATCCGGCTTCATGATTTTACTCATAATTTTTATACGCCGGCTTTCGTTGCTTTGCCCCGCGTTTATCATTCAATCTTATCAGCTTTATGAACAACATCATTCAGGATTTATTCGGACTACAAAATAAAACGGCCATTGTAACCGGTGGCGCTATGGGTATAGGTAAAGGTATTGCCACCAGGCTGGCATTAGCCGGGGCGTCGGTATTGATTGCCGACATCGTAAGTGAGCAGGAGGCCGCCCCTACCGTAGATGGTATCAGGCAGCAGGGTGGTAAAGTGGCCTATATACAGGCCGACTTAAGCAATACTGCCCTTTTACCGGGTATAGTAAAGGCCGCGGTTGATACTTTTGGCGACATTGATATTCTGGTGAATAACGCTGGGATTTTTAAATACATGCCCATTACTGAACTGAACGAAGACCTATGGGACAAAACCCTGAACATAAACCTGAAAGCAGTGGCGTTTTTGTCGAAGGCTTTTATTAATACACTCATTGAAAAAAAACATGGCGGCAAAATAATTAACATTTCGTCTATTGACAGCCTGAAACCAACCGGAAACCTGGCTCAATACGATGCCTCTAAAGGTGGTGTAAGAATGCTGACCCGCTCTTTTGCCAAAGAAGCCGGCAAATATGGTATTACCGTAAATGACATTGCACCGGGCGGGGTAAATACCCCGGGTGTACAAAAAATAGCAGGCGACAACCTGCCCAAAGAGCAACTGGAGGCCATGCAGGCCCAGACAGCGCAGTTTATACAAACCCTGCCGCTGCAACGCATAGGCGAGCCTGACGACATTGGCAATGCGGCGTTGTTTCTGGCCGGAAAAGCATCTGACTACATAACCGGAAGCACCATTGTGGTAGACGGCGGCCTGCTTTTAATGTAAGCAATAAAAAAAAGCAAAGCCTCCTTCTCTGTTTTGGAAAAGGAGGCTTTTGCTTATGGCGTAGTTATGCATAAAGGCAGGTATTTTACCTGAACCAACTGAATTAGATTATACAGCACCGCCTGATAATTAATCAATAATAACTAGTAAAAAATAACTAGTTGTGTAATTAAGCAATAAAATAAAATACCTAATTTTAAGGAGTAATTTAGTAACAACGCCGGACAAACCTACCGGCTTCATAACAAGCGTATAAACTGTAAGTCAAAAACCTTATTCTTTTCGTAAGATAAACACCGTATATACCTGTGCAGGTATAGATTTTAGCAACCAATTATAGCCAATATAAATTTCCAGGTTTTCCGAATTATTTTAACTTATAACCACCAAAAAAAATGAACTTAGAACAGGCCAAAACCAGTCATGAGTCACCAGCCATGAACCCCAAAAAGAAATGGGTAAAACCGCAAATGGAGGTACTCAAAGTTAACAGTGGAATTGTAATCCTTCCGATTGAAATAATGGGGATTCAGGGACCAAGTTAATTTAGCAGCAAGAAATAAATAAACTTAAACACTCGGCATACTTTATGGCATGAGTGTTTTTTTTTGCTGCCACCGTGCTAAAAAAAACTTTAGCAGGTAACTTAAACAACATTCGTTCAGGTTTAAATAATTATCTACCCCCATTTAATTTGCTTTTGCAGGCATATATTTGTTAACAAAGTAGTCTATGTAGTAATAATTAAGCCTCATTAACATATCCATCAGGTCGGCATCTGGCGCCAGCCGTTTATCGGGCAACATCATTTGCAGAGGGTCTGTAACCTGGTAAGTCTTCAGGTCTTCAATGTTCTTTTTCTTCCAGTATTCGGCAAATGCCAGTGTCATGGCTCCGCTAAACTTGGGTTGCAGCCTTACAGCATCGGGCAGTATATCTTTGCACATATTTCTGAAAAGCGCACGGTTATAAGTAGCAGGGGCAAACATTTCTACAGGCAGGCTGTATGCCAGCCTGACTAAACGTATATCGGCCATCGGATACACCGTTTCCATGCCATGTGTTAGGGCATAAGCACCTTCTGACTCTGTCCGGTGGCAGGTATGCGGGCGGGTTATCTGTTCTTTAAACCATTTTTTAAATGTAGGATAAAACAAAAAACTTTCGTCTTTCAGCTGCTGATGCCAGGGGCTGTCGGCCCGTAGCAGGTTTCTGCCCTGCTGTATTTTATCATAGCCCTTTACAAGAGACCCCCGCCATCTGGCCCGCAGGTAATCAAGCATTCTTTTGGGGCCGCGTAGCGGATATTTCATAAAGAACCTGATTATAGCCGGAATATCAAAATTCCCGAAATAATCATAATAATAGTTACTTCCGGAGCATGATACCCCTTCGTCGCCCGGGAAACCGCTCATCATCACACCCACGTTATCGGCCGAGGCCGTCTTGAACAGCGAATCCTGCCACAGGCAGTCAGAGTTGGCAAACCCACCCATTACCAAATCGGTGCGCTCCAGTTGCTCGTATACATCTTTAAAATAAAAATCCTCTATTTTATGATGATTCTGCGGCAGCAAGCCGGCATAATCAATAATGGCTTGTTGTGTTCCCTGTTCGTCAATACCCCTCTCTGAATACGGCCGTGTTTTGTCAGACAACACAAATGAGTACGTATGCAGGCGTTGTTTAGGGATGTTTCTGGAAAGCAAAACCGCAATGGCCGACGAATCTAACCCACCGCTTAGCTGGCAACCTACATTTTTGTGTGTTCGGGCGCGGCATACCACTGCTTCGGTAAAACGCCTGTTGAGCTCTGTATACAATTCGGCCTCGTTCCTGAAACCCGATATATCCTCGGCCTCCAACTCCCAGTATCTCGCGGTTTCATACACTCCCCTTGTCGTATCTGCCAGCGCATAGTGTGCAGGCAAAAACCGGTGTATATTCTCAAAAAAGGTGGGCGCATAATCCTGCACATAATTTTTAAGCTCAATGGCTATGTAGCGCTGGTTCAGCACAGGTGTAATAACTGCCTTGATGGCCTGCATGGTGGTTGAAAAAACCAGCTTTTCGGCATCCTGATAATAAAACAGCGGCCTGATACCCAGTTGGTCTTTAGCCATAAAAAGCGTGCGGGTGTGGGTATCCCATACCACAAAAGAGAAGTCGCCCACGATATGCTTCACACAGTCTTTACCAAACTTAATATAGGCTTCCAGCAGATACGTATAATCGGTAAGGGTTTCGCTCAGGCCTAGCTTTTGTGCCAGTTCAGGGCGGTTATCCAGCCTGCAAGTAGCCACCAGCACGTAGCGTTCATTGCGGCAAAGCTGGGTTTGCCCAACCGATTCGGGCGTAATAAACACTATATCATTGGCTAAAACCGCCTCTGCCGATTGATAATCAACATGGGCGTCGGCCTTGAAGAATTCCATGCTTTTCTGCATCTGATGGTAGATGCCGGTAGCGTCAAAATCAGATGAAAGGCTTATGCAGCCCCAGTAGTGACTCATTGTATATAGGTTGTGACTTGTTAACTAAACAGCGCGGCAATTTAGATATATTTACAGGATTGTGCAGCCAGACAAACCAAAAAATGAGTAAGCGGTGTTATAAAACGGCTTAGCTTCCTTAATATTTGAATGGCTTACTTTATGCTCAGTTACTTCTATTTTTACGTTTAAAAGCCAACTGTTGCCGCTCAATAAGTTTTTAATTGTTTGTTAATTTTCCGCTTCCTAATTTTTTGAATTTTTAAAACCATTTCGCATTTTTACGCCCCGGTACGCTTAAGAAAACTGCTGTGAATGTTTAATCCACTCAATCACTCTTTCTTTCTACCGCAAATACTTATTTAGTCGTCAATGGCTGATTGACGGCTACATGGGCACGCACAATTAATAATTAACAGAGAATCTACCCAAAAAAATGAAGACCGTACACGCACAAAAAAACAACTACACAACCAATACTCCTGCTAAGAAAAAATGGCAAACACCCGGCATGCAGATCATTGTTTTGAGGAATGGGAATTATCCCGGTCCATTTGAGTTTGAAAATTTATATGAAGCTCCATTTTCATAATTTTCAATAATTCATAAAAATGAATCTTTCATCAGGCAGAGCTTCTGTCGGATTCCTGACTATGAAAGTACTGGTCTGGAAAAGGTGTGGCTTGCTGAATCCAATTTCTGTATTCATCCATCTCCATTTTTCAATTACCAGCTAATTCGTTACGTAAACCAACAACATTAACTTATAATCTACCAAAAAAAAATGAAGAAAGAACCAACCAAAAAACACAACAAAATAGCTAATGCTAGAGGAAAGAAAACATGGATAGTACCCAAAATGAGGATTTTGGCTGTCAATAATGGAAGTATAAGAGATATTAATGAAAGTGGAATTTATAACAATGATCTTTCATAAACTTTAAAAATTTATTCTGGCATAATAAACCGGGGCTAACTCAAAAGTTTTTGGTCAGCCCCATGCCTGACTATGAAAGTACTGGTCTGGTAAAGGTGTGGCTTACTGAACACAGTTTCTGTATTCATCCATCTGTATTTTTCAATTACCAGCTAATTCGTTACGTAAACCAACAACATTAACTTATACTCTACCCAAAAAGAAATGAAAACCGTACACACCACTAAAACTCCTGCTAAGAAAAAATGGAGAACACCAACAATACAGAAAATTACTTTGAAAAGTGGCTCTCGCCATAATTACAGGGAAGAGTCTGATTACACCGATCAAATATCCTAGGAGAGTTGATAAGTTTGCAACAGACATCTTATATTCTAAAACTTAAGCGAAATTTAAAAAAAGAGACTGCGTCTCAAAACAACCTGCGAATTACATTTCAAAAATCCGGCAGCGTCTCTGCCGGATTTTTAATTACGTCTTTACAACCATTGCGAAAAGTCTAATTTCTATCTGAAGCATCAAAACAGCATTTTCACTTTTGTTATACAAGCTGTACCGATTTATCCCACGGCCACTCTCTAAAATAAACACGCCCAATGGCCTTGAAAACCCTTTACTTTTCAGCATCTTTGCATAGGCGCTTCCGGCATCAAATAGAAGGTTTCAGACTTGACTCATTCCTCATCCGGGGCTTTAACCAAAGGCTTTCAGAGAGAGCTAAACTGATAAAAATCAAAGCCCTTCCTACCTGCCTGTTTGCCTGATGGTTGAACGCCACCAAAAAATCTCTGAACACAAAACATAAACCTATTTTCTATTTCTATGAAAGCAGTAGTAATTGGCGAGCCGTCTGGCGCAGGCATGGAGTCCATCATGGCCGTATATCCGCGCCATCTGGCAGTAGTACAAAAATATATTGAAACAGGCCAGGTAATTGGCATCGGGCCGTTTAGCGACTTTGGCAATATGGCTATTTTCAAGACCCGTGCCGCCGCCGAGCAATTTGTAACCGAAGACCCGTTTATACTGGAAGGGCTGGTGAAATCATTTACCATCCGCGACTGGAACGACAGCCTACTGCCCGAGTAAAACTTAAACACCAATCAAATGACTGAAAAAGTAAAACCTGCAAAAATGTGCTACCAACACATAGGTGGTAAACTGGGCATGCTGCTGGCTGAAACCTTTATAAACAAAGGCTGGATTGCCAGACAAACGCCAACCGACAAACATTTTTATATTACCGCCGAAGGAGAAAAAGCGTTTACAAAACTGGGGGTCGACGTAACGCAGATAAAAGAAGAAACCATTTAGCCTTCTGTTTGGCGCATAGAATTAAAAACCGATAGCAGGTGTTTTCAAAAATCGTGTTCAGCCACTGCTTTTAAAATTATAATCCGTGGCTGAATTAGATTGACCTTACCCCTTCCCGGCTCCCTGAAAATGCCTGAAAAACCAGACTTTCAGGATATCGGCCGTAATAATATAGGCCAGCACAATTAACAGCATGGTTCCCAGATAAACAGGTGGCAAAGGCACCAGCCCAATGCTTGCCGCAAACGGCAGATAGGGCAATGCAATGGTGAGCGCCAAGCCTGCTATACTCAACAGAAACAACGAGCCGCCCGGCTTGCTTTTGAAAAAATTCTTATGCGTGCGAATGATAAACAAGATGCACAACTCAGACAAAACAGACTCAATAAACCAGCCTGTCTGAAACGTGGCCTCCTTAGCCTTCAGCACAAACATCAGGGTTAGAAACGTAATGATATCAAACAAAGAGCTGTGGATCCCAAAAACTACCATGTAGTTTCTGATTACCTTAAGCCGCCACTTGCCCGGCTTGTCCAGTTGCTCTTCATCTACGTTGTCAGACGCCACCATCAGGTAAGGCAAATCGGTAAGAAAATTAGTAAGCAGCAATTGTTTGGGCAGCATGGGCAAAAACGGCAGTATCAACGAGGCAAAAGCCACACTGCACATATTACCAAAGGTAGACCCCGTGCTTATATAAATGTACTTGAGCGTGTTGGCAAATGTTTTGCGGCCTTCGCGCATGCCATCTGCCAGCACCGATAAATCTTTTTCCATCAGCACAAAATCGGCTGTTTCTTTGGCGGCATCTACGGCATTATCTACCGATATCCCCACATCGGCAGCGTTCAGCGCAGCTACATCATTAATGCCGTCGCCCATGTAAGCCACCGTGTACGACTTCCGCAATGCCTGAATAATGCTCTCTTTTTGTTGCGGCTCAACCTCGGCAAAAATATGCACACTTTTTACCTTTTGTGTCAAAGCCTCGGTGCTGGTGCTCATCAGTTCTTTGCCTGTCATCACCAGCGGTTGCGCAATGCCTATGTTTTGTGCAATGGTGCGGGCTATGTTCTGGTTGTCGCCGGTAATGATTTTCAAATCTATGTGCAATTGTTTCAGCAGGGCAAGGGTGTCTGTTATGCCTGCCTTAATGGGGTCTTGCAGCAATACAAAGCCTGCAAAAATCATGTCGGTCTCTTCAGCTTTTCCGGGGTTGCCTATGGTTATGGTTTTATAGGCCACAGCAATTACCCTCAGCCCCTGGCTACCATACTGGGCATAACGGTCTTCTGTTTGGGCGCGGTAGGTATCAAAGGCCTCCAAAGTACCGTCAGATAACCGTATCCGACTGCATATAGCCGTAATCTGCCCAAATGCACCTTTGCTTATCAGTAGCTTTTCGCCTCCGGTTTCAACCGCAATACTCAGGCGTTTCCTGATAAAATCATAAGGTATTTCTCCGGTTTTGGTGGCTGGCTGTATATCGCCCACTGTCATTTGCCTGAGCGCATCATCAATCGGATTACTGTAGCCAGATTCAAACGTAGCATTCCAGAACGCCAGTTGTTTCACAAACGGGCTATCTTTACCGGTGCCGTCAAGCACCGCATTTACTACTATTACGCCTTCGGTTATGGTGCCAGTTTTGTCAGTGCAAAGCAGGTTTACCTCACCCAGATTCTGTATAGAAGCCAGCTTTTTTACAATTACTTTCTTTTTCAGCATGCGCCTGGCTCCGGCACTCATGGCAATGGTGGTAATGGCCGGCAGCAGTTCTGGAGCCATACCCACGGCCAGCGCCAGCGCAAAGAGTGTCGACTCTATCACACTTTCGTGTTCAAGCAAATTAACAACCAATATAAAAATAGACAGGATGAGCGTAATGCGCATCAGAAAAAAACCAAAATCCCTGATGCCTTTTTCGAACGACGTTTCTGTGGTAACACCGCTGCTTTTAATAATGCTGCCAAATATGGTGTCGGCTCCGGTATGAACCACCAGCGCTTTGGCTGTGCCACTTACAATATTGGTGCCTTCCCACAGGCAATTGGTTCTTTTGGCAAGCGCAGTTTCTTTCTCTATCAGGCCGGGTTCTTTCCTGACCGGGAACGACTCGCCCGTCAGGCTTGCTTCGTTTACATATAATTCATTGGCCTCCATCAGCAGGCAGTCGCCGGGTAAAATGTCACCGGCTTTCAGCACGAGCAGGTCTCCGGCCACCACCCCTGCCGACGCCACCTTTTGCAGCTGGCCGTCTCTGATAACCATGGCTTTCAGGCTGATAAGCCCCTGCAACTGCTCTACAATGCGCCCTGCGTTGCGTTCTTGCAGAAAACTAAGCACGCTTGTACTTAAGATAATGAACAGAATAATGAAAACGTCTGAGCTGTCGCCCAGAAAAGCCGAGAGAATAACCGCGCCTATCAGCAAAAGCATAAGCGGATTTTTAAACTGCCCCAAAAACAAATCAAGGTCTTTTCTGAAACCAGACCTGTTTTTGCGGCCGGAAAGCGATGCCTTGTAACGCTGCTGTGCAGATGCCCCGGTTAAGCCGGTGTCTGAACTGCCAAGCCATTGAACCCAGTCTGAAACATTATAGTGCCAGAAAAACTTAGAGTCGGGTGTTTGCATTATCAAGATTGTTTGAAGCCTGTCAGACCCTGAACATCAAGACATTAGCTTTAGTTTTAAGAAAGTATTAAATACCTGTTAAAAGAATTTTCAACCGGTATTTTACAGGCTGTACGTGTACCCTGAAAAAAGAATAGCTGACGGCTGAATGCCATAATCAGAAAAAAGACAGGCATGGCCTGTCTTCTTCTAACCTAACTGTTCTAATCCTAAGCTTTTATAAAAATCATTATACCAATGTCTATTGTGCGAACCGTTCACGCTTATTTACTACATACTAAAATGAAAAACCTGCTGCCACCGGGCAATTGTAGAAAAAAGGCAGGCAACGCCTGCCTTTTTAACCTCATCTAGAACCTAATTCTACAAACCCTTGACAAATACTTTTAAGCTCTTGTTGTGTAAATTTTTCGCGTTTCTAACTACATGAGCTAATCGAAAAAAAAAAGAATGTTTGCTAAACTACTACAGCACAACATTACCGTATTGTCTTTATTGCGGTTCAAAATTAGAATCAGGCCCCTACATAAATTATGATACCAACTAGGTAGAATTATGATTTTTATCATGAAATATGCCGCCGTGCCTACGGCGCCTGGCAAAGCCCACGCCCAATACCCAGGCCAAAAAAAAACCTGAAAATTATTGTTTTAAATATTTTCTTATTATTTTGCCACCGGTACCAAGGGTACTAAATACTTTTAACCTATTATTTATGACATTCTTTTCTTTTGCAAAGGCATTATTGCCTCTGCCTCTATTGCTTAAAATACCCTTACATAATGCATTTGAAAAATCTGTAAATTAATATTTACGGGCTGTAATCGGCATGGCATTTGATTTGCCTGTTTATAAAAAAACGCTTCCAATACCACAACCAAAGGCATAACCGGGCAAGGCAAAGCCCGGCTTGCAGAAAAAAATTAAAAACATTTTAGGGTAAATAATTGATGTGTTTTAAAGATTGAAATCGAGAGGTTAAACTTTAAGTCGGAAAGGCAGGGTATTTTATACCTTGTCTTTTTTTTGGGTGAACATAACCGCGTAATCTTTCAGATAGGTTATCAGGCCATGGTTTTGCCATCCATATCCATCAGGCTCTGGTTCTGTTTTGTTATAGTACAGCTTCGGTGTTATGATTCAATTTTTTTTACTTTTTTTGTTGATTTTTAAAGGTTTAACCGTGAGTCTTCAAAAATAAAAAACGAAAATCTTTTGTATTTAATCTTATTATCGTAATATTGCAATGTAATCGTAATATTACGATGTAAATAAATGTAGAAATGGGAGTTACAAAAACAGAAATATATAAAGACGAGCAAAATAAACTGGCATCGCTTCTTAAAGTTTTAGGGCATCCAGCCAGAATAGCAATCCTGCAGTATATTATCAACCAAAAAGCATGTATTTGTAATAATCTGGTTGAGGAATTAGGATTAGCGCAGGCAACTATCTCACAACATTTAAAAGAATTAAAAACCATAGGTATTATTCAAGGTTCAATTGAAGGAAAATCAGTTTGTTACTGTATTGACGAAAAGGTATGGAAACAATTTCAAGAAGAATTTAATGGCTTTTTCAATCAGAATGTTAACGTAAAGCAGTGCTGTTAAGGCATTTTTTTACATTTTAACATCGCCATATTGCTATATAACGTTTATCTATTTTATCATTTTAAATTTAGTATTATGAAGTTATCTGAAATCAAAGAAATTTTACCAGCATTAGAAAATGTTGAATTTCAATTAGAAAACGGAACATTTGTTCCTGAACACTTTCACGTTACCGAAATCGGACAAATCAACAAAAATTTTATTGATTGTGGCGGCGTAATCCGTAATGAAAAGGCGGTCAATTTTCAATTGTGGGATGCCAATGATTATGAGCACCGATTGAAACCAGGAAAGCTATTAAGTATAATCAGACTTTCAGAAGAAAAATTAGGAATTGAAGATGCTGAGATAGAAGTGGAATACCAAAGTAATACTATCGGTAAGTACGGTTTGGATTTCAATGGAAATACATTTGTATTGAAAAATAAAACGACGGCCTGCCTGGCTCAGGATGCTTGCGGAATTCCTTCAGGAAAACAAAAGAAAAGCCTTTCCGAATTAACTGCAAATCAATCAAATTCCTGCACTCCAAATTCAGGATGCTGTTAAACCCTTAATTTAGAATATTTATGTATCCAATGTTGATAGAGACCATTCAACAGTTAGAATGGGAAAAATTTAATAACGATGAGCGTAAAAGTACCTTACAGCCATTGATTGATTTTATTCAGCTAAAAGTCAATAGCAGGCAGCAAATAAATATAAATTTCATTTGTACCCATAATTCGCGCAGGAGCCATTTATCACAGGTTTGGGCACAAGTAGCCGCCTCTCATTTCGATATTGAGAAGGTGAATTGCTATTCAGGAGGTACAGAAGAAACCGCATTGTTTCCAAAAGTAGCAGAAACTTTATCCAATCAGGGATTTAATATTTTCAAAATACATGATGGCACTAATCCTGTTTATGCCATAAAATATAGTGATAATTCTCAACCGATAATTGGATTTTCTAAAAAGTATGACAGTCCTTTTAATCCTGTATCTGCTTTTGCTGCTATCATGACCTGCTCACAGGCCGACGGCGGATGTCCTTTTATCGCTGGTGCTGAAAAAAGGATTCCCATCACTTTTGAAGACCCTAAAATTTCAGATAATTCCCCTGAACAGACAACAGTATATTCAGAAAGGAGTTTACAGATAGCATTGGAAATGTTTTATGTTTTTTCAAAAATCACTAAGTAGCCAATGCAACCAAAACTCAAATTTCTCGACCGTTACCTTACCTTGTGGATATTCCTTGCAATGGCACTTGGTTTAGGCTTAGGATATTTCTTTCCGGGTTTTTCAAAAATTACAAATACGCTATCCTTTGGCACTACTAATATTCTGCTGGCCATAGGTTTGATATTGATGATGTACCCGCCACTGGCAAAGGTGGATTACTCATTGTTGCCTTTAGTATTGAAGGATAAAAAAGTTATCGGCATCTCGCTATTGTTAAACTGGATTATCGGACCAATTTTAATGTTCGGTTTAGCCATTCTTTTTTTAAGAAGTGAGCCGGATTATATGATAGGATTGATACTGATAGGTTTAGCAAGATGTATTGCAATGGTTATAGTATGGAATGACCTGGCAAAAGGTAACCGAGAATATGCAGCCTTATTAGTTGCATTAAACAGCATCTTTCAGGTATTTAGTTACAGTTTCTTAGTTTGGCTGTTTATTAATGTACTGCCAAACAAATTAGGCTTGGCAAGTTTCAATGTAAATGTATCTATAAAAGACGTGACCGAAAGTGTTTTGATTTATTTAGGCATCCCTTTCTTGACTGGTTTTCTTAGCCGTTATTTCCTAGTAAAATCAAAAGGTATAGCATGGTATAACCGTAAATTTGTACCCAAAATATCGCCTATTACATTGTATGCTTTACTGTTTACCATAATATTGATGTTCAGCCTGAAAGGTGATAAAATAATAGAGTTGCCTATGGATGTCGTGAAGGTTGCAATACCATTAGTCGTCTATTTTGTACTCATGTTTTTCTTAAGCTTCTTTATCAATAAATCTTTGGGTGTGCCGTACGACAAAAACGCAGCAATTGCATTTACCGCCACAGGAAACAATTTTGAACTAGCTATTGCGGTGGCAATAGCGGTATTCGGAATCCATTCACCTCAGGCATTTGTAGGCGTAATTGGGCCGTTGGTAGAAGTTCCCGTTCTGATTTTATTGGTAAAAATAAGCCAGTGGCTTAAAAAAAAGTACTATAATTAAACGCAACTGGAGTTCAGGGGTTGTGGCCAAACGCTAAACCTCTTACACAGATTACAAGGGGAGCGACTTAAGGCTTCCCTTTTATAATAAACAGAATAAGTTGAATATTTTTAAAATAATCGGCCACACCTCCAAATGCCTTTCCAAACCAAACTTCGCAATGGTTTGTGATGCGCTCCTGTCAGTAATGGTCTTTGTATCAATTGTTTATCTATAATTACTGGTAGCTTGGCAAAAGGATACTGACTTGTTTTTGACTACTGTAAATTTGTTAAGCTAAGGATTCATGGTAATTATTTTAAAAACTAAAAAGCTGCAAAAATCATATAAATAATGTTTGCGCAATGAAATACTTTTTAACCGACTGCCCCATCAAAAAAAACAAGCCAACAGGCAAAAACGGTTTGCCGGTGGCTGCATCAAGAACAGAAAACGCCCCCTAACTCAGCCCCCGTACCGCCTGTTGGGCGCTTTGGGGTCAAAAGTTATAACATTAAACATATCATAAATGCGGCTGGCGGCGGCTTCGCCATACAGAGCGGCCAGTTTTTCGGGGGTTTCGGCATTAGATATCAAATGCACCCGCACACCGGGGCGGTCGTAGAGTTCAAGCAAAACCTTTTCCATTACGTTCACAGGTGTGGTTTTGTAAGACTCGCCCCTAACATTTACCGATAGCTGCTCGCGCCCAACTTCCTCAATCAGCAGGTCATATCTGGTAAATCCATAGCAGTTTTCATCACCGCCAAGCGGTTTTTCGGCCAGAATTTCGTCGATGGTCTGCTCAGGGTTAATCACATAGCTTTCTACAATTTCCTGCGCTTTTATACCCCTGAACGACGCCAGCGGGTTGTCCTGAAAAGCCGCCATCAGGGTAGACTTGCCCGTGCCAACCTTGCCCAGCAAACATATCCCCTTGTTTTTGTTCATGGCAGAGGCACCCCCTGCATGAAAATAACCGAGGCATAATTCAAAGGCTTTAACACAATAATTATCAAGCCTGAATTTACGCCCCGGGTTGCGTGCTGCCACCAGTGCATCCAGATTTGCCAGTATCCTGCCCTTAAAGTCGGTGGCAGATATATTCCGCATGGCGGCTGTACGGGCTTCTTTTTGTTCCTGCAATTTTCTGGCGGTTTCGGCGGCTTCCTGTTTCTGTTGTTTTTTCAGGTAGTCAAAGGCTTTAGAAAAATACTCGCTCGTCAGCCTGTCGGCCAGCTCCTGCACAAAAGCCTGCTGCATGACCGGGCTCAACCTGGCCGAATTGGCATGCCTGCCCAGCACCGGAAAAATAGCCTTGAACAGTTCATCCTGCAAAGGTCTGTACTCCCGTTCCCGAAATTCGGCGTAAGACCCCGTCAGCTCCCTGCTCAACAACTGAGTGGTCGTCGGCAGGTTGTTCAACAATCTGTCGGCCGGTGGTCTTGTGGGTATTACTTTTTCCATATTTATTGAGGTTGTTCTGTTTATAGTAGGGCAGCCAGTACAAAAAATTCTCGCGCGCGCTGCTTATATCTTTCCATTGCTTTTGCTTGCCCAGGCCGAATTTCATTTCAACAAAACTGTTTACTGCGGTGGCATATTCTTCAGGCTTAATATCATTTTTACCTGCCGCCATTTTACATATTTCGCTATCCTGTAAATCGGCGCGCAGGTCGTCTTTCGTAAAAGGCTCACTTCTGTGTCCGGCGGCCTGCTTGCGGTGTTGCTCCACAAAGGGCAGCGCGTCTGGGTTTTTGTTTAGGGCCTGGTCTTGCTCCGTCGACTCCGCATGCAAATGGGCAGGCATGGCAGACGGCTCAGTGTCGTTCTGTTTCATAAACAAGGGCATTTCGGGCATATATTTACTGCGCGAGCCCCCCTTGCTGCCCTCTGCCCCTGCTTCTGCTCTGGCTTTCTGCCAGACCTCCGGCGGCAGAATCTGATACCTGGTTTTGTTACCATGCCCCTTGCCTCCGGCAATAAAGTTTATCAATCCGGCCTGTTTCAGACGGTTACGCGAAGTCTTCAGCGTATTAATGCTCATTCCGACATTGGCAGACACCCGCCCGTCTGAATGCCAGAATTCATTTACCCAACCTAAACCATTAGCCGTTTTTAATAGATAAAAATACAGCTTGGTTTCCCAACCCGTAAATTGAGCACCGTCATCCAATCGCCAGAAATGATTTACCAAATCAATATAATTCATCACACGGTGTTATTTGTGGAGACAATTAGTGAATTAGTGAATGAGTGAATTAGTGAATGAGTGATTGAGTGATTGAGTGATTGGGTGAATTAGTGATTTAGTGAATTAGCGGCCGCCGTTGCGGTGAATGAGTGGGCGGCGTTCCGGTGATTTAGCGAGTGCTGTTGCGGTGATTGAGCGGCATCTATTGAAATCAGCCCTCTTTAAATTACTACGCATTCGCGTTCATATAGCCCTATATAGTTTCAGCAAAAGCAAATGGGTACAATAAATTTTAACAAAGGCCCCGCATTAAACCCTTACATCTGCCAATCAGATAGTTATTCACTAATTCACTCAATCACTCATTCACTCATTCACTCATTCACTCATTCAGCGGAACGCCGCCCGCTAATTCACCGCAACGGCGGCCGCTAAATCACTCATTCACTAATTCACTAATTCGCTCATTCACTAATTCGCTCACCCCTCATTGCTCCAACATCTCTACCTGGGCTACGTTGCTAAGATAAACCGTGCCAACGGCCAGCCGGCTTTCGCGCACTATCTTGCCTACCTTACCCGAGCATATAAAATCTTGTTGAATAGCTATTTTGTGTAAGCCGCCGTTGGTTTCGTCCGGAATCACGTCGAGTATCTTTCCCCTGATAGAAACTTTGTTTCGTTGGGTTATTTTTACACGCTGGTAAAGCATCTGCTCAAAATCGGCTGGTTGAAAAGTTCTGAATAAAGTCATTGTGGTATTGATTGAAGGTTTAAAAATGGGATTGTTACGTTTTCTCTGGCAGGAATAAAACCATAGCAGATAGAATCACAGGCAAAAATTTTAACTAATTATGGGCCAAACACCCGTTTTATTGGCCGTTTCATGCACAGATAGCATATCGGCAGCGCAGGCATTACCTGCTTTTATGGCCGGTGGTTGTCAGTAACCCGGCCTTGTATATATATTGTTGTTGGTTCAAATAATTAATTGCCGATGTCAGAAAAAACACCTCCTCTAAAGCAGAGGAGGGTTTTCGTTAATCGTTCCTAAAACTAATATAAAACCTAAACTCTTCTCTTGTTTAAAGCAACCAGCACCCTACCCTCGCTTCGCTCCTGACTGATTGTTGAAAAATGCCTCCCCCGAAACGGAGGAGGATTTGTTAGTTATATCTATTCTTACCCTAAAAAAAATGACTAAAAATTCTGGCGGCCGGAAAAAATGCCCCTCCGAGCCGGAGGGGATTTTCAGACCTCTATAAACCTAACTTAACTAAACCTCTAAAGAAATGCCTCCTCCAGCCGGAGGAGGATTTAAAACAAAGCATACGCGTCAAATCACACACTTTTTCTAGTCACAGCATTATCTTTAAGCCCAAAGGCTTTTTTCCGCTTCAATGGCACTCCATCTGTCGGCAGCCAACTCAACCGCCCGCTGAATATACCCGTAAACCTCAGCAGCAGTGGTGCTGGCAGAAAAGGGCATTTCAATCGTGTTAAAAACGGTCGCTTCGCCGGGTGGTGTCAGGGCATCACCGCTGTCTCTGTCAAACCTGTCTACATAGCCGCACACCAGCCTGGCATCTTTTACAATAAACCCAAAGCCCACAGGCATCGGCGCAAATTCATTGTTAATCAGTAGCGCCATTTCTGCCCAGTGGCTAATCTTCCGGCATAATACGCATCCCCTTGCCTCATGTGGTTTTATATCAGGCCGCAGGTTGTTATCGCTCGCACGCTCCATACCATTCTCATCTGCGTCAGGCACTGCCCCCCGCAAGCGGCCAGCCGGGGCAGACCGCTCTGAGGTGTTACAGCAACCGGTTATACCCGGTTATTGTTCATAAATTTGTTTTGTGTGGATCCAGAGCTAAAAAGGCTGAATCTTTTAAAATTTTTATTGCACATTTACGTATTTTCTGTATTTTTGTCGAATAATACTTACTTGTTCGTTAAATGATGTACAAAAATAGCGAACAAGTTCGCATTATGCAAGTAAATAACAAAAAAAAATTTAATTCTTTAACGGAACACACATCATGAATATGAGCGCAACTGCCATAAGCGGAACGGAAATCAGAAGTTTCCGGAAGAAAAATAAGCTCTCTCAAACCGAGTTCGCCGAACTTGTTGGTGTTTCTATGAGAGCAGTACAACTATGGGAAAGCGGCGACAGGAATGTATCAAGCCTGGCCGAACGTACTATAAAAGAAGTATTTCAGACCTATAAACCTAAAGAAGCTACTGGCAGCAAAAGCCGTAATATACATACCTTTGTAAACAATGAAAACGGCGACCTGATAGTGCAGGCACCTTTACTGGGCGCCGAAGCCTTTGCCCGCTACCTGGACGAACTGGGCGAAGCAGGCTCGCTGCAGTCGGACGAGATGGTGTCTTTTATTGTAGACAAAATAGACAGGGGTAATTTTGTGGCTTTCAGGGTTTCAGGCGACAGCATGAATGGCGGCCTGATAGACGACACCCCCGACAGAGCCATTGTGCTGGGCAAAGAACAACCAATGGATTTATGGATGAATGGCTTTGGGGAATCAAAATTCGGGTGGGTTATCCTCACCAAACGCAATGTACTGTTTAAAGACATTGTGGGCTTTGATAAAGAAACGGCCACCATTACCTGCCACAGCCGTAACGACAGCCCCGAATACGCCGATTTTAAATTATCTTTGAACGACGTACATAAAATATTTAAAGTAATTAAAAGGTCTTTTTGAAAAATTATAGCTAATTGTAAGATGGAAATCTTAATACTAATCTCAATTATTATTGTAATTGCATTGATTGCATTTAGCATTGTAGCCTCTCAGCAAGACAAAGCCAGAAAGAAAAATATTGCCTCACACCCGGCACTTGGTTCATTTACGTTTCATTATGGAACAAGTTTAAACACATCTATAGGCCTTGATTTAACTAACAAGAAGATTTGCTTTGTTACAACTGATTATGAGCCAAAAATTTACAATTTCTCTCAAATTAAGAGTATTAAGTCGGTTGAAAGATCCATCATAAAGGATTACAGGAAACCCCGCACCATTGACTATGACAATACAATTGCTAATAGCTATGATAGAAATTATTTTGGAGTAGATTTGGATATTGAAATAAGTGCACCCGAAAAAATAATTTATTCTATCGCCTTTCTTAAAACCCGCACATCTTATGGTGAACTTTTGTACAAGGCAGCCGATAGAGAACGCCAAAAATGGAGAAGCATGATAGAAGAGCATATCGGTAAACGAGGAGATATTGAAATAACAGGCACTATTACCGGTAATATTCCGGTAACATCGGTAGCCGACGAAATTCAAAAACTAAAAAATCTTTTAGATGCAGGAGTATTAACCACAGATGAGTTTGACAGGCAAAAGGCAAAATTGTTAAATTCCTGAATCCGGCTCTTCACCAGGCTCCAACAAACCACATTTTTTTATTTTTTCATAACTGCCATTCATTAACTTTGCTGTTAGTAAACCAAATTTAACTAACATGCAATCTGATAAAAGTCAGGAGGTAACCCGGCGTTTCTTTGAAATTCTGGACGAACTCGTGCAAATGGGTCACATCCATTTCATGAACGATTTCTACACCGAAAACAACATCAACAGCCGCAATATCTATCAGCTTCGCAAAGACCACAGCCGCGATATTCTGCAACTGGAATGGCTGACCATTCTGATTGAAAAATACAAAGTATCCGGCGACTACCTGCTTACCGGTAAAGGCAAAAAATATAAAAAACCGCTAGTGTATATTGAACGCCCCAAACGCCGCAAATATACCAAACATAAGTTACCAATGGCCGCAGGCTTATAGGCGCCTTCACGCCAAAAATTAAAACAACTTTAACCAATTAAACGGAGACGAAATGAGTAATCAACCCACAAAAATTACGGTAGCGGCCACTGTGAACGCGCCCGTAGAAAAAGTCTGGAAATATTTTACCACGCCCGAAATGGTAATGCAGTGGAACAACGCATCGCCCGACTGGCACACGCCAAAGGCTGAAAACGATTTACGCGTTGGCGGGCAGTTTGTTTATACCATGGCTGCCAAAGACGGCAGCTTTAGCTTTGATTTCGGCGGCATTTATGACGACGTACAAGAAAACCAGCTGATAGCCTACACTATGGGCGACGGCCGACAGGTAAGTATTGTTTTTACAGACATAAACGGTACTGAAACACAGGTAGAAGAAACTTTCGACGCTGAAACCCAAAACCCCGTTGAAATGCAGCAAATGGGCTGGCAGGCCATATTAGATAATTTTAAGGCTTATACCGAAGCAAATTAAGTAATTGCTCGTGCCACGCCTATACTCATGAGTAAAAGGGCGTGGCACGGGTATAGAATAATAGCTATAATTTAATTGCCACAATGTTATCAATGCACACAATGTCTCACAAATTGAAATAGTATTTATTTCACAAATCAATCATTCACCAAATCATTTCTTCTCCGCCTTACGCGCAATAACCCTGTAAGTTTGGTTGATATGAATGGTATCGCCCTCCAAATTTAGCTTATCCCCTACCTGCCAGCGTTTAAATTGATCAGGCCCCATATTCGGAATCGAAAACAGCGCTTCAAAACGCTCGCCGTTCTCGTCTTTCAAAGTAGCCACGTAGCCATCCTTCCCGTTCTCAATGCTTTCTATCACCCCCGAATAGCCATCAGAATCGGCACAGGTAGCAGCCGTAAAAAGCATCATAATCAGCAAAAAAGTAGTTATGGTTCTCATGGTAAAATGTTTTTTTATATCTGGTAACACTATCTAAACGCCTGAAACATTTGTTTTCTTATAACCCCCAAAATAACTATGCCAGAGCCAATAATTTAGCTACACAGTTACTCAACGCCTTCAGATACACACATCATAAATTAAGAAATCTTTAATTTCAACTTAAATTATGCCCAAATACTCCTATTTTTGTAAAGATTGGTTTTTGCAAAAATAGACACCAGGTTAATTATCATGTACGAAAGCGATAAAATAAGTTCTTTGTTGCAAGAATTAGCTGCCCTGCCGCCGATTTCTGAAGAAAATGCCAGAAAACTGGATGATAAATACAGGTTAGAATTTAATTATAACAGCAATCATATTGAAGGCAATACCCTTACCTATGGCGAAACAAAGTTATTGTTGATTTTCGATAAAACCGATGGCCAGCATGAAATGCGCGAATTTGAAGAAATGAAAGCGCATGATGTTGCGTATCGTTGGATAAAAGAAATAGCTGAAGACCAATCGTATGTACTCACTGAAAGAGACATAAAGCAACTCAATGAAATTATTCTGGTAAGACCATTCTGGAAAGAGGCTATTACAGCAGACGGACAATCGACCAGAAGAAAAATTCAGGTTGGAGAATACAAGCAGCATCCAAACTCTGTTCTTTTACAAAACGGAGAGATGTTTCATTATGCTTCCCCAATGGATACCCCAATGGCTATGAACGATTTAATGGCTTGGTTTCATTCAGAAACAGAAAAACAAGAGTTAAGTCCGACTGAGTTAGCCGCCATATTCCACTACAAATTTGTTCTTATCCACCCCTTTGATGATGGTAACGGCAGAATCTCGCGTCTGTTGATGAATTATGTTTTGCTGAAAAATGGCTTGCCTCCCGTTATTATTAAATCGGCTGACAAAAAGAATTATCTGAATGCACTTAATCAGGTTGATTCTGATAATAGAAAACTTCCGGTCTTTGTAAATTACATTAGCGAACAGTTAATCTGGTCCTTACAAATCAAACTAAAAGCCACCAAAGGTGAAAGCATAGAAGAAGAGGATGATATTGATAAGCAAGTGGCTTTGTTTAAGAGGGAGCAGTTAGGTAAAGATATATCGAACCCAACAAAAAGTTCTCAAAAAACATACTTTTTGTTTAAGGAGGTGATAAAACCTATTCTTATCGAATTAGATAAAAAATCAACCGATTTTGAGGAACTATTCAAAGTGAGAAATAAATTTTATGACATTTATTTCGTAGGAAAAGATGGCAAAAGATTTACATTTTTAGATGAATTAACCAGTGTAATTAATACATCTACTGACATAGATACCATTACCTGGGATAAGGAATTGCAGCACTCGATAAATGAACAAATTAACGACTCTCGTCTGCTATTAAGTTTCGTTTTTAGAAGTCGAAGTTTCCATATTAAGTTAGATAGAACACAAATTGACCTTCAGTTTAGCTACGCTCACGTTTTTAAGGAAACAGAAATTAAAAATCTGGTCAGAACTCTATTCAAAAGCATTTTTGAAATAATCCAATCAAACACAAAAAAATAGTCTGAGCAAATCTCAAACGCTGCCATGCCAAGTCTATATTCAAAAGAACTGAGGCATGACACAGGTATTCACTCATTCCCCCGAACGCCGCCCGCTCAATCAGCGGAACGCCGCCCGCTAATTCACTAATTCGCTCAATCGCTCAATCACTAATTCGCTCAATCAGCGGAACGCCGCCCGCTCAATCACTAATTCGCTCAATCACTAATTCGCTCATTCAGCGGAACGCCGCCCGCTCAATCACTAATTCGCTCAATCACTAATTCGCTCATTCACTCAATCACTAATTTGCTCAATCCCCCATCCTCAACACCCTGAAAACCAGATCTTCCAGATACGCCGCCACGTAGGCCGAGGCATCTTCGTCGGTTTTTACGTCTGTCAGCCTTTTCAGATGCGAACTAAAAAACTGTTGGTTATGCGAAGTCTCAATCAGCGTACTACTCAACGAATGCGGATACGGATAGCCGGGGTCCAGCTCCAGAATAATACCAGCAATCGTATTGCACAAATCTTTAAACTGCTTAAAAACCTTTGCCTCGTTTATTTCATTTATCTCTTTTACCAGATAAACTTTACTACTTTCTGTAATTACAATCTGGTTCAGATACGTTATATTGTACTCAATTTTACCGGTATTCTCCGGTAGTTCACGCGTTAGTAGCTGAATCACCGTCTTTAGCTTCAGGTGAGGGTCGCTGATGTTTTTTAACTGAAACATGAGCAGAAACTCAAGGTAGCTCCAGTACCAGTTCAGAATATACACCAAAAGCAGGTGTTTATTCTTAAAATACCTGTATATACTTGCCTCGGTTGTACCAATATCAATGGCCAGCTTTTTGAAAGTAAAATGTTCATAGCCCACTTCGTATATCAGATCAATGGCCTTCCGAACAATCTGCCGGCCCAATTCACTACTCTCAGGGTCTCTGATATAGATGTTATGGTTTACGTTAAAATTTAATTGATACTCCATTTTGCGCTAGTTTTGAACAAAACTAAACAAATAATAGTTATTATACAATAAATGATATTACAACAATATTATATAATAGTAACACTATCATAACTTAAGTTTTTTATCTTTGCAAAAAATATTACCCAATGGCCGACAATCACACTATTCATCCTTTTATAAGAATCTTCAACTTACTAAGGCTTGACCAGAAAGACATAACCTCCCTCTACTTTTTTGCTATCCTTTCGGGTATTATACAACTGGTTATGCCACTGGGCATTCAGTCAATCATCAACTTTGTCATGTACAACACCGCCTCTACTTCGCTGGTTGTACTGATAGGGCTGGTAATAGTAAGCGTTTTTCTGGCTGGCTTGCTGCAGATAAACCAGATGAAGTTAAGCGAGAAAATACAGCAGAAAATATTTGTAAGGTATGCCTTTGAATATGCCGACACCCTGCCGAAAATAAGGCCTGAAGCCACCGAAGGCTATTATATGCCAGAGCAGACCAACCGGTTTTTTGATACCATCAATCTGCAAAAAGGCCTTTCTAAATTATTGCTGGGGGTACCCACCGCCATCGTGCAGATATTGTTCGGCATTCTGCTTTTGTCTTTTTATCATGCTATTTTTATTGCTTTTGGCGGTTTACTTATACTCATTGTCTACCTGATATTCAGACTGAGCTCAGACCGCGGCCTTGAAACCAGCCTGAAAGAAAGCGACTACAAGTATAAAGTAGCTGCCTGGCTGCAGGAAATAAGCCGCAACCAGAATACTTTTAAAAACTACGAATATACCCACCTGAATATACAACGGACCGACGAGTTCACGCAGGGGTATCTCCAAAACCGCACCCGTCACTTCGGAATCCTGAAAACCCAATACTGGAGCCTCGTGGCCTTTAAGGTTATTCTCACCGCGGCCATGCTGATAATCGGCTGTGCGCTTTTGCTCAATCAGCTCATTAATATCGGCCAGTTTATAGCCGCCGAAATCGTAATCATAGCCATTACGGCTTCGGTAGAAAAACTCATCACCAGTATTGATATCGTTTATGACGTGCTCACGGCCGTTGAAAAACTCAACAAAGTGCTGCAAAAACCCACCGAATCGAGCGGTAAACTAAAATTAAACAACGCCAACCCGCTAAAGGTTGAATTTAAAAATGTAAGTTTTGCTTACACCAGACACTCAACCATACTTAATGGCTTGTCGTTCGTGATTCAGCCCGGCGAAAAAGCCCTGCTCATGAAAACCCTCTCTGGCAGAGGCACCAGCACGGTTATGAAACTAATCAGCAATAACCTGACGCAGTATCAGGGTCATATTTATATCAATGACGTACCGATAGATAACTACGACATTCTGAGCATCAGAAAGCACCTGACCTACCTGAGCGGCCAGAACGAAATTTTTAACGGTTCGCTCTGGGACAACATCAGTATAGGTAATACCGACATCAAGCCCGAAACTGTAACGTCTTTAATAAAAATACTAGGTTTTGACGGCTTCATTGATGAGTTTGACAATGGCTATGACACCGAGCTTTTCACCAAAGGCGCCAAGTTGTCGTCGCATCTTATTCAGGAAATCCTGTTGCTGCGCACTTTTGTACAACCCAGCTCGCTGATGGTGCTGGATGAGCCATTCAAAAACCTGAGTGCCGCCAAAGCACAAAAAGTGGCAGAGTACATCTGCAATTTGCCCATTACGGTAGTGGTTGCCTCTGAGCAACAGGAAATCAAACCCCATTTCAATAAAATATTAGAGTTAAAATAAATTCAGATGAAATACTTAGAAACCATTTTTGAAGACCAGGATCTGAACAAAAAACCGAAGTCGTTTCGCGATATTTATTTTATCAACAAACAAAGCAAAGTAAAATACTGGACCTACGGCCTGCTGGGCCTGATAGTGATGGCGGCTTTTCTGCCCTGGACCCAGAACATCAAAAGCCGGGGCAAGGTAACCACCCTCCGGCAGGAACAACGCCAGCAGGGTGTTTATAGCGCCATAACAGGCAAAGTAGTGCAATGGTATATAAAAGAAGGCGACATGATAAAAAAAGGCGACACTATTGCCCGCCTGCAAGAAGTAAAAGTTGAATACCTGGACCCCAGCCTGATTGAACGTACCCGCCAGCAGATAATAGCCAAAGAACAAGCCAACCAGAGCTATCAGGAAAAAGCCAACACGGCTACCGTGCAGACCTCGGCCATTACAGAATCTCTGCGGCTTAAAATTGCACAGCTGCAAAACAAAATTGCCCAGACCAAAGCCAAAATACAAGCCGACAGCATGGATATGCTGGCCGCACGCAACGATTTCGCCATTGCCAGCGAACAGCTGAAACGCCAGAAACAAATGTATGACCAGGGGCTGGTGTCGCTTACCCAATATGAGCAGCGTAATCAGGCGTATCAGAACGCCCTTGCCAAACGCACCAGCAACGAAATCAAGTTTCTGAACTCGAAGCAAGACTTAATCAACCTCTCTATCGACCTCAATGCCGCCAATCAGGACTACCTCGAAAAAGTATCAAAAGTACGTGGCGAACGTTTCCAGTCGCTATCGCAGGTAGCCTCCGGACAGGCCGACATTGAAAAACTCAAAAACCAGTATGACAGCTATAAACTGCGTAACGAGTTATATTATGTAATTGCCCCGCAAAGCGGACAGGTAACACGGGCCATTAAAGCCGGCTTAGGCGAGATTGTGAAAGAAGGCGAAGAACTGGCGCAGATAGTGCCAGACCACACCGAGCTGGCCATTGAAATTTTTGTAAAACCGCTCGACATCACCCTGTTACAAACAGGCAGTAAAG
Source organism: Emticicia fluvialis (assembly GCF_024793945.1). Lineage (NCBI taxonomy): Bacteria > Pseudomonadati > Bacteroidota > Cytophagia > Cytophagales > Leadbetterellaceae > Emticicia > Emticicia fluvialis. Next base: position 156,209 of record NZ_JANUSD010000003.1, read on the forward strand.
TAAACGTAATTTTTGACGGTATACCTGCCATTGTTTTCAGCGGCTGGCCGCGGCAGTCGTACGGTACCTTCCGGGGTGTGGTAACGGCCATTTCAAACACCGTTGACGCCACCGGCAACTTCAGGGTTTTGGTAAAGCCAGACCCCACCGAACGCCCCTGGCCTAACACCCTGCGCCTGGGTACAGCCACCGACACCTTTATATTGCTGAAAGATGTGCCGCTGGGCTACGAAATCTGGCGTAATATTAACGGTTTCCCACCTGAATATTATGTTGACGACTCGGCCGGTAAAACAGCCAAGAAATAACACAACCCGACAGAGCCAAACGGGAACCAAGCTCTTTACCACTCCATTACTTGCAAGTAAAATGTATAAATTAAGGTTATATATAATGTTTTTTCTGGGTTTTGCGGTTCAATTGCAAGCCCAGGAAAAACTCACGTATGATGAGTTCATTAACATTGTCAGAAAATACCACCCCGTAGCGCAGCAAGCCACCCTTCAGACCGACATGGCTAAAGCAGAGCTGCAAAGCGCCCGCGGAGCCTTTGAGCCATCTTTTTATATCAACAAAAATCAGAAAGAATTTGGCGGTAAAGATTATTACAACTACCTCACCACCGAACTGAAAGTACCCACCTGGTATGGGCTTGATTTGAAAGCCGGTACAGAAAACAATCAGGGGCAGTTTACAGCCACCGAGCTTACCAAGGGCCGCAGTAGTTTTGTAGGCGCATCTTTGCCCTTAGCCAAAGGCCTGTTGATAGACAAACGAAGGGCCGCAGTAAAACAGGCACGAGAAATGGTGGCTTTTTCGGACGAAGAACGACGGCTGATGCTCAACGACCTGCTCTACGAAGCCACCAGTGTATATTATGAATGGCAAAGCGCCTACTACACCAAACGCCTGGCCGACAGCCTGCTGAGAGTGAATCAGGAACGCTACCAGTTTATCAGGAATGGCGTGACTTTGGGCGACAGACCAGCCATTGACACCGTTGAGACCCTCACCCAGTTGCAGAGCTTTGAGTTTATGCTGGCCGAGGCAGAACAGACCCTGAACAACGCCACATTTGAAATGAGCAATTTTTTGTGGAAAGAAAACCAGCAGGCCTACCAGCTACCCCCATTTGTTGAGCCTGCACTGATAGTAGCCGAACGCTCATTGCAAGACATAAACCAGTACCAAAGCCTGGTAGCCACCCACCCCAAGCTGCAGCAGGCACAAATAAAAACCAATGTGTTGGGCATTGAAAAACAACTGAAGTTTCAGAGCCTGCTACCTACTTTTAATGTGCAGTATAACCTGCTCAACAAAGATTATACCTTCTTTGCCGACCCCAATCTGTTTCAGAACAACTATAAGTGGGGATTTACGGTGGGTATCCCGTTGTTTCTGCGTGAGGCCCGCGCCGAATACCGCAAAGCCAACCTGAAAATAACCCAGCAAACCTGGGAAAACCGCCTGCTTTTTACCGAGCAGCAAAACAAGGTAAACCAATATTATAACGATGCCGTGCAACTACAACGCCAGACGGCCATCTACCAGCAAACGGTTATCAATTACCGACGTATGTACGATGCCGAACTGACCCGCTTCAACAACGGGGAAAGCAGCCTGTTTCTGGTAAACAGCCGCGAAAACAAGTTGTTTGAAGCCCAGCAAAAACTGATATCGCTACAAGCCAAAGCCGCCAAAGCCATCATCGCCGTTGATTACGCCACCGGTAGATTAGGCTTTTAAACACCGTGCCACGTTTATACTCAAAAGAGAAGAGGCGTGGCACGGTTAATACATCTGCAAACTTGGTAGAGCCGCACTGCGTGCGGCTTCGGGGGCATATAAGCTCCATAAATTATGTTTGAGTTTTGATTTTAAATATTTGAATCAAACCTTTCATCCCAGCTCGGCTGAATCTTCATTCAGTCGCTGTGTCAGCCGTTCTTTGAACGGCATTCCGAAAACATGAGCACACCCTATCTTTATTTTCAGGCACATTCGCTATCTTCACAAAAAAACAAACACAAACCATAAAACCCCAACAAATTATATACCAACCACCGGAAGACCTTATAACCAAATATCTGATTGCAGTCTTCAGGTTAGTAAAGAAACACATCCTGCAACTCTTCAAAAAGCCATAACCCCAACCCTGCCAGAAAGCCCAATTATGAAACTTTGGGCTTTGTTTTTCAGGCTGCTAAAGACCGCCGGCATGGCATGTCTAAAAAAGCCTTGAAACCATTGCTACCGCCAGATAAATTCAACGCAAATAAAGGCAAAGCCAGGTTGATTTTCTATCCGCTGCCAACGGGCTTTTGCCTTGGCTTTTTGTTAATCCTCTTCCAACTCCTTTCTGCTCAGCCATTTAAAGCAACGCCCGCATCTGGCTGCGTATATGCACTCCGTTATGGTACCGAAAGATAATTTTAATAAAAAAAATACTTATTTACCGTAGCCAAAGCAATAGTGGCAGATTTATTTCTTGTATCAAATGAGTATATTTACTCAACATTGTACTTTAATCTGCCAGACCCAATGAAAAAAATGCTGTTTTTCATAACTGCTGTTATGATTCTGACTTCATGTGACGACGACGCCAAAGTAACCATTGACCTCGACGAATATGACACCAATCTGAAGAAAGCTTTCGAAAGTAAGTTTACGCTTCAAAACGAGAAAATTATTTTTCACTACACCAATAAACCCTACACCGGGAATATTGAGTTTATTTCCAAAATCAACACCAATAGTGTGGTTCGCGTAGAGGATGGCAATATTATCAGCCTGACCGACAAAACTCCAAAAGGTGAAGTTTCGGGTCTTATTACGGTTCTGAACGGCCAGGCCAATATGAAAATCGACCTCGACACCCTGCTGCAATTGCATTGTACTTTTTATGCCGTAAAAAACAGCCTCATTATTGAGCAGAAATTCGGTAATTACAGCGAACACGACTGCGATTGCCTGGTGGAGTATCCGAACCAGAAAAAGATGGCCAGAATTAAAACCTCTACCGACAGCCGCAGTGGCATTATGTTCAGTGAGTCTAAAACTACCTCTACCACCACCGGGCAGATTGTGGAAAAAGTAAAGAATTACATTAAAAAACAATCTGACGGCACTACCCTGCGCGTTACCCTAACCGACAACTACGATGGTTCAGGCTCTAATATGCTGGTGTATGCCGAAGACCTGTCGGTACAAAAAGATGATAAAAAAGTAGGGTTTTCGTTCAGATACACGTATGACAAAAACGTGTTTCTGCACGGCGAAATAGAGAACTTTAATGAAAAACACTGCCAGGAAATAGACAGGCTGCGAATGTCCGAATCTTCTTTATTGGGGCAACCGGCACAAGACCGCTCCGGCTGCGTTTCTGAGGTATTGAATTTGGTGAGCCAGGCTTTTAAGCGGCCATTTACCCGCGAAGAGCTGATGGCACGCCTGCAGTCGAAAATCAACAACAACCAGTTTCTGGTAAGTGGGTCGTCAGACGTACAAACCTACTTCGAATAAATTTTGCACCCCGTGCACCTGTAACCGGTTACGTTCAGGTGCGCCGGGTCATAAAAATTAATGCCTGCCTACTGTTTCAGTATTTTGTACTCAAAACCTTTGTCGCCATCGCCCAGCACGCGCACCTGAATGGTTCTGCCGTCAACGGGCCGATACTGAATCTTCTTCGGGAAATCATGCGCCGGGTTTTCAAATGAAAAAACACCAGCCGTAGCCTTGTTGAGCTCAAATGCTATGGTCTGGTTATTGTTCTGGTCAGGTACGGTGGCCTCATAGGTGGTTTTGCCCTTAACAATCCGTATCCTGAGGCGCTCGGTTACCACTTTGGCGCCATCTTTAATTTTATACCCCTGCCCTTCCAGTGTGCCATCGGGCAGTTGCTTCCATGTCTCATAAACTTCCTTGTTTTCAGTTTTCCAGGTTCCTTCCAGAAAATACAGTTCACTCAGGCCGTCGGTTTTTATAAAAGACACCAGCATCAATATTAAACAGGTTTTTGCAAGGGTTTTCATTGGTTTTTGCATTTAAGGTTTACAATTAATGTTTCATTACGCCCTCAAAACTATACCACTTTTAATGGCAATAATTGTATAAATGCGACACAACCTACCCCATACCTGAAAACAAGGCCGACAGCCTCAGATGCCCTCCATAAAATTGCTTGGGGCTCATGCCCGTAAACGACCTGAAATCTCTAATAAAATGGGCCTGGTCATAATAATTACCCGCATACGCCACGCCCGTAAGCGTACCCGGTTGCTGCCCGGCCAGCATTTTCAGTGTTGCCTGTAGCCGCACAATTCTCGACAACTGCTTCACACTTAGCCCCGTATTTTTCATAAACTTGCGCTCCAGTTGCCGCCGGTTCACGTGCAGGCTATCGGTCAGTTCACCAACAGAAACCTGCCCGTTCAGTTGCATAATCAGTTCAATACTTGAGCGTATCAGTGTACTTACTGACTCCTCAGTTATCAGTTTTTCAATCAGAAAATCTTCCACCAGCCTGATACGCGCTTCCGTTTGCCCGGCGTTTAAAACAGCGGTGGCCAGCAGGCTGCCGTCTGCGCCAAACAGCTCCTCAAGCGGCACGGCGCGGTTTTCCATATTACTTACAGGCATGGTGGCAAAAGCAGCAAACCCTTCCGGCTGAAACCTTATTGAAAAAATACCCGTTGCACCGGTAGGCTCTATAGCCAGCGGCCGGGTCACCTGCCCAAACACAAAGCACAAAGGCTGCACCAGACTGCTGCCATCTGGCATATACTGCCTGAAAGCATCGCCATAATGAAAAATCATTTCCATGCAGCCGTCTGGCACAATGTGCTGTTTTTCAGCACTCACCTGCGCAGGCGCCTCCAATGTCCAGTAGCAATTAACCACCCCGGTTAGTTTCGGGGCAGGCGTGTAAGTCCGGTAATCCATAGGCATCTGTTTATAGATACTCAAATTAAAAAATTACTGCATCATTTGGCAATTTGGGTATATTTTGTAAAGTTAAACCACAATTTAGCTTTATTTTAATAAGACTTTAAACAGATTTTAACCAAAGTATGCCATTTTTGCAAAGCAAAGGCAAAAACCTGTATCATGAAAACACTCGTATTAGTAAGCTTGCTACTGCCACTGGCATTGTGCGCACAGCCGCCCAAAGGGCCAAATGCAAAGCTGAAAGCAAAACTACAGCCCTACTATACCCCAGATTACCTGCGGTTTAAGAACCAGATAATGGGCGAATTTCATAACGCCACCCCGGGGCGCTTTGGCGTGGTTATTAAAGATGTTTTTGAAGATGTGGCCGACGCCAACAAGGTAATTGCCTTTACTTTTGATGCTTGTATAGGTAAAAGCAATGATTACAACGCGCCCCTGATAGCTTACCTTAAAAAAGAGCATATACCTGCTACCCTATTTGTGAGCGGCCTCTGGATTGACGACAACCTGGCTACCTTCAGGCAGTTGGCGGCTGATTCTCTTTTTGAAATCGGTAATCATGGGCTGCTGCACCGGCTTTGCTCGGTTGACGGCGAAACAAAATATGGCATTGCTGCCACCCAAAATGTTGGGGAGGTGATAGACGAAATGGAGCTCAATTCGCGCAAAATAGAAAAACTCACCGGCAAAAGGCCCCGGTTTTTCAGGTCGGCTACGGCCTATACCGACGAAACCTGCGCCCGGATTGCCAATCAGCTGGGTATGCAGGTAGTTGCCTTTGATGTACTCAGCGGCGACGCCGTTCCGTTTGCGGCTCCGGAGCTTATCAGCCAGACCATCAGCAGCCAGGCACGGCCGGGGGCTATTGTAATTATGCACTTCAACCACCCGCAATGGCACGAGCTACAGGCATTGCAGATGGCCATACCCGTACTACGCGCCAAAGGATACAAATTTGTAAAACTTACCAACGAAAAGCTGGTATCGCAACGCGGCCAATAGCAACGCTATTCGGTAACGCGGTCTTTCAGCACCAATTTCAGAAAGAAATAACCAATAGCCCCTGCCACCAACGACGACAGCAGTATCACAAACTTGGCTTCGTTAATAATGGTGATATCATTAAAGGCAAGCAGGGTTATGAAGATAGACATCGTAAAACCTATGCCCCCCAGAAAACCCACGCCACCAATCGACTTCCAGCTGAGGTCGTCGGGCAGGCGGCAGATTTTCAGCTTGACAGATAAAAACACCAGCAGAAAAATCCCCAGCGGTTTACCAATAACAAGCCCTGCGGCTATGCCCAGGCTGTAAGCCTGGGTAAGCATTTCGCCCAGGTTGCCGCCCAGACTAATGGCTGTATTGGCCAGCGCAAACACCGGAAGAATAACAAATGCTACCGGTTTATGCAGAAAATGTTGCAGCAAATAAGAGGTTGACTTCTCGTCGCCGTTGCCGAAAGGCAGCGCAAATGCCACCAGCACGCCAGTAATAGTGGCATGCACGCCCGAGTGCAGCATAAAATACCACATGGCTACAGCGCCAATCAGGTAAGGTATCAGGTTTCTTACTTTCAGGCGGTTCATAATAAATAAAACGGCCAGTATGCCCAGGGCAATAAGCAGGTTACCCCACATCAGGGTTTTGGTATAGAAAATGGCAATCACCAGTATTGCGCCGAGGTCGTCAATAACAGCCAGAGCCGTCAGAAAAATCTTGAGTGATGCCGGCACACGATCATTCAGTAAAGATAAAATACCCAGTGCAAAGGCAATGTCGGTAGCCATCGGGATACCCGCCCCGGCCTGCGCACTGCCACCGAAATTAAAAGCCAGGTATAAACCCGCCGGTACCAGCATACCGCCAATGGCGCCAAAAATAGGTAGCATGGCATTTTTTATGTCCGACAATTCGCCCAGATAAATTTCACGCTCCAGTTCAAGGCCTATCAGCAAAAAAAAGATGGTCATCAGACCGTCGTTAATCCAGTATTCAAGCGGCTGCCCGGCTACCTGGCTATGCCAAAGGTGCTGATAGCCCTCTGCCATACCCGAATTAGCCAGTATGAGCGAAACCACCGTACAGGCTATCAGCACAAGGCCGCCTGCTTTTTCGCTTTCAAAAAAATCCTTAAATAAAGCCGTTAATTTCATGCTTTCCCGTTTGTTGTGTGTACAAAGATACGCATTTATTAATGAGTGAATTAGTGATTTAGTGATTTAGTGATTTAGTGAATGGTGATTTAGTGAATGGTGATTTAGTGAATGAGCGAATTAGTGAATAGTGAGTTAGCGGCCGCCGTTGCGGTGAATGGCGAATGGTGAATGAGTGATTTAGTGAATGAGCGGGCGGCGTTTCCGCTGATTTAGTGATTGAGAGGATTTATTTACGAAAACCCCTTTTTTTTTATAAATGCGCTTGTAATCCAATAACCCACAAGGAAAATTCGCTAATTCACGATTATTCATTCACCGCAACGCCGCCCGCTCATTCACTCAATCACCATTCACCGCAACGGCGCCCGCTCATTCACTAATTCAGCGGAACGCCGCCCGCTCATTCACTAATTCACTAATTCACTAAATCACTAATTCACTAAATCACTAATTCACTAAATCGCTCTTCCTTCTCCACATCAATACCCCTGCCAGTACCAGCCAGCTTATCAGCCCGAAAACAAATATGCTGAAACCCCAAACGCTAATAAAGTTGAATTTCAGCAATAAACCGGCAAGTCCTGCGGCCAGAATCAATAATCCATAATACCCAATCCATTTAGGCAAGCGGCTGGTTGCCAGAATAACCACCGACCATACCCCTACCGCAAAAGTGGTACCCCCAATAAACAGATAAGCCATAGCGGCATTGATATCAAAGCCATAATGCACTATCATGTCCAGGGTTTCCCGGCTGGCTTTGGTTCCGTAGTAGTGTTCTACAAAATTGGGCATAACAAAACCGTTAAATGCGGCTGCAATGATGCCCCCCATAAGCCCTATGCTGAAAACACAAAACCCCAGCATAGACAATCGGCCCGGCGTTTGCAGGTGCACCGATAGCCCCCATGCGCCAAAACCTATAAAAGGCATACAGGCAATAGCAAGGGCATGTGTAAACATAATAACTTTTTTTACATGTATGATATACTCTATGCTACCACCGATGGGGTGATGAATCATGGTAGCGGCGGCCAGAAAGGCCCCCATAAATAACATGAAAGCAGATGTTTGTCTGAATTGATTGTTCATAATGATTTTTTTGAAGATGCGCACAAAATTGCAGCGGTGTCAGCAAAACATCACTTGATTCAAATCAAGAAAAACAATGGGCTAATAAATACTTCTCACCCTGCTGAGTGTTTCGGGTGTCATTTTCAGGTAAGAGGCTATCATTTTGAGCGGAAACTGCTGCAACAATTGAGGCCTTGTGCTGAGCAGATGATTATATTTTTGCAGTGGTGTGAGGGTGTTATCAAAATAATGATTGCGGGTCAGGGCCTGCTCAAGCACCTTACCGAGTTGGAAGAAAACCGGCGAGATACCGATTAATTCATGCGCTGCGTGAATAGACATCTCAAGCACCTCGCAGTCGGTGTGAGCTTTTATACAAGTGGCTGATGGTTTCTGCCCTACAAAGCTGGTGTAGTTCATCACCCAGTCGTTTGCCATATACAGATCAATGATGTTTTCGTCAATATCATTCAAAGTAAACTGATAAGCCGCCCCCGACACCACCAGTGAAATACTTCGGCAAATGATACCCTCCGCCAAAAGCCATTGGTTTTTCTTATACTGACGGGTAACCATTTTTGAGGCAATAAATGCGGCCTCACTTTCGGTAAATCTGCCAATTTTATTTAAAACCTCAAAAAGCATCAGTTTTGTTATTGGTTTTGAAAGGTTTACCACTGATATGGTCAAATCAGAAAACTTCTCTTACAGCGAACCCTTTATTTCAGAATGAAGCAAATAATTGCGCCTGCAAATAAACCTGAATTTATATAAAGCCGTAATCTACCGAGCAAAAAATATTAAATCTAATTTACCAAAACAACGCCACACTCATTCACCGCAACGCCAGCCGCTAATTCACCCATTCACTAAATCACCATTCACTAAATCGTTCATTCACCGGAACGCCAGCCACTCAATCACTAATTCGCTCAATCACTCATTCACCATTCACTAATTCACCGGAACGCCGGCCGCTCATAAACCATTCGCTCATTCACTAAATCACTCATTCACTCATTCGCTCATTCATGCGGTTCTACGTGTATCAGAATCTGGTCAAGCTCCGGCATTTCGGCTTGCAGATAATCTTTCAGCCGGTGTGCCACGGCGTGTCCTTCTCGCACGGTCATGTGGGCATCTACAATAACGTGCAGGTCTACATGATACTTCATACCCGCCTTGCGCACATAACATTTTTCGGTTTCAATAACCCCGTCTACCTCCATCGATTTCAGTCTGATAGCCGCAATCACATCATCATACAGGTTTTCGTCCATTATTTCACCCAGCGCAGGTCTTACAATCAGGTAGCAGTTATACAAAATGAATCCAGATGCAAAAAGCGCCGCCCAATCATCAGCCGACTCATAGCCCTTACCCATAATCAGTGCAACAGTAATACCAATAAAAGCCGCAATAGAAGTAATGGCGTCGCTGCGGTGGTGCCAGGCATCAGCCCTTAGCGACGAGCTGTTGGTCTCGCGGCTTTTTTTCATCACAATCTGGTAAGATAACTCTTTCCATAAAATAATTACCCCAAGTACTATCAGTGTCCAGGCTTTAGGCAAATGATGAGGCGTTCTGATATTGTTGATACTCTCATGGGCTATCAGGGTGGCCGACATAATCAGAAAACCCACCACCAGAAACGTAACCAGCGGTTCTATGCGCCCATGCCCGTACGGGTGATTATCGTCGGCAGGTCTGCTGGCATATTTTATACCCATCAGCACCAGAATAGACGCAAAAATATCGGTTGTCGACTCAATAGCATCTGCAATTAGGGCATAAGAATTGCCGAAAAATCCGGCCAGCCATTTAATAATTGCCAGGGCTATATTGCCAAAAATACTGAAATACGTGGCCCTGATGGCTTTTTCTTTCATGATATACTGCCTTCAAAAAAAATTAATAATAAAGCCCGAAACACACGCTGCAAGCAACTTTTTGCAAATGTAGAGCAAAACCCCGAATGTGGCGGTTATTTTTTACCCATTTGCTGATATTAATACATAAAAGGCAACAAAAACCGTTATAAATACAAATGCAGTGTCGCGGGGCAGGTGCAAGGCACATCGTAAAAAGAACAACGCATAAACTGCAATTATTTAACAAATTCTGGTGCTTTTATTAAAACAATGTTAAAAAAAGCACATAAATGCTTGCTTTAATAAAAATTGATTCTAATTTGTAGCAGAATACTAAATCAGCAACACAAAGTCAATCTTAGTATAGTCAAACCGGCTGCCTGTTTTGCCTATTGTTATAATACCACAACAGACCTTCAAAAAAGAGATAGTGGCTAAATCACTAAAATTCAGTTATATCTGAAATTACCCTTGGTTATTGGCTTAGAGTACCTCAGGCCGTGTGTTAAAAATTTCCCGTAAGTACCATTTTCATTACTTAATTTAAAAAAAGTATGCACGTTTCATTAAATGTTGTTCTGGCCGAAGACGATAAGGATTATCAGGATATTTTCAATAACGCACTGGAAGAAGTGAATATACCCACCACACTAACAGTGGTAAGTGACGGCTACGAATTAATGAAAACGTTGAGGTCGCCCGATGCCCCCAACTATAATATTGTGATTCTGGACATTAACATGCCCAAAAAGAACGGCATTGAGTGCCTGAAAGAAATCAGGAAAGACCAGACCCTCAGCAACACTTATTCGGTGATACTCACCAGCAGCCAGGACCCCATCATTAAAGAAAGCGCCTACCAGGCAGGGGCCAATCTGTTTCTTACCAAGCCCATTAACTTTAATGAATATGTAGAAACCGTAAGAACAATTCTGACCTCCGACTGGCGGATGAACCTGCCGATATTTTTCTAGAATTAGTCCATTTATTTAAAATATAAACTTTTCTATTAGAATCCCTCCCTAACTAATAAAATTTCATTTATATAAAACTCACATAAGTATTTTAAATAACTGATTAATAGTTTAAAAGTGGCAAGCAAAATTTTAAGGATAATCTAAGTTTATCTAATGTTTATAGTAAATATTTTTCTGGTCAAATCTCCGTAAATACGTATTTCTACGTAACAAAATGAGTAAAAATACACCTTTATCATTCGGAATTTAATTATAGCTTTGATGTATGTACTCAGAATTAATATTTTTACATCAAATCAAACAATTAAATGAAAAATTTAATCTTAAAAGTTCCCTTAGTTTATGCTTATCTTCTTTTTTCATAATCTCTTGTGAGAAGGAAGAAACAAAAGCCCCTATCATTTCTTTAAGTGTCAAGACGCTTAAAAATGATATTATTTTTAATGAGTTTGCTTCATTAACCATGCAGATGCTTGCTGGGCATTCAAATTACTTAGAAAACCGCTCTAAAAAAGAAGTGGAAACTTCAAGGCAGTATTTATCATCATTATCAAATAAGCAAAGTTTGTCAGACTCAGATTATTATAAAATGAGTACCTCTTTTGGCTTTTCAAGTGAGAAATTATTTGTTGAAAAGATAAACAGATTAGAAGTTTTAAAAAATCTTCTTCATGAGAAATATTCTGATTTGTCAAACAAACCATATATATTTGAACAAGCTCTTTCTGAGTTTGTAAAAAAAAGAAGTGCAAATTTAAAGGAAAATGATGATAATTGTCGAGCCATATACGAATCCTGCATAAATGTGGCTACTGTTGGGGGAGCAGCTTGTATTCTTTTAACTTCAGGACTTGGAGTACCTCTGTGCTTAGCATCAGCAGCTGCTGCGATGGAATACTGCAGACAACAAGCAATCGGATGTCATTAACATATTATGGAAAAAATACTTCAAATAACCAAAACACTTAGAGTAGTGATAATTATAGCTATATTTTGGCTATTCATGGTTAAAGTGTATAATATCTGGATATATCTTTTACTTTTTGCAATCGCTCTTTTAATAAGGTATGTAGAAATAAAAAAAGGGTTTGTTATATTAGATAAAAGAAAAGTACTATTTTTCATTATTAGTGCAATAATTTTATTAATCGTGTATTTCGTTTATATGTCTTTTCTAAATGAGTTCTAAAATGGAATAAAAAAAGACCGGAAATCCGGTCTTTTTTTATTCCATTTTATTAATATTATTCAATCCCAATTCCTACCTAAATCATCCCCATTCCTGACATTTCTCATATTCCTGCTAAACAAACAACCCTATTTTTGGTGTTATATAGGCAATAGTGCGTTGTTTTCTTCTCTTCAAGACAAGCAGATGCGTTGCGCTTGCCTTCTTAAACAGATTTACTCCCTTGACACATACTTACTTTATACAGGGCATGTCTTGCGACGGCTGCCGCACAAAGGCAGAAAAAGCCCTCAATAGCCTTGAAGGCGTACAGGCAACGGTGAGTCTTGACCCACCCCAGGCCGTAATCAGTATGCAAAAGCATATTTCGTTGCCAGTGCTTCAGGCGGCATTATCAAAAGCAGGTAAATACACCATCAGCACCGAAAATACCCCTCAAAACACGCAGGTGCATGGGGGGCATACAGCAACTCATCAGCAGGCCGCACATCATAATCAGGCTACCGCTCCACGTCTGACACAAAGCGGCAAAGGCACCTATTACTGCCCTATGCACTGCGAGGGCGACAAAACCTATAACGCACCCGGCAACTGCCCGGTTTGCGGCATGAATCTGGAAAAACTGCCCGAACTGGCCGCCCCCACCCAATATACCTGCCCTATGCACCCGGAGGTGCTCAGCAACGCCCCCGGTGCCTGCCCAAAGTGCGGCATGGACCTGGTGCCGCTAATGCCCTCAGAAACCGACGATAATGCTGTGTATCATGACCTGCGCAAAAAAATGATAGTGGCTACCGCCTTTACGCTGCCCATTTTTCTGATAGCCATGATTGAGATGATACCCCATAACCCACTACTGCAACTGATGGACGCCCGGTACTGGAACTGGCTGCAAATGGGGCTGTCGCTTCCGGTTATTTTTTATGCCGGATGGCTGTTTTTTGAAAGAGGCTGGCGGTCTGTTACATCAGGCAACCTGAATATGTTTACGCTCATTGCGCTGGGCACGGCGGTTGCCTTTGTTTTCAGCGTTACCGGGGTAATATCGCCTGGCATCTTCCCGCCTGAATTCAGAACTGAACACGGGTCGGTGCCGCTTTATTTTGAGGCCGCTACCGTTATTCTGACGCTTGCACTGCTGGGGCAGCTGATGGAAGCCAAAGCCCATACTCAAACCAGCTCGGCCGTTAAAGAATTACTGAAACTAAGCCCTACCGATGCCACGCTGGTACGCAACGGCAAAGACGAAAAAGTATCGATAAATGCCATTCAGCCCGGCGATTTGCTAAGAATTAAACCCGGCGACAAAATACCGGTGGACGGAAAAATAACAGAAGGCGAAAGCAGCATTGATGAGTCTATGATTACCGGAGAGCCGATTCCGGCAGATAAAAAAGTGGGTGATGCCGTTACATCAGGCACCATTAACGGCAATAAATCTTTCATTATGGTAGCCGAAAAAGTGGGGTCTGAAACCCTGCTGGCACAAATAATTGCGATGGTAAACACTGCCAGCCGCTCTAAAGCCCCCATTCAGAAACTGGCCGATACCATATCCAGATACTTTGTACCAACGGTTATTCTGGCGGCGGTAATAACCTATTTTATGTGGCTCAAATGGGGCCCTGCTCCCGGTGCGGTTTATGGTTTTATTAATGCTGTGGCCGTGCTTATTATTGCCTGCCCCTGTGCATTAGGCCTGGCCACGCCCATGTCGGTTATGGTTGGTGTGGGCAAAGGCGCGCAGTCTGGTATATTAATTAAAAACGCCGAAGCCCTTGAGGCAATGGCGCGGGTAAATGTGCTGATTATAGATAAAACCGGCACCATAACCGAGGGCAAACCATCAGTAGAGCGTGTCTTTACTAAACAATTTGACGAAACCCAGGCACTGGCTTATATAGCCGCACTGAACCAGCACAGCGGGCATCCGCTGGCACAGGCCGTGGTAAATTTTGCAGCCGGCAAAGGCATACAATGGCCGCAGGCGCAAGACTTTGAAGCCATAACCGGCAAAGGCGTTACCGGCACCGTTGGCGGCAAAAAAGTGGCATTGGGCAACAAGGCATTAATGGCAAGCCGCAAGGCGCTAATTGACCCCGACATTGAACAACAAGTGATTGAAGCGCAGAAACGCGGTAAAACGGTTTCTTATATGGCAGTAGACGCCGTGGCAATTGGCTTTGTAAGCATTGCTGACGCCATAAAACCTGGTAGCAAAGCGGCCGTTGCCGAACTGATTGACGGTGGCATGGAAGTAATGATGCTTACCGGCGACAACGAAAACACCGCAGCTGCCGTAGCCCGAGAGCTGAACCTGACCAATTTCAGGGCGTCGTGCCTACCGGAAGACAAACTGAATGAAATTAAACGGCTGCAACAGGCAGGCAAAATAGTAGCTATGGCCGGCGACGGCATTAATGATGCCCCCGCACTGGTGCAGGCCAACGTAGGCATAGCCATGGGCACCGGCACCGACGTAGCCATTGAAAGCGCCCGCATCACATTGGTAAAAGGGGATTTACAAGGGATAGTGAAAGCCAAAAACCTGAGCCATGCCGTGATGAAAAACATCCGCCAGAACCTGTTTTTTGCTTTCTTTTACAATGCCCTGGGTATCCCCGTGGCCGCCGGTTTGCTGTATCCGTTCTTCGGGGTGCTGTTATCGCCCATGATAGCCGCCGCCGCCATGAGCTTCAGCTCGGTATCAGTTATCACCAATTCGCTACGGTTGAGGAGTAAGAAGATTTAGGGATATGCAGAATGGCGAATAATTAACAGTTTTTTGGTAGAGCCGCAACGCGTGCGGCTTCCGGGGAATATGCGTACCAGATAAAACTTCTCTGAATGATTTAATTTATATAACCAGTCTTCTTAGCCATTAGAATTGACAATAATTCAATGAATCAGATATACCTCTGAAGAGGCCCCGCAGCACGTCTCTACGAAATGACTGAGCTAAATTATTTCAGCAAAACTTCACTAATCCGCCATTCACTAATTCGCCATTCACTAATTCGCCATTCACTAATCCGCCATTCACTAATCCGCCATTCACTAATCCGCCATTCACTAATCCGCCATTCACTAATTCGCGATTCACTAATTCGCGATTTTTTCAAGACTTTTAAACCGATACAAATAAGGAGCCTTATTGGCTGCTCCGGTAAATTTCTTTTCCAGACGTTCCAGAATATCCAGGTCGAGAATCATTTTCTGGAAATTATTTCTCCGGAAAGGCCTGTCCAATATCGTTTCGTATAAATCCTGCACCTCTTTCATGGTAAACGTTTCAGGCAGCAGATTAAACCCTATCAGCTTGTAATTCAGCATCAGGCGCAGGCTTTCAAGGGCTTTCATTATAATATCGGCGTGGTCAAATGCCAGCCGGGGCAGGTCTTTCATATCATACCACTGGCAGGTTTCGTCAAGCTCAGAGCAAAGAGGCACTACCCGATGAATATCTACCAGCGCATAATACCCAATAGATATAAACCGGCGCTGTAGCCATTCCAGGTCTTCAGACAGCACTTCACCTTCTCCCAGACCCCCTTTTATGAGTTCTATTACCTGCCGCATCAGTTCCGGAGACGACCGCTCCAGGCTGCCAAACACACCAAACTGCTCCAGATAAATATCTTTTATTCCGGTTCGCTCTGCCAGAATCCGTAACGCTGCGCTGTCCAGACTTTCATTTTGCCTAACAAAACCACCCGGCACCATCCATATATCCATATTTTTCAGCCGGGGCAACAATACCCTTAGCTGCCTGTCATAAAACCCAAAAATGACACAATCAACAGAAACCTGCTCTATAAATTCTCTCTTGTTAAATAATTCCATGATTGCTGTGGGGGTTTATCTGCCCGTTAAAACTTTGTGCTTAGTTTTAACCACTTTTCTAAAACGCGTACTATTTATTCTGTTTTGGGTACAATATTAGTCAAAATTTCATTATTGTCTAAAAATTAGACAATATTCTTGTTTTCTATTATTTAAGTACACACATTTGTATCCGGAAGAGTGCATTTACGCCGCAACAGGCGCCTTGTGCTTCTGCCTCAAAGCCATTACTTTACACCCGTAAACAATTTATTTTACTTTGATGAAATCTAACAAAACAATCAGCTTATTGTTAACCCTGCTGCTGTCGTATGGTCTGGTACAGGCACAGGTAAAAAAGCCGCAACTGCTGGTATTCAGCAAAACCGCCTCTTTCAGGCACGCGTCTATTGATGCAGGCAAAAAAGCGCTGGCCAAAATGGCAGCCGAAAAGGGCTTTGCCGTAACTTTTACTGAAGACGCCGAGGCTTTTAATGAAACCGATATTAAAAAGTATAACGCCGTTTTGTTTCTGAACACTACCGGCGACGTACTGAACGACAAGCAACAAGCCACTTTTGAACGGTACATTCAGGCCGGTGGCGGTTATGTAGGTGTACACGCAGCTACCGACACCGAGTACGAATGGCCCTGGTATGGTAAACTGGCAGGCGCTTACTTTCTGGACCACCCCATGGTGCCCAGCAACGTACAAAAAGGTAAATATACGGTTGTACAAAAAAACCATTGGGCTACCCAGGGCATGCCCGACGAGTTTGAAAGAAGCGACGAGTTTTACAGCTTCAAAAATATTTCGCCCAAAATTAACGTATTGCTGACTATTGACGAAAAAACGTATCAGGGAGGCAAAAACCCCGACTACCACCCGATGAGCTGGTATCAGGAGTTTGACGGTGGCCGGTCGTTCTACACTGCCATGGGGCATACAGACGAAACCTACGCCGAGCCTCTGTTTCTTAATCACCTGTATGCAGGTATCAATTACGCTATGGGAGGGCCAAACCCCAAGCCTTTAAATTACGCCAATGCACGCCCTGAAGAAAACCGCTTTACCAAAGTGGTGCTTGAAGAAAAACTGAACGAACCAATGGAGCTGAGCGTATTGAACGACGGCCGTGTGCTGTTCATTGAGCGCAAGGGAGACGTGAAACTGTATAACACTAAAACCAAACAACTGAAAACCATTGCTTCTATACCTGTAAGCATCAAGTACAAAAGCAAAGAAGGCAAGGAGTCGATGGGTGAAGACGGGCTGATGGGCCTTAACAAAGACCCCAACTTTGCACAAAACCACTGGATTTACCTGTACTACTCAATACCGGAGGAATCGAAGAACATTCTGACCCGCTATGAGCTGAAAGGTGACGAACTGGTGCTTTCGTCTAAAAAAGTATTGCTTGAAATACCCACCCAACGCGAAGAATGCTGCCACACCGGGGGTTCTATTGCCTGGGACAAAGCCGGAAACCTGTATCTTTCAACCGGCGACAACACCAACCCGCATGGCTCGAACGGCTACAGCCCGAGCGACGAAAGACCGGGCAGAGAATCATGGGATGCGCAGAAATCATCTGCCAACACCAACGACCTGAGAGGTAAAATCATCAGAATAAAACCTACGCCTGAGGGTGGCTACACCATTCCGGAAGGCAACCTTTTCCCGAAAGGCACCGCCGGTACGCGTCCTGAAATATATACGATGGGTCACCGTAACCCTTTCAGAATTTCGGTTGATAACAAAACCGGATTTGTTTACTGGGGCGAAGTAGGCCCCGATGCCTCAAAACCTGCCGACGACCGCGGCCCCGCAGGGCACGACGAGGTTGGCCAGGCACGCAAACCGGGTAACTTTGGCTGGCCACACTTTGTGGGCGACAACAAAGCTTACAATAAGTATGACTTTGAAAACAAAAAATCATTAGAGAAATGGGACGTAAACGCCCCTACCAATACTTCACCCAGCAACACGGGTCTGAAAGTACTGCCTCCGGCGCAAAAGGCTTTCATCTGGTATCCTTATGGGGCTTCGCCAGAGTTTCCGCTGGTGGGTAGCGGTGGTAGAAACGCCATGGCCGGGCCGGTGTTTTATTCAGATAATTTCAAAACGGCTCAACGCGCGTTCCCTAAATATTACGATAACAAATTGCTTATTTATGAATGGATGCGCGGCTGGATAATGGCCGTAACTATGGATAAAGACGGCAATTATGTATCGATGGAGCGTTTTATGCCCAGCTATAAATTCAACAACCCGATGGACATGGAGTTTGCCGAAAACGGCGACTTATACATGCTTGAATACGGCTCGGGCTGGTTTACAGGTAATGATGACGCCCGCCTGATTCGCATTGAATACAACGGTGGCAACCGCAAACCGCAAATTGCCGTAGCGGCTAATCAGCTGGGTGGCGCGGTGCCTTTCAACCTGAAATTAAGCTCTAAAGGCTCAACCGATGCCGACGGCGACGCCCTGAAATACAGCTGGCAAATTACTTCAAAAAATGGTTTCAATAAGGTTATCAGCACGCCAGATGCCGCATTGACGCTCACCAAGCCGGGCATTTATAAAGCCACCCTTACTGTTAATGATGGCAAAGGCGGCACAAACGCGCAGTCGTTAGAAATCATAGCCGGTAACGAGCCTCCGGTATTGAGCTTCGATATTCAAAAAGGTAACAGGTCTTTCTATGTTGCCAACAAATCTTTCGACTACGACATCAAGGTAAAAGATAAAGAGGATGGCACGCTCGGCAAAGGCATTGATGCCGAAAACGTGGCCGTAAGCATTGACTACCTGCCTGAAGGATTTGATAAAGTAGCCATTGCACAAGGCCACCGTTCGGCTGATGCCAGCGCGGCATTTGTAGCTGGTAAAAGACTGATAGAAGCCAGCGATTGTAAAGCCTGCCACAGTGTAGAGAAAAAATCTATCGGGCCAGCCTATCGCGACGTAGCTGCCAAATATAAAGGCGACAAAGATGCCGCCGACCGCCTGGCTAAGAAGATTATCAGCGGTGGTGGTGGCGTATGGGGCGAAACCCCAATGAGTGGCCACCCGCAACTTTCAGCAGCCGATGCCGGAGAAATGGTGAAGTACATCCTGAACCTGGCCAACGAAAAACCGAAAGCAAAATCGTTGCCGCTGCAAGGCACTTACACTGCCAAACTACCTGCTAACGACAAAGGCAAAGGTGTTTATATTGTAAGAGCAGCCTACGAAGACCAGGGCGCCAACGGCTTGCCATCGCTAAAATCAGAGCAGACTTTTACGCTTAGAAATGCCACTTTGGGTGCGCACGATTTTGATAAATATGAAGACGTAAACAAGATGTCGTTCAGTGGCCGTAACCTGGCTATGCCTGCCAAGTCTGGCGCATACATGGTGCTTAACAAAGTAGACCTGAGCGGCATTACCGAATTGCAGATTCAGGCAATGGCCCCTAAACCACAGGTTAACGCGTTGGGTGGCAAAGTTGAGTTACGTCTCGACAGCCCCAAAGGCAAGCTGGTGGGTGAGTCGGCCTTCCTTGAGCCATCTGATCAAATGAGCATGACCCCTAACATTCTGAAAGTACCGATAAGCAAGGTAGAAGGCCTGCACGACATCTACGTGGTGTACGTAAACCCGAAATCTGAAAACGGCACCCTGATGATTGTAACCGGACTGGAATTTAAACTCAGCGAGCAAAATTAATTAGTGAATGAGTGAGTGAGCGGGCGGCGTTCCGCTGAATTAGTGAATTAGTGATTGAGCGGGCGGCGTTCCGCTGATTGAGCGGGCGGCGTTCCGCTGAATGATTTAGTGGGCCGCGGTTGCGGTGAATGAGTGGGCGGCGTTCCGCTAACTCACCGCAATCGCAGCCGCTCATTAATAAATTCATTCACTAAATCACTAATTCACTAATTCACTAAATCACTAATTCACTAATTCACTAAATCGCTCATTCACTCACTAAATCACTAATTCACTATTTACCCTATGAAATCTCTTCTAACATTTGTTTTATTAATAGCCGCGGTATCGCTGGCTAATGCGCAGGCACCTGCAACAACCAATTTCTTTACAGGCAACTGGGAAGTACTTGTAAAAGGCACCCCACAGGGCGACGTGAAACTGCCAATGAGTTTTGAGGTAGTAGACGGCAAAATTATTGGCAAAGTTACCAACCCTGAAACCAAAGAAGTAGCCAACATGACCTCAGTTGAAATAAAAGGTGAAGAGTTGTTTGCAGCCTTTTCGGCAGGTGGATATGACCTCACAATGGTTATCACCAAAAAAGACGACGATCACTTTGTAGGCAAACTGATGGATATGATAGAGGTTGAAGGTACGCGCCTGAAGTAAACAACGTTTCTGAACTTTGATTTAGCAATCAGCCGCGGCGGCTTACCGCTAAATCAAAGTTCAGAATTATTACTCCCCTACCGGAAAATACATATCAAACCGGGCGCCTTTACCCAACTCGCCGCTGGCGGTTATAAACCCGGAGTGGTTTTCTACAATTTTTTTAACAATAGCCAGTCCGATTCCCGTTCCGGGGTACTCATCTTTACCGTGCAGGCGTTTAAATACCTGAAAAATGGCCTCGTTATATTCAGGCTCAAAGCCAATGCCGTTGTCGGTTATTGAAAAATGATAATAGCTCTGTTTAGGGTCTATACCCGAAATACTGATTCCGCTACCCGGTACTACCACACAGGTAATACTTATGCGGGGTTGTTCATCAGTTTTAGAAAACTTAAGCGCGTTGGTAAGTAAATTGGTAAAAAGCTGCTCAAACTGATACTTCACCACGTGCATAGTTGGCATATTTAGCACCTCTACTACCGCATTCTTTTGTTGAATAGTGTCTTTCAGTTGTTCAAGTATGCCATCAGTAAGCGAGGCCAGTTCAACAGGCTCATAATGCCTTGCAGCCGTATTGGCTCTTGAGTAAGCCAGCAGGTCGAGTATCAGTTGCTGCATACGTCTGGAGGCATTCTGCAGGCGCATAAAGTAATCCTTGCCTTTGTCAGACAGCCTGTCTTTTTCAATTTCCTGTATCCGTGCCGAAAACGTCTGTATTTTTCTGAGGGGCTCCTGCAAATCATGGCTGGCCACGTAGGCAAACTGCGCCAGTTCATTATTCAGCTTGCTTAGTTCTTCGTTCGACTCCTGCAGCTCTTTTGTTCTTTGTTTTACCTGCTCTTCCAGTTGGTCGGTAAAAATCTTCCAGTCGTGCACGTCGGTACTGGTACCCACCCACATTACAATATTACCGTCTTCGTCTTTCTGTGGCAGCGCGCGGCTCAGCTGCCAGCGGTACTGGCCGTCATGCCGCCTGAAACGGTGTTCCATTTTAAACAGCTCTCCTGTTTTTACGGCTTTCAGCCATAGCTGGCGGTTGGTTTCTTTTTCTTCGGCACACAAAAGCCCTAACCAGCCCTGCGGGCCCAGTTGGTCTTTGGTCATACCCGAGAAGTCGTACATGGCCTGGTTAAAATAATTCATGTTGCCTTCGGGGTCGCTCGTCCAGATATGCTGTGGCATAGAGTCGGCCAGTAAACTAAACTTCTGCTCTCTGGTTTCCAGTTCGCGGCGATAGTTCATTTCGGTGGTCATGTCTCTGATGGTCCCCAGCATTTTATAAGGTTCGTTCGCCTCATTATACAGCACCGTGCCGCGGGCCTCAAACCACCGGATGCTTTTATCGGTACGTATCAGCCTCGAAACATAATGCAACACACCAGTTTCAGTAGCTGTTTTAAAGGCCTTTTCTCTTACAGGCAAATCATCCGGGTAAAGGTGTTTGATAAAGTCTTCATGCATCAAATCGCCGGCAGACTCATACCCGAAAATCTGCAGGTATCTTTCAGAAGCCCAGATCTCACCCGTTTTCAGGTTCAGTTCCCAGGTGCCCAGTTCACTGGCTTTCAATACTATCTTTAAACGCTCTTCGTTTTCAGACACCAGCCTTTTGGTGCTCTTCTGGTTGGTTATGTCGCGGGCAATTTTAGAGGCCCCGATAATTTCTCCGCGTGTATTTTTTACGGGCGATATCGTAAGCGAAATATCTATTTTCCGGCCGTCTTTTCTGATACGCTCGGTTTCAAAATGTTCTATTCGCTCGCCTTTTTTCAATCGGCTGATAATCTCGTCTTCTTCCTGCAGGCGGTTGGCTGGTATCAGTTTCGACACATGCTGGCCTATCATTTCTTCAGCCTTATAACCCATAATGCGCTCACCGGCGGCATTCCAGCTCGTAACAATGCCATCAAGGCCCTTGCTGAGAATCAAATCTTCCGACGACTCAACAATGGCTGCCAGGGTTGCCATTTTTTCTTCTGCCACCCGGCTTTCTGTAATGTCTTTCAGAGTACCCAGCATTCTTACAGGCTGGCCCCCGTCATTATAAAACACCTTGGCCGTTGTCTGTATCCACTTCTGCTCGCCGCTGTTCATTCTCATTCTGAACTGGTAGTCAAACTGGCCTGTTTCAAGCGCTTTGCCAAACATTTCTTTCAGCTTCAGCATATCGGCCACGTCTATCATTTCTGCGTATCCCTTTGGGGGCATCCCCGGGTTAATACCAAATATTTTATTCATGATGTCAGACGACACCACCTCTTTTGTCAGTATATTATAATCATAAATACCAATATTGCTGATGTCAACCGCCAGGCGCATGCGTTCTTCCAGTTCTTCCACTTTCAGGCGCGCCAATATCTGCTCTGTTACCTCATAACCGGAAATGATGATTCCTATCACTTCTTCATTCACGTTCTGAAGCGGCTGAAACGTTAAATTGGCAAAGGCCTCTTTTGGCGCACAGCCGGGCTGGCTGAACAGGAAGCGCATTGCAGCATCAGTATGCGTTACACCGGTTGAATACACTTTATTGAGAACGCTCTCAAAAACTTCTTTCGTTAATTCGGGCATTACCACGCCCAGCTTTTTGCCTATCACTTCGCGCTGACCAAAAAACCGTAAAAAAGAAGGATTTGCCAGTTCAAATACGTAATCTGTGCCTTTAAGCACACAAAAAATACCAGATGCCTGCATGAAAAAGTTGTTAACAGTCTGTTGGAAATCAAGCTGAACAGATAAATTTGAATCATCGGATGCCTTCGGAGATGACTTATTGCCCATAGCTATATTTCAGATTAGATGTCAGATTTGTATGAATAGTACAGAGAGATAATCATCCGGCAACAAATATATACAATATCTGTGCAATTATTCTTTTTCCATAATCTCATAATCGCTCACTACCCATTGGCCACCATCCTTTTTTATCAGGTTGATGGCCAGATCGGCATTTTCTTTTTGTCCATAAACCTTTAGTTCTATGGTCAGTTCTGTCTGGCCGTTGCGTTTTCTGAAGTTAAAATCGGGCACTTTGCTTAGTTTAACCACCTCGCCTGTTTTTTGGCGGATGGCCTGATTACCATAAATAAAGGCTTCAGCCACCATGTACTCCTGCCTTTGGCGTATGTAATACCCAGCCAGGTTCCGCAACTGCAAAAACACCAGCAGCAAAACAATAAATACACCGGCCAGCAGCTCTGTAAATTTGTTAAAGCTACTGGTTTCGTCGGCTACCACGTCGGTTTTAAATAGTACGTCGCCCAGCCGTTTACCGTATATCAGCAACGCCAGTGCTTCTATTGGTAAGGCAATCAGGGTCATGTTCCGGCAGACGCGCCTCAGTACAGATGCGCCATTGCTGATTTCAAGCCCCAGAAAATATTTGCCGGGGCTGCGCCCAAAGGGCAGGTCTTTCAGAAATAGCAGCAAGGCAGCCAACGCCAGCGGACCATAAAAGGCGGGCAGAAAATCTTGCCGGAGCATAAAAACGCTCAGCACCATCAACAGTGTTGATGGCACCGCAATAACCAGCAAATCAATCAGAAAAGCGTAGATTCTTTTTTGTTTCATTATTTATCAGACCGCAGAATCAGTAGGTTTTAGCCAAATATAAATCAAATCGTTTATTATAGAAAATACCTCTAATAATTATTTGAATTGGTTTCTTAAACATTTATACCCTTTTGGTATGAAACCACAATTCATCAGGCAAAACCATTTCCTGATATTTTACCAACATTTCTGCCAAAAAAATCATACTTTTGCGGTTCCGTAACCAGCGCACTGTCGCATGGCTGAACCATCCAAGTACAATTTATGAATATCGAATCATCATTAAAAACTGCTATTGCGCAGGCATTATCTGCATTGTTTCAGGTTGAAGAAGAAGTAGCGCTGCAACCCACCAAGGCCGACTTTGAGGGCAATTACACCTATGTGGTTTTTCCGTTAGTGAAACAACTGCGCAAAAGCCCTGCTGATATTGCCAACGCCCTGGGAGAATACCTGAAAACAAGTGCCAATTATATAAAAGCCTATAATGTTGTACAGGGATACCTGAATCTGGTATTGGCCGACGACGTATGGTTTGACACCCTGAACGCCATACTGGCCGACAGCACCTTTGGTGTGTTACCTCAAAACAATCAGTCGGTCATGGTTGAGTACTCGTCGCCCAATACCAACAAACCGCTGCATCTGGGGCATTTAAGAAACAATTTTCTGGGCTACTCGGTCTCTAAAATTCTGGAAGCCAACGGCTATAATGTAGTAAAAACCTGCCTGGTAAACGACCGCGGCGTGCATATATGCAAATCAATGTGGGCGTATCAGCAGTTTGGCAACGGCGAAACGCCGGAGTCGGCAGGATTAAAAGGCGACCACCTGGCGGGCAAGTATTATGTCATTTTCGACAAACACTACAAATCTGAAATTGAGACCCTTGTTCAACAGGGCATGACAGAGGAAGAAGCCAAGAAAAACGCACCGGCAATAAAAGCCGTGCAGGAGATGCTTATTAAATGGGAAGAAGGCGATGAAGAAACCCTGGCCCTGTGGCGTAAAATGAACGACTGGGTTTTTGCGGGCTTCAACGAAACGTATCAGAAAATCGGGGTGTCGTTTGACAAAACCTATTATGAGTCTAACACCTACCTGCTGGGTAAAGATATAGTAGAAGAAGGGCTGGCTAAGGGCATTTTCTTCAAAAAAGAAAACGGTAGCGTATGGATTGACCTGAAAGAAGAAGGGCTCGACGAAAAACTGGTGCTGCGTGCCGATGGTACTTCTGTGTATATTACGCAGGATTTAGGCACCACCGACCTGAAGTTTCAGGACTACAGCAACAATAAGTCGATATGGGTGGTGGGTAACGAGCAAGACTACCACTTTCAGGTGTTGTTTGCCATCATGAAAAAACTGGGCCGCAGCTATGCCGATGGCTGTTATCACCTGAGTTACGGCATGGTTGACCTGCCATCAGGCAAGATGAAGTCTCGTGAAGGAACGGTGGTAGATGCCGATGATCTGGTGGCTGAAATGATTGCAACCGCCGAGGTTACCACGCGTGAACGTGGCAAGATTGATGATTTCAGCAAAGAAGAGGCCGACAGCCTGTTCAGCATGATTGCCCTGGGCGCTTTGAAATACTTTTTGCTGAAAGTAGAACCCAAGAAAAAAATGCTTTTTAACCCGGCCGAATCTATCGATTTTCAGGGTAACACAGGGCCGTTTATTCAGTACACCCACGCGCGTATCTGCTCTATTTTGCGCAAGGCGGCATCGCAGGGTATAACCGTGGGCAACAGCGTAAAAAATGTGGCCATAGAAAAGGCCGAAGCCGACCTGATTTTTGTACTGAACGAATACCCGGCAGCATTGCAAAAGGCTGGTAATGAGTATTCGCCGTCGGTTATAGCCAGCTATACCTACGACCTGGCCAAGACATTCAACCACTTTTATGCGGGTATATCTATCATGAACGAACCCAACACCGACAAACAGCTTTTCAGGCTGGCATTAATAAAAGCAGTTTCAGAAACAATTCGTAAGGCAACTGCGTTATTAGGCATAGAAGTACCCAACAGAATGTAATACCTGAAACTTTCAATCAAACCAATCAATTAAAATGAAAAAGACCCTCATTTTAGCCGCAGCAGCAGTGGTTACCCTTATAGGTGCCATGAGTTTTGTTGCTTTAAACAATGTTCTATCCGAAACAGCATTAAGCCGCCCAGCGTCGGCAGTAGCCAAAGGTTCGTTCTATGATTACTCGTTGAAATCGCTCGACGGCAAAAAAACTATTGATTTCAGCCGTTACAAAGGCAAAAAAGTAGTCGTGTTAAATGTGGCCTCTAAATGTGGTTTTACCCCACAATATGCCGACTGGCAGGCGTTCCACAAAAAATATGGCGATAAAATCGTGGTATTGGGTATCCCGGCCAATAATTTCCGTTCGCAAGAGCCAGGCACAAGCGAAGAAATTGCCGAGTTCTGTCAGAAAAACTACGGCGTTACTTTCCAGATGTTAGAGAAAGTGAGCGTAGTAGGTGAAGACCAACACCCGCTTTACCAATGGTTGAGCCACAAAGACCTGAACGGCTGGAACGACAGCGCGCCAACCTGGAATTTCTGCAAGTATGTAGTAAATGAAAAAGGCGAATTGACCAACTTCTTCAACTCAAAAGTTACTCCTGATAACGAAGAGTTCAAAAAAGCCGTTGGGATTTGATTCAGAGAATAATCTTCTGTTAATGTAAATCCAGTTGGGATGTTATATTGGTAGAATAGAATAGATATTTGCATTGAAAGTCCCGTAGGGACGGTATATTAATATATCGTCCCTACGGGACTTCTTTAATTTAACCGAAAAACCTAATTCTACTGACAGATTATCGCTCTGGGATACCTGATTCTGTCGACTTGACTCACAATTCATGAATTTATACTAAATTTTACATAATTCTGAACTCGGATTATGTAATTTTGCAATTAATCGAACACATTACTCAATTGTTACTGAATATCGCCCGAATATGAAAAACTGGCTTTCGGCTGCCCGCCCCCGTACCTTACCGTTGTCGTTATCTAGTATCCTGATGGGC
Organism: Emticicia fluvialis; assembly: GCF_024793945.1. NCBI lineage: Bacteria > Pseudomonadati > Bacteroidota > Cytophagia > Cytophagales > Leadbetterellaceae > Emticicia > Emticicia fluvialis. The sequence goes on from NZ_JANUSD010000003.1 coordinate 183,222, forward strand.
AGTTTTCTGGCCGTATCAGCCAGGCAATTCAACTGGCTTATTTTTGCCTTTTGCTGCCTTACCACCATTGCCCTGCAGGTACTCTCTAACTTTGCCAACGACTACGGCGACACCCAGAACGGCGCCGACCTGGCCGGGCGTGTGGGGCCGCAAAGAGCGGTACAGTCGGGCGCCATTACACCACAGCAGATGTTCAGGGGTATTATATTGCTAGCCGTTATCTGCCTTGTTTTTGGCGTTTCATTACTTTATTTTGCTTTCAGAGATGCCGAGGCCAACGAGTTCTGGGGTTTTCTGGGGCTGGGTTTGTTGTGTATGCTGGCTGCTTATACCTACACAGCCGGTAAAAAACCTTATGGGTATGCAGGGCTGGGCGATGTATCGGTGCTGATATTCTTTGGCCTGGTGGGTGTTCTGGGCAGTAATTATTTATACACTAAAACATTCGACTGGCTCAATCTGCTCCCTGCCTTCAGCTGCGGTTTTTTTGCTACGGGGGTGTTGAACATCAACAACATCAGAGACATAGATTCTGACACCCGTGCGGGTAAGAAGACTATCCCCGCTCGCCTGGGGCGCGAAACCGCCATCAGATACCACTGGTTTCTATTGCTGGGTGGTATGCTGAGCATACTGGCCTACAGCCTGCTGAAAGAACAATACATGATTATCTACGTGCTATGCTTCCCGTTGTTTTTCATCAACGGCATTAAGGTATCCAGACTCCCCAACCCCGACCCCATGCTGAAACAGATGTCGCTCTCAACACTGGCATTTGTGTTGCTGTTTGGTATCGGGCAGTTGTTGTTGTAGAACCGATTCTTGTAGAGATACTATTTTTATTTGCGTAGAGACAATGGCACTGCCTTGTCTCTTTTTTTATTACCTCAATGCACAAAAAAAGAGCAACACACCGCTGCTCTTTCTTTTATTGCCACAATGTACCCAAATGACACAATGTTTCACAAATGATAGTTTCCCAATCACTAATTCACTCATTCACCGCAGCGGCGGCCGCTCATTCACTCATTATTTCCCCGCCGCCACTGACGACTTGGCCTCCAGGAATTTCTTCTCATTGGCTCTGATTTTTACCACAACCCGGCGGTTTTTACGGCGGCCTTCCGGTGTGGCATTGCTTTCAACGGGTCTGGTAGCGCCATAACCTGCAATGGCCATTCTTTCGGCCAACACCCCATTACCTTTCAGATACAAAGCCACGGCTTTGGCCCGGTTTTCAGACAATATCTTGTTTTTCATCTGGTTGCCGCTGCTATCGGCATGGCCTTCTATAAATATTTCAGTGTAGGGGTATTCGTTCAGCACACCAGATATGCTTCCTAAAACTCCTTTGGCATTACTGGTAAGATTTTCTGAGCTTGACTCAAAGTAAAAATCAGGTTGAAACGCAATGTTAATGCCGTCGGCGGTACGCACAATGTCTGCACTGCCTTTGGTGGCGTTTATCAGGGCGGTTGCCAGTTTGTCAAGCATAATTCCGATTCTTACAGCAGCCTCGGCAGCTACAGGGTCTTTTTTCCGACCGGATTCCTGAGAAGATTTTTTTGATGATTTGCACGCTGCAACAAGCATTATACCCAATGCCGCCACCGCCAGAAGCCGATGTAGTTTCATGTTTTTTAAGTGTTAAAAGCTACGTAAGTAAGAGGACTTAGTTTTTAAAAAAGTATTTAAACCGGGCAAAGTTCCTAAAAAACATTTAAAGATTGCAAGTTTTTTGACGAATAATTATATAAGCCCCTCACTTACAGAAATTTAATAAAATCTTTTAATGAAAATCCTTGAGTAAATAACCAATACTTTTATCTTTGCTAAAGTATATTTCCAGAGAAAATCACTTACATTCTTACTTACACCTACCCAAAAATCTAGCATGAATAACCGTTTTTTCCTGGTCTGCTTCCTGATAGCGGCATTGGGGGCAACGCAGTTATGTGCACAGCAAACTGCGTCTGATTATTTTGACATCGGTGTCTTAAAAAGCAAAGCCGGCGACTTTGTGGGAGCTTCTCATGCCTACAGCACTGCTATATCTATGAATCCGGACAACCCCAGCAGCTATTTCAACCGCGGCCTTGCCAAACAACAACTGAAAGACCACCGCGGGGCCATTATGGACTTTGACAAAACCATTGACCTGGACCCCAAAAATGCCCTGGCGTACTTGTTCAGAGGTAAAAGCAAAAGCGAGCAGGACGATTACCGCTCGGCCCTGCAAGACTACAACCGCACCATTGATTTAAGCGCCGACGACGCCCTGGCGTATTTGTACAGAGGCACAGCCCGCGCCAAGTTGTTTGATTACACCCGTGCCATACAAGACTTTACCAAAGTGCTGGAACTGAACACAGAAGAGGTGAACAAGTTTCAGGCTTATTTTTCGCGCGGTTTGTGTAAATCCCGCCTGGAAGATTTTCAGGGTAGTATTTCCGATTTTACAAAAGCCATTGATTTGAACCCGAAACGCTCGCAGACTTTTGCCAGCAGGGGGTTCAGCAGGCTCAGAATAAACGATTTCACGGGCGCTATAAAAGACTTTGACGAGGCCATTAAGCTAAACCCGGAAGATGGCGAATCTTTATATAACAGGGGTTTCAGCAAAACCAAAATTGATGATTACCGGGGTGCCATCAGCGACTTCGACAAAGCCATTGCCTTAGACAACCAGCACATAAAGGCCTATTACGGCCGCGGTTTTTGTTACAGCAGGCTTAATAATCAGAAAAGCGCCTTAAATGACCTTACCAAAGCCATTGAAATCAATAACCCAAATATTGAATCGAAAGTGGTGTATAATGGGCGAATAACCCGGAATATTCTGGACGAACTCCGGAATCAGGTGCAGGAAAAAAGCAAAATCAACGAGTTTTCTGATGACCGCTCAGAAGGCTACTATAGCCGCAGCATTGTGAAATTCAAAAACGGAGATGCCAAAGATGCTATTATTGACCTGAACAAGGCCATTGAGCTAAACCCGATATCGGCAGAGGCCTATTTTTTCCGTGGTTTTGTACGCTCATCTATGAATGCCCAGAAAGAAGCCCTGCAAGACTGCAACAATGCCATTAAGCTGAACCCAAAATATGCCGAAGCCTACTACGTAAGAGGCATTATTAAACACGCCCTGGGCGACGAAAACGGTGGCTGCTACGACCTGAGCCACGCCGGAGAACTAGGCTACTCAGCCGCCTACAACGTAATACGCGAATATTGTAACTAAGCATTGCTACTTAATATAACACAAAAAAGCTCCAATTCGACAGAACAGGAGCTTTTCTTTATATTATGTATTATCAGATAATACTCACAATTCAACCAGCGTTTCAGCATCACACTGATAAATAAATTGAACAGTTTCGGCCAGTTCGGCTTCTGAGAGCTTTTTCATCTGGGTATCGAAACTTCCGGCATATTTGGCTGTAATATCTTTGGCCTTGTCAATGATTTCGGCAATGAAAGGATGTTTGGGCTTACCGATTGACTGCCCGAAGTCCATGATATCGGCCTTGAACATCAGGTTCATTGGTATCTTATACATCTGCCCGTTTTTGGCAGCACACACCGGCACGGGTTCATACACCGGCGAAGCCGAAAACTCCCCGATTTTCTTCTGCGCTCTTTTATACAGTTCGTCAGACTCCCCGAAAATCACAGCCACTTTTTTGCGGTGGCTGGCGCCTCGTTCTTCTATCATGCCATCCAGTTTGTCGAGCAACTGGCGTAAACTAACGGTATTCTTACCGCTTCTGATACGCTCACGGATTGACTGGCGGATAAAATAAGTAATTGACTGCGTAACGGTAAGCCCGATTTCAGCCATTTGCTTGAATATCAATGACGACGGCGACATGCCCGGTATGGTGTTCGGGTCATGCAGCAGCACGCGCCCGTCTGGCGTTAAAAAGCCATCTATGCGGGTTACTACACAAAAACCCAGTGTGTTGAAGGTCTTCAACAGGCTCTCGTGTATTTTATGCAGATTCTCCATGCTGGTTTCCACCGGAATCCGCTTCTTAGTTACATTCGATTTATATTTCGATTTAAAATCAAAAGTCTGTATTTCGCCGTAAATTTCTGTTGGTGGCAGGGCAATGGCTTTGCCGTCATCATGTTGTATCACGCCGCAGCTAAACTCCTGCCCGTGTACAAACTCTTCTATCATCACATAATCTTCGGCATGTACAGACACCACCGTGGCGGTATCGGCCGTAAACAAAACGGCATCCAGCTCTTCCATCAGGTCGGCAGGGTGCGCCAATATTTTACCGTTTACCATTACCGGGAAACCAATACCCTCGTCCAGGTTAGAGGTTTTCTCCATAATGTGGCGTTTCTGGCGTTCGGTCAGTTTCTCCCAGTCGCTCTTCTTGAAAATCGCTTCAAAGAAACACTGGTTAACGGCCTTGGTAAACTCTTCCAGACTTCTTTTTCTGACAATGGCCACCCCGATTGATGAGCCCTGATGCGGTGCTTTTACCACAAAAGGAAAACCGATTGAGTTAATGAGATCGGTGAAAAGTTTTGAGCGGTCGGCCGATGCCCATTCTTCGCGGGTAAAGGTAATGGTCTTTTTTTGCTGGCCGGTAACAAGCGCTATCAGCTTGTTTTGCATGGGTTTGTCTATACCCACAGCAGAGCCCATGAGCCCCGGGCCCATATAAGGTATGCCATACCACTCGAGCAAACCCTGCAAACTACCGTCTTCAGCCTGTGGGCCGTGCATAATGGTAAAGGCAAAGTCCATTATTTCCGGAAAATCGGCCGGATGAATCTGTTTACCTACTTTATAAATTAATTTGTATAGCTGTGTTTCGTTGAGTTCTCCTAACGATTCTATATATACCCTGAAACCGCGGTTGAGGTTTTTAGAAGGAAAAAAATCACGGATGGATTCTTCGTAGAGTAGTTCAGGGTTAATCTGAATAAAATGACCTAAGCTGTCAACAAATATCGGTATTGGCTCAAACAAGGCTTTGTCAATATGCTCAAAAGCTGTCTTACCGCCAAGGTACGATATTTCCCTTTCTCTGGCTTGTCCGCCAAAGAAAACCCCTACTCTGATTTTGGTTGCCATTTTATAACCTAAAGCTGATTATTTGATTAGCGCAGTGTCTGCAAATGAAAAGTGTTTGCAAGATAATAAAAAAGCCACTTGCAAACACAAGTGGCTGTATATTTTTAGCTTAACCAAGCCCTGAAACCGTATTAAAACGCCGGTGTCAGGTTTAGCGCTTCTACTTTTCGTATCTCTGGCACAGCTTTCAGAATTGCCTCTTCAAGCCCTGCTTTAAAAGTCATTGACGACATCGGACACGACCCGCAAGCCCCAATCAGTTCCAGTTTTACTGTGTAATCGTCAGTAATTTCAACCACTTTCACGTTTCCGCCATCGGTTTGTAAATAAGGTCTTACTGAGTTTAAGGCAGTTTCTACTCTTTCTATTAAATTTTCCATATACCTTTCAATCGGAGTATTTGTCTATTACAAAAGTAAAAAAATATTGAAAAAGTTCAAAATCGGAGCTAGAAAGATGACACCAACTTACCTTTAAGGCGTTTTCAATCTGGTTTATTCTTTTTACTGATGTTAGCAACTTCAGCAAAATCAATACCGGCCATCTTTAAGATACTTTTATAGGTACCCAATTTTAAATCTTTATTACTGTGTATCGGAACCGGCAGTGTTTGTCTGGTGTCTTCATTAAAAAAAATATGATGGCTCCCGTTTACTCTCACTAACACCCAACCTCTTTGAGTAAGTAATTTAACCAGAGACTTCGGTGATAAATCCATCAGGCTGATACAAGATTTGATAAACGATTTTTAGAAGAAGATTCAGAAATAGTAATGGATGCCTCAATAACATCATTATCGTCCGGTATAGGCAATCCTTTTTCTTCCATAACCATCAACACACCCTCTAAGGCCTCCTTTACGTGTTCAATTGCTTCTTCAATGGTTTCCCCAAACGAAAAACAATGCTGCAGCGAAGGTATATTAGCCATGTAGCCTCCATCCTCCTGCTTTGTAATATGCACTTTATAATTTCTGCTTTTCATTTCATGCATTCTTAAATTTTACCAAATATAATTAAACCCGGTATCAAAAGCAATCGTATAATTAATAATGCAACCAAAACTATTACATTCAAATCCAAACAATTATTCCTCTCTTTACTATCTTTACAACCTCCAATTCAATCAATATCCAAACTGTAAATTTTTATCAACCAACTATGCGAAGCTTTATCTTAGTGCTTATGTTTTTCTGCACTGTGGCGGTGTCTGCCCAAACGCCAGACCCCTCCTACGTACAGAACAATTACCTGAAACGTGAGGTCTATATTACCATGCGCGACGGCGTGCGCCTGTTTACCTCTATCTACCTACCCAAAGACTCAACAAAAAAATACCCTGTCATGATGCAGCGCACCCCCTATTCGGTGGCTCCGTATGGTGAAGGGAAACTAAAAACTCAGGTAGGCCCAAGCGCCGAACTGATGCAGGACGGCTTCATTTTTGTGTATCAGGATGTACGCGGACGCTGGATGTCGGAGGGTGAATTTATTGAAATGCGCCCCCACCAGGACACCAAAAGCGGCAAAGCCTTTGATGAATCGACCGATACTTATGACACCATTGAATGGCTGATGAAAAACCTGAACTACCACAACGGCAAGGTGGGTATGTGGGGTATCAGCTATCCGGGTTTTTATGCTTCTGCCGGGCTTATGGCCAACCACCCTGCGCTGGTGGCGTCGTCGCCTCAGGCACCCATGGCCGACTTGTGGCGCGGCGACGACAGCTATCATAACGGCGCTTTTATGCTGCCCCATAACTTTGGGTTTTATCCGTCGTTCACCAACCGGACAGACGGCAAACCTACACAAACGCCCGGTAAACGTTTTGACTTCGGCACACCAGACGGCTACCAGTTTTATCTGAATCTGGGCCCGATAAAAAACTCTTTAAAATATGCCGAAACCCTGGGCAAAGACCCTTACTGGCGTGCGAATCTGGAACACCCGAATTATGATGAGTTCTGGAAAAGCCGCAATATTCTGAATCACCACAACGGTATCAGGCACGCCGTAATGGTAGTGGGTGGCTGGTATGACGCCGAAGACCTGTACGGTACTTTTAAAACCTACCAGTCTGTTGAACAAAAAAACCCCGGTATAGTTAATATTTTTGTGGTTGGCCCCTGGGTACATGGCGGCTGGGCCAGAGGCGACGGCGACATATTGGGTAATGTGAATTTCGGACAAAAAACGGGTATTTATTACCGCCAGAATATAGAGCGTAAATTTTTTAATTATTACCTGAAAGGCATCGGCGACAATAATTTTAATGAAGCCACCATGTACGAAACCGGAAGCAACCAATGGAGAACCTTTACCGAATGGCCACCCAAAGCAGCTAAAGAACGTAATCTGTACTTTGGTGCCAACGGTAAACTTTCTTTTGATGCCCCGGCTGCAGCCCAAAGCGCAAGCCAGTACATCTCAGACCCTGCCAAACCAGTGCCGTCGTCAGACTATATCACCTCTGGTATGCCGCGCGAATACATGGTTGACGACCAACGCCACGCCAGCCGCCGCCCGGATGTGCTTACGTTCCAGACTGACGTGCTCGACAAAGACATTACCCTTGCCGGTAATATCTGGGCGGACCTGAAGGTATCAACCACAGGTACTGATGCCGACTTTGTTGTAAAGGTGATAGATGTGTACCCCGACGACGCCAAAGACAACCCCAACACAGCCAAACATATCCGAATGGCCGGTTATCAGCAAATGGTAAGAAGTGAGGCCATGCGTGGTAAATTCCGGAAGAGTTTTGATACCCCCGTGCCGTTTAAGCCGGGTAAGGTAGAAGAGGTAAATTTTGAGTTGCAGGATGTGCTGCACACTTTCAAGAAAGGCCACCGCATTATGGTACAGGTGCAAAGCACGTTTTTCCCTATCATAGACCGCAACCCGCAGAAGTTTCTGCCCAATATTCATTATGCCGAACCGTCAGACTTCCAATCGGCCACGCATAAGGTGTATCACGACAAAACCAACGCCAGCCACCTGAAAGTGCGCGTGTTAGAATAAAACACAGGCTTGTATAAAACTTCCATAAAAAAGGCCTGCGGTGCGTTTACAGCTCGCCGTAGGTCTTTTTCTTTTTCAGAAAATAAGCCAGTACAATGCTTTTCGGATAGACATCTTTCAATACTTTGGGCGATTTTCGTTCCAGATTCCGCATCATGCCATAAAAAGCAAAATGCGCTTTAATAATAGCCCATACATCTTTAAAAGACCCACCCAGAAATAACTTTATACCAGACACCCCGTCGAGTATCAATCTTAAGAAAATAGTAGAAAATAACTGACCCGACGGCAGATTCTTGTACATCATGGCCAGCCCGTTGCGGTAGTTAAGAAAAGTTTTGCGCGGGTTTGATTTATGCAGCGTGCCACCCCCCACATGATAAACCGTTGAGGCTGCTGAATAATATACCTGGTAGCCTGCGTTCTTCATACGCCAGCAAAGGTCTATCTCTTCCATGTGGGCAAAGAATGAGGTATCAAAGCCACCCAGCTCATGAAAAACCGACGCCCGCACAAACATACAGGCACCCGTGGCCCAGAACACCTCGCGGGTATCGTCATACTGCCCGTTGTCGGCTTCGCAGGTATCAAAAATTCTTCCTCTGCAAAACGGATACCCTAGCCAGTCAATGTACCCTCCGGCTGCCCCGGCATATTCAAATTGTTGCCTATTTTTATAATCTTTCAGTTTGGGTTGGCAGGCAGCTATAACAGGGTTGGCATCCATCAACTCAACCAGCGGAGCCACCCAGTTGGGCGTAACCTCTACGTCTGAGTTCAGCAACACATAATATTCGGCCTCTATTTGCGCCAACGCCTCATTGTATCCGCCAGCAAATCCGGTATTGACAGGCAGGCTGATTAACCTGATTTGCGGATAATTATGCCGCATAAACACCAGAGAATTGTCGGTAGAGGCGTTGTCGGCCACTACAATTTCATATCCCTCAGCGTGTTTAATCACAGAAGGCAGAAATTCCCTGAGGAACCCCTGCCCATTATAATTAAGTATAACTATTGCTACTTTTGACATGCAGAATCAATTGTGAATGAGCGATTGGGTGATTTAGTGAATGAGTGATTTAGTGATTAGGATGTAAACACGATATGGCTTTGTCAGGTTAGTGGTTTACTATAAGTACAAAGAAAATATTAATTAAAATTAAAGATTTAAACCACGGAGTAACACAAAGTTGAAAATACGGAGTTTCACGGAGGATTTTTCTCTAAACTTCGTGAAACGCTGTGCTAAACTCCGAGCCACTCCGTGGTAAAATATTGTTAGTTAATTTTTTATAAGTACATATCTGGTTTAATCATACAATTACCTGCCACAGTAATAGGTTGGCATGTATTTAGGATTAATCACTCATTCAGCGGAACGCCGCCCGCTAAATTACTAAATCGCTCATTCACTCAACCACTCATTCACTCAATCGCTCATTCGCTAAATTATTACTTCCCAAACATACTTCCCAAATCCATACCGGGTATGTTCGGTATCAGGCCTTCGGTACTTTTTTTCAATTCTTCTTTGGCTTTTTCTTCTACCTTCTCCAGCGCTTTGTTGGTGGCGGCCACAATCAGATCCTGCAATATTTCTTTATCATTGCCTTTCAGCAGTTCATCATCTATCTCAATTTTCAGAATCTGTTTTTTACCGTTTACGGTAGCCTGCACCATGCCGGCACCTGCTTCACCGGTTTCGGTTATTTTACCCAGGTTTTCCTGTGCTTCCTGCATACGAGCCTGCATTTCTTTCATTTTACCTGCCAGCCCGAAAATATCTCCCATGTTCATGATTATATCAGAATTTAATGTTTCTTTTTCCAACACAAAACTACAAAAAAAGGCCGTCGGTTCAGACAGCCCACCCAAATATCATTTGCATAACCCCAAAGCCGGGCTTCCACTTTCATCAAAAATGATGCGCCATTATAAGAGGTAACGCTGCCCGTTTAAAGAGCCAAAGGTTTTAAGCGGTATAAAACGGGCAAATAATTCTTCCGAATACCAGCCTTCATCGCGGGTTTTTCTTACAACATCCGCATGTGTACGCTGTTTGTAGGCAAACTGCTTCACGTCGTTCAGGCTCTCCCAGATAGAAAAAGTAGCCTGCCTTACAAACGGCATCTCGCCTACCCCTACCGAAGTAATAAAGCCTGCGGCCTCTTTAATGCCTGCCGCAACCGGCGGCACATTGGCCCAGAAACCACGCAACTTGGACGGACGGATGCTGGCACGGGTAAGCACCGCTATTTTGCCCTGATAATCTTTACTGACCGCGCTTTTGCTGAACGGCTCCTTGCCGTCCCATTTACCGTGCGCCTCGCAAGGCTGGCACAATATGGTCCACTGCTCATGGCAAAGGGTTTTCCACCAGCGCTGAAGAAACGAATGTTGTCTGAAATTTTCAAAATCAGCCTCGGTTTCCCAAACGGCCAGCAGCCCCCATTGTTTCAAGTCGGGTTCTATATCAAAAGTACCGTTTTTACCACAACCCAGCAATTTCCAGAAGGTCAACCCTTTAGTAAACAAAAGCGGTAACCTGAACACCGCCATAGAAATAAAGGCCAGCGGAACCGCCCAGCCCGGATAACGCACAATAGTAAGCGACATGAACATAGACAGACAGTTGATTTTATTACGGCTTTTAAACACAGCCGAAGGCATAATTATGCAAAGTAATTTATTTTGATGATTAATAAGAAGCCTGTCTCAGAAACACACTTTTATTCTACAATGAAAACAATTGAGCGCATTCATTGTTTCAGATTCCATTCAAATAATCAATCTGGATATACCCACTTTGGGTTAATAATTGATTAAAACCCTAACCTTTCACGCCCAAAGCATCGCTTTACCACAAATACCCCTTACCTTTGCAAAAAAATGTGGATATGAGAAAACTGCAGATGGAAGAACTGAACCGGCTGACGGTTGAGGAGTTTCAGGAAGTGGAAAAGAAAAATTTTTGTCTGATTCTGGACGACGTCAGAAGCCTGAACAACGTTGGGTCGGCGTTCAGAACGGCTGATGCCTTTCTGGTTGAGAAAATATATCTGTGCGGCATTACCGGCACCCCGCCCCACCGCGAAATTGAGAAAACTGCGTTGGGGTCAACAGAATCGGTAGCCTGGGAACACCGCAGCAGCATTACAGACCTGATTGCCGAGCTGAAAAGCAATGGCTATACCGTGCTGGCCATTGAGCAGGTTGAAAACAGCATGAAACTACCGGATTTCAGACCCGAGGCCAGTCAAAAATATGCTTTTATATTTGGCAACGAGGTTTTCGGGGTTAATGATACGGCTATTGCCGCTGCCGATGGCTGCCTTGAAATACCCCAGTTTGGCACCAAGCACTCGCTCAATATCTCGGTTACTGTGGGTATTATCTGTTGGGACTACGTTTCAAAACTGATAGCCATTCATTGAACAACACGCCATGCAATTTTTTTGGCACTTGTTTCGTCTATATTTATAATTACCCCACTAAAAACCAGAAAATGCGTCTATCGGCATTCATCTCTTTTTTTCTACTGGCATTTTGCAACTTGTTTGCGCAGCAATCAATGCCTGCCGTGCCGGTTGTATGCCATTATATTGAAGAAAACAGTTTCACTGAAATTCTGCCTGAAAGATTGTTTTCTGCCAATGCCAGACCTGCCACTACTGCCACCATTGAAGTTACTTATGTCGACTTCCCCGAAACTGCCAAAGCGGCCTACGAAAAAGCTATGAGCATCTGGGCCGGGTATCTGTACTCAAGCCAGCCCATACGCATTAAAGCCACATGGACAGCCCTCAATACAGGTGTGCTGGCTGTAACGGGTTCAACCCGCATCTATAAAAATTTTACCGGCGCACCTTATACCAACCTATGGTATCCGGTGGCAATGGCAGAGGCTATATCAGGGCGGAATCTGAACGACGACGAATTTGAAATAGAAATGAAGCTGAATAGTGGTGTAAACTGGTCGTTCAATACCGACGGAAGGTCATCCGCAGGGCGATTTGACTTTACCACCGTGGTGCTGCACGAAATTGCACATGGCCTTGGGTTTTCGTCTTCCATGAAAATTACCAACACCACTCAGGGGCAATACGGGCAATCGGGCAGTAATTACATTTACGATACTTTTCTGCAGGATTCCGGCCGTATCAAACTGACAGATGCCACGGTTTATGGCAATCCGTCGACCGACTTAAAAACCGCGCTCACCAGCAATGCCTTGTATTTCGGACTAAAAAATGCTGCTTTTGCCAACAGCCTGCCCAGAATTTATGCGCCTACTACATTTAGTGAGGGGTCGAGCATTTCTCATTTTGACGAAAACACCTATCCTGCCGGTAGCGATAATTCGCTGATGTCGCCCAGTGTAAGAACCGCCGAGGTGAACCATAAACCCGGCGAACTACTGCTACGGGCCCTACAGGAAATGGGCTGGTATATTATAGACCCGGACGGCTATATTATTAATTCTGTTGAGCCAGTTCAACAACTAAACGTATTGGTTTTTCCGAATCCGGTGGCAGATGTGATTACCATTGCGTTTCCGCTCAGCAATTCAGCCCGCGATGTAAGCGCCGAACTGACAGATTCAAAAGGAGTAGTGATTAATAAGATAGAAGGGAAATCGATAACTTCAGAGACCTACACACTAGACCTGACCCACCTGCCTGATGGCTTGTATCTATTAAAAATTAAAGACGCCAACCGCCTGACCACCAAAAAACTAATCAAACGCGGCACATAACACCCAAAAGCACCCCGATAATTATTACGCCATCGAAACAATAATGCCCCAAAACAGCAGCCTCTTAATCACAATTCACTAATTCCCCGCCATGATGGCCACTCAATCACTAATTCGCTAATTCGCTCATTCACTAATTCACTCATTCCCCGCAACGGCGGCCGCTCAATCACTCATTCACTAATTCACTAATTCGCTCAATCACTAATTCCCTCAATACCCAAACTTATCTTTCCATTGATTAATTGGTTTTTCGATCAGGAACCATGACACCGTAGCCGCAGCAACCGTAACCGCATACAGAAAAATGAACTTAAGCGGCAGATGATGGGCTATAAAAGGCAGTTTGTTAAGCACCCTGACAGTAGGATGCAAAGGCCCCGAGTGATAGTAGTTATATATGAAATTATGGTAAATATAAATGCCGTAGCTGATGCGCCCCAGATACACCGCCACTTTGTTTTCGAGCACAAACCTGGCAATACCACCGAAATTATAGGCCGCGTTACCCACCAGAAACAAAGCAAGCAGCGACTCGAACAGCCTTAAAAATACAATGGTTATAATGTTTTGCTCTTCAGATATCATTTTGCTGAAACCCACTACCCCTGCATAAACCACAATGCTTAGCACCAGCCACAGTTTATTGGTTATAAAAGCCTTTACTTTTTCATTTTTATGATAGAAAAAATAAGCCAGCAGCCCACCCATACCAAAGGCATCAAGGCAGGTAGGCATCAGCACGTAAGAGGCCATCCAGCCAACGTTGTTCAGGAAAAGTACAAACCTGAGCGCAACCGAAAGAATAATAAAACCATATAATACCCGCACCAGATAACGCGAAGGAATAAAAAACATCACAAAAGGGAAAAACAGGTAAAACTGCTCTTCAACCGCCAGCGACCACAGGTGGTCTATAACCCCCAGCCACGATTGATGAATGGCAATATAAATATTGGTAGAGTAGGTAAGGCACCAGATTATTTTCTCTCTCACAGGGGGCACGTTCAGCACATACAGCACCAATATAGAAAGGTAATAAACTGGAAAAATACGAATGGTACGACGGATGTAAAACTGCTTGAGCGAGAATCCGTGTGAACGGCCAAGTGCCTCGTCTTTGTCTTTGGCATTGAGCAGAATACGCGTGATCAGAAAACCGCTCAGCACAAAAAAGATGCAAACACCCAGAAACCCGAATGGAATTTTCAGCCTGTCGTCAGACCAGTGGTCAATCAATACCAACGATACGGCTATGAAACGAATGCCATCGAGTTGCTTTAAATAAGAAGTGTTTTTTGCCGACATCAGAAATTGGATTCTTACAGAAAATTACCAGTTTTGTTTGATTTCTTGTTTCTTCAGTGCCTTGATTAGGACAAACCGGCTGGTCCATGTCACCTTCGCCGTACCATTCTCAACCTGCACCATACCCAGCTGATAATTACCCGACTGGATGTAAAATCTCAAAAACTCTGTCACAAAACTACTGGTCTTTAACTGATTTCCGAAAAGAAAACCAAAATTAAGATAATCTTTCACGGGTCGGGTGGCTGGCGTAGCCACTCTTGAAGCAAACAGATAGACCGCCTTTGCCGACCGTAATACAAAATACTGGCCGGCGTCAGGCGCACTAACATTTAAGATACCCGCCCTGTTATCGGTAATAATATAGGTTGTTTCTGTTTCCTGCACGCCCGGTTTTATACTGGCAGAGTCGCCACCAGCCACCAGTTGTGGCAACAGAGCATCGTAGAATGCAGGTGCCGGGTGCTGCAGTTGGGCATAGATACCGCTTGTGGGCATCAGCTTGTCGCTATGCTGAATTTTAAACTGGTCGGCAATGCGTTCGCGGTGCAGGAAACTGATATTCTGGTATTCGGCCAGATAAGTATAAAAATGAAAAACAATGGTTCCGGCTATCATTAACCTTATAAACTGCGTTCGGGTGGCTTCGTTTACCGAGTTTAACAGAATAACGTACGCAAGGCACAAAAGAAGTATCGAATTTATCTTGTATTTGCTGGTAAGCAGCACCTCAATACCATAAGACAACCGCCCGGCCACTATACCCGCACAGGTAATACCCAGAAATGCCACACAGGCCAGCAGAAATAAATCATTGTTCCGCTGATTGATATTATATTTCCTGAACAGCACCTGTAATGTAAAAAGCGCGATAATAATCAACAGCAATACTCCGGTTGTCATGGGTAAATCCAGACGTTTGCCGGGCGCAATAAAAGACACATCCAGCCCGCTGCCCAGCACCGCCAGCAAACCTTTAAACAAGGTACCGGGCGCCGAAAAATCAATACCGGCGTTGTTACCAGGCGGCTTGGTATAATTAAAGAAATACATAAACAAAAACACAACCGCAGCCCCGGCCCAAATACCCAGCTCACGGTATCTTTTCTGAAACGCCAGCAGGCCAATACCAATAATGGGAATCAATATACCATTGCTGCTGGTAAAAACACCCAGAAAACACAGCACTATTGCCAATGTCAGATACCCCGGGTTTGATTTACCATAAGAAAACACCAGAAAATAAAAAGACAGAAACGCCAGCAGAATAACCCAGAAGTTTTGCACCGAGGCCATACCCCAGAAAACGTTTTCATATAAGCTGCTCAGAAACAACAGGAATGACACAGGCACCAAAGCCCACAAAGAAAGTTTATAGCGCACACTAACCTTATAGAAAACCAGCAGCAAGCCTGCCAATGCCAGATTCCCCAGCACCATCAACCATTTCAGCTGCAGTGTGTCCGTCAGCTGATACACCAGCAATGCAAAAATACGGGTCAGAAAAATCCGGTGTTCGTTATGTTGTGCAAAAAGCACTTTAAACTTTTCGGCAAGGCTATCCGTGCTCAGGAAATTAACCAGCGAATTTCGCACGGCCAGGTCGTCCCAATGGGGTATATTAAGGGCATATTTCTGAAATATGAACCCAAAAATCAGCATAGGCAACAATACAAGACAAAGAGCAGCCGCCTTCTGTGCAGGTGTTTTTTTTACAGGCATAGATTACAGTTTCAAAATCGAAAATTCTACCCTACGGTTTTTCTTTCTGGTTTCTTCAATGGCATTACTGGCAATGGGTCTCGACGGCCCCCAACCTTTAGTCTGAATACGCGCCGGGTTTATGCCACCTTTTTCAACCAGATACTTTTTTACCTCATTGGCCCTGTCTTGCGACAACTTCACGTTCAGCATCAGGTTATCGTCGGCACCGTCGGTGTGGCCTTCAATCAGCACTTCCATTGTGGGGTATTCTTTCATCAGGTCAATAATCCGTGCCAGCTCAGGGAACGACGGCGGAAGAATATCAAACTTACTCTGATTGAAAAACAGGTTGTTCAACACAATTTTTTCGCCTTCCTTAATGGGTATCAGACTGATGGTTCTTCTGATTTCGCGGTAGCGGTTATCTTTGCTTAAATCTATGGTTTCACTTACCGAAAGAAAACCTTTTTTAGAGGCGCTCAGGCCGTAACTTTTCTTTAAAGGTACCACAAATTTAAACTCGCCTGTGGAGGGGTCAAATTCCGACAAAATTTTGTCTTTACTGTCGCGCGATGTGGTGTCCATAATAACCTCCATTAATACCTCTGCAGCCAGTGGCTTTTTATCATTCGCGTTTATTACCACGCCTGATATTATAGCTACCGGGTCTGGCTTGATAGAAGGAAACAACTTAAGCCGAAAGATATCCTCAGAGCCAAAAGATTTTTCTACTGAACTCAGATAGGCGTATTCGCCGGAAGCCGGAATGGTAAAGAATGCATCCCATTTGGGTGTATTAATTAATGGCCCAATGTTTTCAGGCTCGCTCCAGTGTGTCCAGGTGCTGTCAAGCCTGCGGCTCATAAAAATATCATTATTGCCAAAGCCCGGTAATCCCTCGGTAGAAAAGTAAATCGTTCTGGAGTCGGCCGCTATAAAAGGGGCAATTTCATCTTCTACGGTGTTTAAATCAGCGCCTATATTCAATGGCTTTGACCAGCTATCATTATCATTCCTGAAAGAAACATATAAATCTTTTCCGCCTCTGGTATCTTTGCGCTTAGAGGCAATTACCAATACTCTATTATTGGGTGCAAGGGTAAACTCCGAAAATTCGCCAAGCGTATAATAATCATCTATTTTTACTTCTTTCGGAAACTCCCACCCAAGTTGTGTCTTTTTTGAGGTCGACAAGCCCTGAAACATTAAGCCATCGGGCCTGTAAATATTAAGCAGGTAAAGGAGTTTTCCATCAGAAGACACCGAGGCAACCGCATTATGCTGCTCGTTGTTGATGGGGCTCCTTAAGTTCTCTGCCTCGCCCCAGGTGCCGTCAGGCTGTATTTTAGAAACCCACACATCCTGGCTTTTCATTTTACCGATGTTGGCATCATGGCCTTCACGGGTAAAATAGAGCGATTTCCCGTCAGGTGCAACTATGGGGGCTAATTCTTTGTATCTGGTATTTACCCCACGCCCCAAATTCTCTTTTACAATTTCTTTTGGTATACTTTTGGCTACATTAATTTTGGGTTCATAAGGCGTACCTACCTCAGATACCCCCACGGCATCAATCTCATTATAGCCACGCACCAATGAGGGTGTCATTACCAGTTTGATAGCATGCACCTTAAACGATGTCTGCGGAATAACCACGTTCCACATACGCCCCGGTACTGTTGGGGCAGCCCCTATGTTTTCATGAATCAAATGCTCTTTATTGGCAGAATCAGCAGCAAAAATGCGTATAATGGCTCCGGGATTATGGTTTTCGGCCACACAAACCAGCCTTATTTTCATGGGTCGTTCAAAACCTACTTTTATCCACTCATCGCCGTTGGTATCTGCTCCGGCCGGAGACCAGGCCGCCCTTGAACTACCCGTTTGTGGTAATTTGCTGGGTTTACCCAATATCTGTACGGCCTTATATTGCGGGCCGTCTTCGGTTGGGTCGCTGCGTTCAGACGACACCCCCAACACTTTACCTGCCCACTGCACCTGCTGGGCCGAAACCTGAAAAGACATTAAAAAAAACACCCCAAAGCAGCAAAAGCAGTTTAACAGATACAGCATTGCTCTGCCTTTTTTCAGGGTAAGTAATAGATTCATACAATTCTTCAATTTGGGTAAGCCCGGGTAGCCGGCAATGCAACGAAAGTAAAGCAAAAACTGTAAACTATCAAGAAAATGCCTCTTTCTGACAGCTCCTGAATGGTTTTTACATTTCAGTTAACCTATTTAACGTTTCGTTAACAAATTAGTACATTAAAAATTCAACAAATTCTTTCTTCCTAACGTTTTGTTTACGTATTTAGCGGAAAAGTTTTCCGCTCCGACTTAAGTATTATTTAATTATCAGATTAACAATGAAAAAAACATTCCTGACCGTTGCCGTTGTGCTTGGCATAGCTTCTGTTTCAAAGGCTCAAACCAAAATACCACCGGATATTGAGAAATTATTACAAAAAAATACTTGTCTGGCTTGTCATAAAGTAGATACACGTTTAGTAGGCCCGGCCTATAAAGACGTAATGAAAAAGAAAAAATACAAGGCAGAACAAATTGTAGAATTAATCTACAAACCTAACCCTGCAAACTGGGAAGGTTACCCTCCGATGGCTCCGATGACTCAGGTTCCAAAAGATGAGGCATTGAAAATAGCCAAATGGATTACTACTTTAAAGTAATATCCTTTATATATCAGAAACCCCTCTGCCGGATTCACCAGCAGAGGGGTTTTTGTTTGTGGCAATGGTAGCCGGGATTACCTGATTTCTACTATCTTTGCAAACAACCAAACGTTTACAACTGTGCTTAAAATAGGCATTACAGGTGGCATTGGGTCGGGGAAATCCATTGTCTGCCGCATGTTCGAAATCCTGGGGGTGCCCGTTTACTATGCCGACGAACGCGCCAGATGGCTCACTAATAATGACCTCCAACTGCGCAAAGAAATAAAAGAATTACTGGGCAGAAATGCCTATGATGCCAACGGACAATACAACCGCCAATGGGTGGCTGCTCAGGTTTTTGATAACCCGGCGCTGCTGAAAATGCTGAACGGGCTGATTCACCCCAGGGTTTTTGCTGATACCGACCAATGGTTTTTGCAACACCGGCATGAAGCCTACACCCTGCGCGAAGCCGCATTGATGAACGCCGCCGGAGATAACAATGATTTTGATGCCGTAATAGTGGTAAGCGCTCCTATAGAATTAAGAATTGCACGCACCCTGAAAAGAGACCCGCAAAGAACAACTGAAGATATAAAAACGATAATGGCCCGCCAGAAAACCGACGAGCAGTTTGCGGCCATAGCCAACTACACCATTAAAAATGATGATAAACACCTGCTGATACCGCAGGTACTGCAACTACACCAAAGCCTGAGCCGGGGCGTATTACTTACCGAATAGTTTTTTGAGTTTATTAACCGCCGAATTGATTTCCTTGTCGGTATCCATCAGGTCGTTCACAGTCTGAATGGCATGGATAACCGTGCTGTGGTCGCGCCCGCCGAAATGATACCCGATAGATTTTAACGAAAGGTTGGTCATTTCTTTAGCCAGATACATGGCAACCTGCCTTGGCAATACAATATCCCGCAGGCGGCTTTTGCCTTTCAGGTCTGGTATGCGCACTTTGTAGTGTTCAGTAACGGCTTCAATGATGGTATCAATCGTTACTTCTTTTTCTGTATCTTTTACCAGATGGCGTAAAGTGGCTTTTGCTAAATCTACATCAATTTCCCGGCGGGTTAATGATGCCTGCGCCAGTAAAGATATCATTACGCCTTCCAGTTCGCGCACGTTGGTATCAATGCTATGGGCCAGGTATTCAATCACCTCGTAGTCAAGAGAAATACCCTCGGCCTGCGCTTTTTTCTGAATAATGGCAATACGGGTTTCAAAGTCAGGCGTTTGCAGGTCTGCGGTAAGCCCCCATTTAAAACGAGACAACAGGCGGTCTTCTACCCCTTCCAGCTCCCGCGGTGGGCGGTCAGACGTCATCACTATCTGTTTGCCTGACTGGTGCAGGTGGTTAAATATATGGAAGAATGTCTCCTGGGTTTTTTCTTTACCAGATAAAAACTGAACGTCGTCAATAATCAGAATATCCACCTGCATGTAGAAATTCATAAAGTCTTGCAGGCTGTTATTTTTAATGGCATTGATAAACTGGCTGGTAAATTTCTCTGACGAAACATACAGCACAAATTTATTCATGGCCTTGCTCTTCATAAAATTGCCAATGGCCTGCACCAGGTGCGTTTTACCCAGCCCAACTCCGCCGTATATCATCAATGGGTTGAACGACGTAACACCGGGCTTAGATGCCACCGCAAAACCTGCGGCACGCGCCAGCCGGTTACAGTCTCCCTCTACAAAGTTATCAAAAGTATAATTGGGGTTCAGGTAAGAGTCAACGTTCGGCAGGTCAAGATCTTTCATCATGAAAGGGCTTCGTACCATGTCGTTACCATGCCCGGGGTCTTGCTGCCGATTGCTATGATGCTGGTACCCCCCGCTGTTTTGTGGCATATTTACCGCAATGGGCGGTTCGTTCTTTTTCTGGTTGCCACTATCTACTATAATAGAATACTCAAGCATACCGTCTCTGCCAATGGCATAGTCAAGCGCTTTTCTCAACAACTGCACATAGTTTTCCTCCAGCCATTCGTAAAAGAACTGGCTTGGCACCTGTATGATTAACTTCTTGCCGTCTAACTTACCGGGTACAATAGGCTCAAACCAGGTTTTATAACTCTGTTCAGAGATATTCTCACGGATGATTTTCAGGCAGTTATTCCATACTAAATCTACCTCTCGCTGTATCTTTGGTGTTTCTAAAATAGTCATAATGGCCACACATAGGGATTCTAAAGGGGTGCAAAGATACTAAAATTAGTTTTGCAACCAAGAAGTGAATTTTGAGATTTTAAATGTATTTTCAAAGTAAATCCAAAACATTATTTTGCCAAATTAGATTTGCCTCATAAAAATACAAAATGTACCTTTACATTTACTTTGAATATCAGGTTTTTTCACCAAAAAATACAATTTGGTTATGACGAAAAAATTCTTTGATGAATTTCAGACATCAACAAAAAAAGATTGGGAGGCGCAGGCAATAAAAGACCTGAAAGGAAAAAACTTTGAGCAAACTCTGGTCTGGAACACCCCCGAGGGTTTTCAGGTGCAGCCCTATTATGCAGAAGAAGACCTGGCCGCCGTACCCGTAAGCGCCATACAGCAGGCGCAGGCTTCAAAAAAAAACCCGGGCTGGCAAAACCGCTCTTCAATAAGCTTTGTAAACGAAAAACAGGCCAACAAAGCCATTATAGAGGCCTTGCAAAACGGAGTACATGCGGTAGCCATTGACCTGAGCCATGCAGAGGTATCCGGGGTTGATATTCCCCGGCTTCTCGACAAAATAAAACTGAGCGACACACCCGTATATTTTAAAACCAATAACCATACCGCCCTGCTGGCTGCCCTTAAGAAATACGTGGCGTATCAGCCCAAAGGTGGCTTAATCTTCGATTCGTTAGGCGATTTCTTCACAGGCAGAGCACCTGCCGACCCTGCAACTTGGAAAAGTGCAAAAAACCTGATTACTGATACAGCCGCCAGCCCTGCGTTTTATGTGCTTGCGGTGCAGTCTGAAACTTTTCATAATGCCGGCGCCAATACAGTGCAGGAACTGGCCTTTACACTGGCCTCCGCCGTTACGTATCTTGACAAACTGACGGACGAAGGACTGACGGCCGCACAGGTGGCTTCAAAGATTGAGTTCTCGCTGGCCATCGGTACCAATTATTTTATGGAAATAGCCAAGATACGCAGCCTGCGCTTTTTATGGAGCCATGTACTGACCGCCTACGGGCTTACAGATACCAGCTGCCGTATTCATTGCCACACCTCTTATTTTTATGATGCCGTGCCAGACGCCCACACTAATATGTTGCGCGCTACCACCGAGGCCATGGCCGCCGTTATCGGTGGCTGCGACTCGCTCGGTATTCATGGGTATGATGACGTATTTACTACCGAACCCAATGAAACCAGCAACAGAATAGCCCGTAACATAGCTAATCTGCTGAGCGACGAAAGCTACATGGGCAAAAGCCGTGACGTTGCCGCCGGGTCTTATTACCTGGAAAGCCTGACGAACGATTTATCAACCACCGCCTGGAACCTGTTTCTGGCAGTTGAGCAAAAAGGAGGCATTCTGGCTGCTTTTGAAGAAGAATTTGTGCAGACCGAAATAGAAAAGGCGTATCAGGAAAAAGTGGCGCAGCTACAAAACGGAAAAGTGATGGTGGGTGTCAATCGATTCAAGTCTCCGTTTGATACGCCGCAGGCCCTACCCACACAGCCGGATGTAGACAAACATTTTTTACCTGTCAGAAGACTATCAACCAGTTTTGAATGAAAATACTCCTGGCCCCCGATAAATTCAGAGGTTCGCTTGATGCCCCGCAGGTGTGCGAGGCCATGACAGAAGGCATTCGCATGGTATCGGCCGACATTGAAACCGTAAGCCTGCCTATGGCTGATGGCGGCGAGGGCACGCTTGACCTGCTGCTCTGGTATGCAGGCGGACAAAAGAAAACAGCTCAGGTGCAAGACCCCCTGGGCAGAATCATCAATGCCGACTATGGTATATCGGCCGACGGCAAAACAGCTTTTATTGAAATGGCCACGGCATCGGGCCTGAGCCTGCTTAAACCTGAAGACCGTAACCCTTTACTTACCAGCACTTACGGCACAGGCGAACTGATAAAACTGGTAATGGAAGCCGGTGTAAAAGAAGTGATACTGGGCATTGGTGGCAGTGCCACTACTGATGCAGGCATTGGCATGGCCAAAGCATTAGGCTGGCGGTTTCTGGATACCGCCGGGCAGGAAGTAGAAGCCATTGGGGGCAATCTGTCGGCCATCAGGCAAATCATTCCTTCTCCTCTGGCCGCTCAACTGCCAAAGTTTCAGACAGCCTGCGATGTTACTGCGCCTCTCTATGGCCCCAACGGAGCAGCAGTTGTTTATGGCCCGCAAAAAGGAGCCGATGCCCACGCCGTTGAAATACTTGACAAAGGTTTGCAGGATTTTGCCAGCATAACAGGCCTTTCTCGCGAAACTTTCGACAGCCCCGGCTATGGCGCTGCGGGTGGACTGGGTTTCGGAACGGTCTTTTTTCTGAATGCTTCTTTGAAAGAAGGCGTAAAACTGTTGATGGATTTCTGTGATTTCGACAAACATTTGTCTGGTGTTGATTTAATCATTACCGGCGAGGGTAAAATTGACAACCAGACCCTGCAAGGGAAACTAATAAAAGGTATCACCGGCAAAGCAGGCGCAATACCCGTAGCAGCGCTATGCGGTACCTTAGATGCCACCCCGCAACAAATGAAAGAAATGGGCATCAGCTACGCGGCTTCTGTGCTTAACCGCCCACAAACTTTAAACGAAGCCCTGCAATCTGGCTACGCCGGGGTAAGAGACGCCGCGTTTTATCTGGTAAATTTGTTATATAAATAATGTAAGGGCAGGAAATAATCTTCCCACCCTTACAAGCATAAATTTTACAACTAAACAATTACTGCTTTGTAAATACGCCGTCCAGGTTAATCCATTTCATGTTAAAAAATTTGTTGTCTACAATAATATCTTTGTCAACATCGCAAATTCGAAGCCAGTCAATCCAGAACCACCCATGCCCAGGTAGTTTAGTGTTTAAATGTCAGGCTCATAAATACATATTTGTTTTAATTTCTGTATCATAACGGCATCAGCCTGAAAAAAAATTCTGTAACCGAAAACATTCTTGCCCATTGGCAGGTTTTATGCTTTGCCTGCAATTACATTTCATCAATTTTTATTAGTATTTATTAAGCCTGTTAGGCAGCCAGGGTACATCTGCTCAGTGCGCAGCAGTTGCCTTTTTGCATCTTAATTTGCACAACAAGTCTATATTTTATGTAAAAAATATGTTCATTGGGGCATAAAGCCTAGTTTTGCAAAAAAATACGTAAACCAATGCAGGAAGACAACAACAGCAACAACAGCCGCACCTGGTTAAAGTTTACCCAGATTGGTCTTCAGATGATACTCACCATCGGGCTGGGCACCTGGTTTGGCTATTGGCTCGACAACCGCTCGGACAGCAAAACTCCTGTCTATACCCTCATTTTATCGCTTACCTCTATCGGCGTCTCGCTTTATAACGTTATCAGGCAGTTGCCTAAACAATAATCAGGTACCTATTGCAGCTTATTTCAGTATTATATGGCAAAAACACTTATACTCACCGGCGTATTGATAATTGTATTTTTTTTAGCTGGGGCCATTGGCCTTGGCCATCTGCTACATCCGCAAAAATGGATAATTCTGGGCTTTTTTGTGGCCTATTCATTTCTTTTTAACAGAGTAATGGAATTGGGTTTCCGCGAAAAAAATAAAAACTTTATCCAGTTTTATCTCGCAACAATTGCTTTACGTCTTATTCTTAGCCTCATTTTTATCGGCATAGAATTATACCTCGGCCTAAAGCAGCAGGAATTGTTCGTGGCCAACTTTTTTGTATTATATTTATTTTACACCATATTTGAAATTTGGAATTTAAATGCTAACTTGCGCCGAAATTCAGAAAAGTGAATTCCTGAAAAGTTGAATGACCGAATAAATTAAACAACATGTTGCGTTTACTTACAAATAGAATCTTATTAATAGCCTCATTATCAATCTTTTCTCTAACTTTTGCAATAGCCCAGGAGGCTCATGACAGCCATCATGAAGCCAAAGAAAGCACTGCTCACGAGGATGAAAACTTTGATATTGGTAAAATGATTATGCACCACATTCAGGACTCTCACGAGTGGGAATTCTCTCATGGTGCCGTCATCCCGCTTCCTGTTATTCTTTATTCTGAAGACCGCGGCGTTGAGGTATTCTCATCGGCCCGCTTCAAAGAAGGTAACGGTATTTACAACGATTACAAAAATGAACACGAGCACATTCACAGAGTGAAGGCCGATGGCTCGGTTGATGAAAGCGTTCATGTATGGGATTTGTCTATCACCAAAAATGTGGCATCGCTAATTCTGAGTGCCGTTATTCTGATCGTGGTGATGTCTTCAGTTGCCAAAAGTTTCAATACCAACAGAGGCAAAGCGCCAAAGGGTTTGCAGTCTTTTATGGAGCCGATTATCTTCTTCATCAGAGACGAAGTAGTTAAACCCAACATCGGGCCTAAGTACGCCAAATATCTGCCTTATTTGCTTACCCTGTTTTTCTTTGTGCTTATCAACAACCTGCTTGGTTTGTTGCCGGGTGGCGCTAATGTAACAGGCAATATAGCCATTACCATGATTCTGGCCGTTATTACGTTTTTCATTACGCACATCAACGCCAACAAACACTACTGGTTGCACCTGGTTAAGCCAGAGGGCGTACCTGTGGTTATGCTGCCACTTATGTGGGTGGTTGAGATTGCCGGTGTGTTCATGAAACCGATGTCGCTAATGATACGTTTGTTTGCCAACATTACGGCTGGCCACATCATTATTCTTAGTTTGCTGGGTCTTATCTTTATTTTCAAAAACTTTGCCATTGGCGGTGTGGTAACCTTGTTTACCCTGTTCATGAACACCATTGAGCTGCTGGTAGCATTCTTGCAGGCGTTTATTTTCACGCTGCTTTCATCAATGTATATCGGTAGTGCCATTGAAGAGCACCATGATGCAGACCACGGCCACTGATAATTAATTAAGTATTTATTTTTTCATTAATATATAAATTGTTTAATCATGTCTTTATTACAAACTCTTTTACAAGCAGGTGCTGATTCAACTCGTGGTCTTGCAGTATTTGGCGCCGCTTTAGGTGCTGGTCTAGCCGCTATCGGTGCAGGTCTAGGTCTTGGTAAAATCGGTGGTAGCGCGCTTGAAGGTGTTGCACGTCAACCAGAAGCTGCTAACAAAATCCAGACTATGATGATCATCATCGCTGCCCTTGTAGAAGCCGTAGCTCTTTTTGCAGCTGTAATCTGTCTTTTGATCTCTTTCAAATTAGTATAAGAATCAAAAGTAAACGATCTGATTCAGGCATCCTGTACTATTCGCATTAGGCGTTAGTGCAGGATTCCTACAAGTCTCGGCCATCGTTCAATGTAAAGTAGTTTATAATAAAATAGTTGTTGTAAACACCAGGTCTTTACCAATCAAATAATTAAATAAAAATTTTAAAACTGATATGGAATTACTAACCCCCAGCCCCGGATTGATTTTCTGGATGCTCTTGGTTTTTGGTATTTTAGTTTTTGTTCTTGCTAAATTTGCATGGAAGCCAATTTTGAGCGCCGTTAAAGAGCGTGAAGATTCAATTGAGTCGGCACTGAGAATGGCAGAAGAAACCCGTGCAGAAATGGCCAAGTTAAAGGCCGATAACGACAGAATTATTGCTGATGCACGTATTGAGCGCGACAAGATTATCCGTGAAGCAAAAATTGCCTCAGATAATATGCTGGCTGAAGCCAAAGACAAAGCAGTTGCTGAAGGTACCAAAATTATTGCTGATGCACGTGAGGCTATTCAGCAGGAAAAAGTTGCCCTGGTTGCCCAAATGAAAAAAGATGTGGCTGCGTTCTCTATCGAAATCGCTGAAAAAGTATTGCGTAAAGAGCTGGCCGACAAAAAAGCACAGGAATCGCTGGTTTCAGATTTGATTTCAGAAGCTAAGTTGAACTGATTCTGATACAAAATCAGGTTGGTAGTAAAGTAAAAAACTTATTATTGCAAATTTATTGTTATGCTTTTGCAAAATAAGTCTTACAAAATTTGTTTTTTTGATAGAGTCGGTTGTATTTTTGTCTAAATATATGTTGCAACCGAGAATTTAGTTCTTTATAGAAAAAAATGGCAGATTCAATAGTTGCATACAGATACGCCAAGTCATTATTCGACCTGGCTACCGAAAAAAATGTTGTAGAAGAAGTGAGCAGTGACATGGTCCTGTTTCAGCAGATTTGCGACGAAAACAGACAGTTTATGGTAGTGATGAATAATCCGATTGTTCGTCACGACAAAAAATTAGGAATATTGAAAAATATTTTCGAAAATCGCGTAAGCGATGTGACTTTTTCGATTTTCAATGTTTTAACCAAGAAACACAGAGAAAATTTGATATACTCAATTGCCGAAGAGTTTGAGAAACTCTACAACGCTAAAAAAGGTATTCAAAAAGCTACTGTAACTACCGTTACTCCTCTAACAGATGCCCAACGTCAGGAAATTACCGCGTTGGTTGCCAAATCTACCGGCAAAGAAGTATTGCTGGAGGAAAAAACAAACGAAGCACTGATTGGTGGTTATGTTTTAAAACTGGACGACAAACAGTTTGATACCTCTATCAGAAAGAAATTAAATGACTTGAAAATAACATTGGCATAATATAAATGAAAATGTTATAAAAAATATTAGTTTTCATGGCTATAAAGTTGAGAAATACCCCCGAACTTCGGGGGTTTTTTCTTTATGGGCGGTCTGCTTATAATAACTCTGTTGAGGGGTTCCAGAAAAGAGCAGCATAATCAACCACTTTGTCATTTACCACCTTAATTCCTTCGGCTTCCAGTAGCTCTTGCATGCGGTTGCCGCCAAAATGCGCTTTGCCACTTAATACGCCATTCCGGTTTACTACCCGGTGGGCAGGTACGTCAGGCAGGCCGTGGCAGGCGTTCATGGCCCAACCCACCAGCCGCGCCCCCGATTTTGAACCGATATACTGAGCTATGGCGCCATAACTGGTTACCCTACCCTTGGGTATGAGGCGCACTACCTGGTATATAACATCATAAATGTTGTTGGTTTGAGCCATCGGGTGAATTAGCGATTTAGTGAATGAATTTATGTAGACGACTGTTAGCTGCTGCGATTGCAGATTGTCGAATATAAAATTATGGCTTGAGCTTTCAGTTCATAACCGATAATATCATTGCCACAATGTTCTCAAATTCCACAATGTTTCACTATAATTTTATATTATTCAAAAAATTTGATAATCTGCAATCAAAATTGACAAATCATTATTTTCCTTCCATCTCCTTTATCTCTTTCTCTAGTGTATTAAACCAGCTTTCGCCATATTGCCGTATCAGGGGTTCTTTTAAAAACTGATAAACAGGCACGCCCAGTTTATCGCCCAGCTCGCAGGCGTCGCTGCAGATAGACCAGCGGTCATAATTAACGGCGTGGAAACTCTCGTATTTAGTAATTCGTATCGGGTACAAATGGCAGGATATAGGCTTTTTCCAGGTTATCTTCCCGTCCAGGTAAGCCTGTTCAATACCGCATTTCAGAATACCCTTTTCGTCATATACGGCGTAGGCGCATTCGCGGTCTTCAATGGTTGGGGTAGAGAAGTCGCCCTCCCAGTCTTTTATGTATTTTCCCTGTTCTTCTATGGCTTTTATACCTTCGGGTGTCAGGTAAGGTTTTACGTGTTCGTATATCTCTTCCAGTACAGGCAGTTCCGACTCCTCCAGAGGTGCGCCCAGGTCGCCTTCCACGCAACAGGCTCCCTTACATTTGTCGAGGTTACAAACAAAAAATTTGTCAGCTACATCATCGCTGACACAGGTATTCTCAATCAATATCATTGTATATAAAAATTACTGGGTAGTGTTCAATAAGGCTTGTTTTAGGTATCAGACATCTGCACTGCGTAAACCAAAGCATCTTTTTATTACAAAGCCCCTCTACCGTGTTTAAAAGGCAAAGGGGCTTTTGCATATACAACCCGGTTGCATTGAAGCCTGAAGGCATACATGCTCCGGGCCACTATATTTTTCTGATAAGCAGCTTCTGCCCTATTTTAACATCTCGGCTGGTCATATTGTTCCATTCCTGAATCTGCTTCATGGTAACATCATATTTCTTTGAAATACTGAAAAGCGTTTCGCCCCTAACTACCTTATGCGATTTAACCACCGATGCTCTGGCTGGCTCAGTTTTCTCTTTAGCCGGGTTTTCTTTTACCGTTGTTTCTCTTGTTTCGTAGGCGGGGCTGTCTTTGTAGCCCACTATCAGTTGTTGCCCTGATTTTACTCTCTCCTTCACCGAAAAATTATTCCACTCGGCCAGGTCTCGCACTGAAACATTATACTTGCGGGCTATACTGTATAAGTTCTGGCCCGGCGTTACTCTGTAATAAACCTTTTTAGGCGCTACGCTGGCTCTGGTGCTTTTGTCGGCCTCTGGTTCACGCATAATCACTGTTTTAGGTGTAACAGATGGCTTGCCGGTTGATGTTGACGCCGTATACACAGGTTTTTCGTCTTCTATTTTAATAATCGGCACGGTGTCTGCCTCATCATCTGTCGACTGGCCCGGCAATGGTGTTACTTTGGTTTCTGCTGCCGCAGACGGCTCCGGCTGTTTAGTGGCTGGCCTTTTACTGGCACGCTCTATTACTACGGTTTCAGAGGCTTGTGGTTCTCTTACCACTTCGCGTTCCGGGGCTTTGGTATTTTTGGCCAGTACTTCTGGTTTGGTGTTTGTTTTCTGGTCAAACTTCTCCATTAGTGGTAGTGGTTGGGCAGGCACTACTTCCTGCGGCTTAGGCTTAGGTTCTATACCGGTTTGCAGCGGCTGGTGTTTCGGCCGTTTTCTTTGCAGATAAACTACCTGGCCTTCGCGTATTTCCGCAGGGTCGCTTAAGCGGTTGTATTTCAGCAGGCTATGCAGTTTTACACCATAAGCCTGAGAAAGCTCCCAGGTCGACTCCCCCGTTTTTAAATCTGCCTCTGCCACAGGCCCCCTGCTGTATTTACGTTGCAGGTAATATACTTTACCCGGCACAACCACGTCGGCATCGGTCATGTCGTTATATAATAAAAAGCTCTTCACCGATACCCTGCCGGCTTTGGCCAGCGAGGCCACATCGTCGCCGGTTTTGGCCAAAATACCTTTCTTCTCGTTTATTTCATAAAAAACAGGGCCATCATCATTTTTAGCGGGTTTGCCAGTGCGTACCAACACGGGGTATCCGGCATGATTGGCCGTAGGTCTGGCTATTACAGGTGCAGGCGTTACGGTTTCTTTTTCGGCAGGTTTTGTGTTATTGGGCATCAGTGACGATTGCCCGATGGCCTTAATCTGAACCAGGTCCAGCCTGTTGGCAGGTACAAAAAGTGCCACTGAGTAATCGTCAGGTATGGTAGATGTCTGCAACCACGAATTATGTTTTTTCAGCTCAATAAGGTCTATTTCAAAAACGGCGGCTATTTCGGCCAGGGTTTTGCCTTTGCCCTGGCGGTACTCAAAAAAGGCCCATTCGTTTTGCTTCATCTGGCTTACGCGGTGTTCAAAAGCCAGACGTGCAGCTATTGTTTTAATCAGGTAGCGGTCGGTACGGGCATTAAAAGTTACAGAAGAAGCATTGACCCATTCAGACGGTACAATTTTGCTGATACCGGCAGCACCCAGCAGGTAAGAATATAAAGAGGAAATCCAGTTTTTGTAAATCTGGTTGCTGCGCTTCAGATACCTTGCCGCAGCTTTGGTAGAGGCATAGATATTTTTTCGTTCATCAATGACGTTATCAACCCGCAGGCCCAGTTCCTGAGCCGTAGGGGCTTTCATTTGCCAGAAACCAACGGCGTTTGAACTGGAAACGGCATCGGGCAGCAATGAGCTTTCAACCACGGCCAGGTACTTGAAATCGTCAGGCACTTTTTCATCTGCCAGAATACGTTCTATAACCGGAAAATACCACTGAATACGCTGCAATTTATCCTGAACATATCTGTTTTCAGGAATCAACAGCGCAGATACTTCTTTTTCAACAAGTGCCTGGGCGTCGGCATCCAACTGCACTGAAACACCTGCAAACACTACCTTTTTGGGTACCTGCGGTAACGACGACTGCTGCGCCAGCACTGCCTGAAAACCTACCACAAAAAACGAAAGCACAAAAATTCTTTTCATGAGCTAATGAGTTATTAGTAAAAGCACAAATTTTAGGAATGATAAGACGGTCTTTCAAAATCTGCCTGCAGGCAACAAGAAATTGCATCTTTTTAAATACGGCTTAGCTTAATAAGCCGCATACTCAATTCTAAATTCAGCAAAAGAATATGGCAGCAGTTTGTTTCTCTTCAAATGAGAATATCTGGTAAGTTTATTAAGAGTTATTAATTATTTTTTTCTGAGTACCAGCAACCCATCACGAATGGGCAGCAGGATATTTTCTACGCGGTTATCGTTATGTATAGCATCATTAAACGCCCTGATGTTCAGGGTATCTTTATCTTTGGCAGCCGGGTTGCTTACTTTGCCGCTCCACAATACGTTGTCGGCTATGATATAGCCCCCCGGGCGCACCTTATCGAAAACAATATCATAATACCGCTGGTAATTCAGTTTATCGGCATCAATAAAAACAAGGTCAAACGGCCCTTCCATTTCCGGAATAATCTCCAGTGCATTACCGATTCTGAAATCTATCTTGTGATGCAACGGCGATTGAGTAAAGAAATTTCTTACAAAATCTTCCAGCTCTTCGTTTACGTCAATTGTAATGATTTTTCCGTTTTGGGTAAGCCCTTCTGCCAGGCACAACGCCGAGTAACCGGTATAAGTACCGATTTCAAGAATCAGCCCGGGCTGAATCATCTGTGAAAGCATAGCCAGTAAACGCCCTTGCAGGTGGCCTGAAAGCATACGCGACTGCAAGACTTTTGCATGCGTTTCGCGGTTTAATTTGCTCAGCAGGTCATTTTCAGGCGTGGTATGATCCAGACAATATTGGTCAATATCAGCAGGAATAAACTCCATCAGGAAAGCATTTTTATACAAAAATAGAACATATTTCAAAAAAATGAACAAAAAAGGGGCTTTTTTTGCCCCTCAGAAGTTTAAAAGTCATTTTGGTACCGTTTAATTAGCGCTTGTTGCTTCTGCTGCGCAGGCTGAAATCGGCCAGCACCAGGGCTGCCATTGCCTCAACAATTGGCACCGCACGCGGCAGCACACATGGGTCATGACGGCCCTTGCCCGACACCACAACGGTTTCGCCGGCTTCGTTTACGCTCTCCTGGTCTTGCATGATTGTGGCCACCGGCTTAAAAGCCACTCTGAAATAAATATCTTCTCCGTTCGAAATTCCGCCTTGTATACCGCCCGAATGATTGGTGCGGGTATGTACCTTTCCGTCTTCGCCAACGTAAAACTCGTCATTGTGTTGCGAGCCGAATAATGCTACGCCATCAAAGCCGCTGCCATATTCAAAACCCTTTACGGCATTAATGCCCAGCATAGCCTTCCCTAGCTCGGCATGAAGTTTATCAAACACAGGTTCGCCCCAGCCTACCGGCACACCTTTGATAACCCCGGTGATGATACCACCGATAGAATCGCCTTTTTTGCGGGTTTCGTCAATGAAATCAAACATTTTTTGCGCGGTGGCCTCGTCAGGGCAACGCACGGCGTTATCGTCGGTTTTGCTCAAATCCAGTTCATAATATTCTTTATCCAGTTTAATATTACCGACCTGCGACACATACGCCTGCACGGTTATTTGCTGTTGCGCCAGCAGCATTTTAGCCAGCGCCCCGGCCGCTACGCGAGCGGCTGTCTCGCGGGCTGAGCTGCGCCCGCCTCCGCGGTAATCGCGAACACCATATTTGGCGGTATAGGTGTAGTCGGCATGCGATGGTCTGAACTGATGCGCTATGTGGCTGTAATCTTTAGAGCGTTGGTCTTCATTAAAAATAACCATAGCAATGGGCGTACCGGTTGTTTTGCCCTCAAAAATACCCGATAGTACCTGAAACTCGTCGGCCTCTTTGCGTTGGGTGGTAATGCGCGACTGACCCGGTTTGCGGCGGTCTAGTTCGTGCTGAATGTAGGCTTCATCAAAATCTATTCCTGCGGGGCATCCGTCTATTACTACGCCGATGGCTTTGCCGTGTGATTCACCAAATGTTGAAATCTTAAAAATTGTTCCGTAAGTACTACTCATAAGAGAAAACCGGGTTTTGCTATATTTTAAAACGGGTGTAAAATTAAGATAAAATGTTGGTGTGTGGATGATATATTTTGAGTTTTGACTTCAAACTGCTGAGGCAACGGGCCAAAGCGACGAAAATAACTACCGAAGCCTGAACCCCGCATTAAGCTGAAAATACAATTATTAAAAAAATGTTAATTTTTCTAATTCTGAAAAAAAAATCAGATTTCAGCCCGCCTTTGGGCAAAAATAAGGCAATCCGGCCGACTATGGCACAAAAAAAAACCGAGCTCAAAGCGGCCGGTTTTTATTCAATAAACTAAACTAAACTGTATAAAATCTTTTTCTTTGCTAACAATACCCGGCATGTAGCCCCGGGCTTTTACCGGTTTTTATTCAATTGACAAAAACACACTATCGGCAAAGTTTATATTTTCATTTTCCTGAAACCAAAAACGGATGTTTACAATGTCAGCCATTTTCAATAGATAATTCTGAGGCTATAAAACTTTCCATCAGGTATCAGGCACTGATTTATTTCTATTTCTTTATCTGCTTGTCTATACAAATACTGGTTCGCCTAACAAGCAGTTTTTTGCCTCTGCTGCTGTTTCTTTTCATCCTCCGGGCATTTCATTCCGCAAATTAAATACCTAATTACTTTACAAAGCAAACAGACCCAAACAACCCGTAGGGTTCATCAGCCCGAAATCGGCACTTTTTAAGTAAAAATACTTATCTGCACCACATACCTTACCCCCATTGCGGTTTAGAAAAAACTGCAACTGGCATAAACCCTGAAACCGGATTTTCGCTGGTTTGGGTATTACTAAGTATGGCGTTTGTTGGTAAAAGCACCGGAGCCACAGCCCACCCGGCAGGATAACCGCCGGAAGCAGACAAAAGCGCTTTTGATGAAGGATACAGCTTTATGATGCTATACGTAACTAACAACGTTGCCTGCGCGGCGTATGTTGCAAGGCTGGCAAAAAAAATTTTTGCAACAGACCACGTATGTACTGCTTCTGACCACACCCCCATATAAGTACCCTGATGACTAAACCCGCGATATGAAAAACGATTAAGATAAGATGCAGAACCCGCACCCATGCCCAATGCATAAGGCACACAGGCAACACCTTGGCAGCCGTAGGTAAGTAGCTTTTTCATTAAAATGCTTTTCATAATTAATTATACAAATATAGGCAAAATTGCTTAGAAGTTGTTACCCCAATTGTGGTGATTTTTATGAACGGAAAAAATTAATGATTAACGCACTTATCAAAAAAGTCTCATAGCAGCCCGACTGCCCTGGCACATTGCCTAAAAACACTCTGGCACACTTTTTTTGGATATTGTTGAAAGATTTTTTTTAATAAGATTATGGAGAACCTTGACGCAAAGCGCACACAACTTGAAAAATTTGTAGGAAAATGGACCACAGTGGGGCAAATTTTACCCACTTCAAACAAGGCTGACACTGATATCAGGGGGCATGAGAGCTATGAATGGCTGGAAGGTGAGTATTTTCTTCTACACAATTCTGAACTTGAAATGGGCGACCGCCATCAGAGAACACTGGAAGTATTTAGTTTTGAAGAACAGGAAAACCATTTCATGACTCAGTTTTATGATAACATCGGTAATTCGGGGCAGTTTCAGGTAACGCTAATGGACGACCTGTGGATTTTCAGAGGTGAAACCCTGCTGTTTAAAGGTGGCTTCAGTGAAAATGATACCGTTTTCTCAGGCGTATGGGAGCAACTCAACCAGGAAAAAGTATGGGCGCCGTATATGCATATCAAATTGGTGAAAGAGGTATAGAGAAATAACGTCCTAATTTGGTAGAGCCATAATGCATTGTGGCTTATCGACGAATTTGCTTACCAAAAATTGAATCTCCTGATTGCAAAAACTACTGGAGCCGTATTGCAATTCAGCTCTACGGAAATTGTCTGCTTTGGTAGAGCCACATTGCATGTGGCTCAAGGCCTGTCTGTTCGGCGGAAGATGTGAAGTGGTGGAATTTAATTACTGAAAATTTTTGAACTGTTCATTTATGCGTTCCAAGAACGCGATAAACACCGAATAAATTTATATTTAGTTGAATATTGACCAATTCAAAATATTTGGGAGCGCTTCTGCCCCAGCCGCAAGCATTGCGGCTCTACGAAAATTGGGTGCTTTGGTAGAGCCACATTGCATGTGGCTCAAGGCCTGTGCGTTCGGTGAGTGATGCGATGTGGTGGTGATTTGATTACTGAAAATTTTTGAACTGTTCTTTTATGCGTTCAAAGAACGCAGCAATCTACAGCGACTAAATTTATATTTAGTTGAACGGAGGATGTAGTTATAATAAATCACTTGCAGACTTTAAATTTTTCTCCCCATCTTTCATTTTTTGATATTCTTCATCCCTCAGTCTAGCATTTACTTCCATATTGAAGATTTGCAACACTAAATTATATTTGTCTTTAAAATATGCAGAAAGTATTGTTACTCTCTTTTTCCCAACATTCCATCCGGCAATTAAATAGTGTCCTTCGGTTGTATAATCGTTTCTCACAGGAAAATCATATTCCGGCTTTCCATATTTCTTTGTTAATTCCTTTACCAGAGATTCTTTTTGACTTTTAGTTTCATAAACATATTCGTAACGATTGTAGTTATATCCATTTATTTCAACTGACCAAAGTGAGTCTTGATAAAATTCAGGTGTAACTACAATAAATTTAAAATCTCCAATTCTATTATTATACATTATTACCGTTCCATCCAAAGAAGTTGAATAAGGTGTTTTTGTACTTTCTTTAAATTCTTCAAGTTTTTTATCAAAAACTTTCGGTGAAATACCGAAGTATATATTGCCGATAGCTCTATCTTGGTCAGCAATGGCAACACTATCTTTCCAGGCTTGTGCTTTTTTTGTGCTATCCCTAACAGTTTCCATCCGAATTCTCTCCTTTTCCTTTTTGGATGTGCAACTTAAAATAGCAAAAAAGCATATTGAAAGAAGTAGAACGTTTTTCATACAATAGATTTATTTTAGTATAAGTTTAAATCTTATTACATTAATAGGTTCGTAGATTTTTTGGATTCTTATGATGATAATGTTTTTTGTATTGTAAAAAGCAGAATTTAATTTTATTCTTCTTTTTTAATGCTGTCTTCGATATACCATTTGCGATTAAAGTCGTTGAAATCCTCCATTTGCTTATTAAGAACGCCTATTAATCCACCTTCCCATTCGCCATATACGGCATTGCCCTCGGCATCAAGCAAATTCTCAGGCATGGTACGAAGCGTATACATTGGATTTTGGTCTCCAAACTCTTCTCCTAATTTTTGGAAGTAATCACCTTTGAGTATAAACTTTAAATTATTTCTGAATGATAATTCAACTTTATCAAAAGATTTATCTTTAAGTGCATTAGCAGTATGCAAAAGAACTCTGAATACATCAATAGGGGCTTTTTCATCTTTTACTTCTTCTAGGTTGAAGGTAAGTGTTTTTGATTGCGTATAATTTTTGTAGTGGACATCAATTTTTATGCCTTCGTTACGAACATCACTATTCAATTTCTCTTTGACGGGTTTGATAATTGTGAAATAGTTGAAACAGTAGATCACTGCTGGAATAGTTATTACTACTAATACAGCAATAAGAAGAATTAGTTTTTTCATTGGTTTAGGTAAAGGTTTTATTAAAAATGACATTATTGACAATTTGTGTTGCCATCTCTTAATTGTGTTGAAGTATTTAATCAAACAGCATATTTAGTGACAGCCAAGCAATAAAAGAAATTATAGTTAATTCAAATAAAATATATTTGTATAACAAAGTAAAGATTTCGATAAATATATTTTCGGCTCTATTAAAAGGAACTCAGATAGGCTTTAGTGCTTAATCCCTCAATGTCTATTATTATTAGAACAACGATACTTCCATGCGTTCCAAGAACGCAATAAACACCGAATAAATTTATATTTAGTTGAATATGAACCAATTCAAAATATTTGGGAGCGCTTCTGCCCCAGCCGCAAGCATTGCGGCTCTACGAAAATTGGGTGCTTTGGTAGAGCCAAATTGTAGGTGGCTCAAGGCCTGTCTGTTCGGCTGATGATGTGAAGTGGTGGAATTTGATTACTGAAAATTTTTATACTGTTCATTGGTGCGTTCCAAGAACGCAATACACAGCGGCTAAATATATATTTAGTTGAATATTGACCAGTTCAAAATATTTGGGAGCGCTTCTGCCCCAGCCGCAAGCATTGCGGCTCTACGAAAATTGGGGGCTTTTGTAGAGCCACATTGCATGTGGCTCAAGGCCTGTCTGTTCGGCGGAAGATGTGAAGTGGTGGAATTTGATTACTGAAAATTTTTGAACTGTTCATTTATGCGTTCCAAGAACGCAATACACAGCGGCTAAATATATATTTAGTTGAATATTGACCAGTTCAAAATATTTGGGAGCGCTTCTGCCCCAGCTGCAAGCATTGCGGCTCTACGAAAATTGGGGGCTTTTGTAGGCTGAAGGCCTGTCTGTTTTGTGGGTGATGTGAGATGGGTTTGAGTGATTTTGTATTTGATATTCTTTTTTCATTTATGAGTTTTAAAAACCTTACCCACACCTGCTAAATATAAATTTTGCAGGACGGGGCAGCATATCATAAGTTAAAAATTTGATGAACTTTTAAGCTTGCTTGGCCAAGAATTAAATCCGGCAATATATGAAGTACTTAAAGAGTCTATTACTTTTGTGTACTCCATGAATATTTTACAAACAGGGATGATTGAAAATTTCTTAATTATTTTAGAATTGTAATTACTCTTTCGCCATCGGCTTGAGTCCACATTAATTTGTCATTGACCAGAATTTTTTCCGTGATGCTCATGGTCTTGTCGTTTTTTATGTGAAAGGTAATTACATCTACATCGTTGTCAGTCCAATAGATTTTTACTTTGTTTATATCTCCTGGGGATTCATGCATTGAAGCGAAAACTCTCATATAATACTTGCCGTTTTGCTGAAATAGTAATGGTTTATTGTAAGGCATCAAGTTAATAGGCCATTTTTGATTATTTGCAGATGCATATTCGAGCGCGATATCTCCAAAAACATAGTGGCCAGGCTGATTTTGATTTAATAAATCTATGTTTGTGTCTTTTTTTAGAACGGATACCTCAATCGCTGTATCAACTATATCGCAACATATTTCCCTGTGCTTATCGCAGGAGGTTAGGAAAAGGGTTAGGAAGAAGAATGTGATTATCGTTTTCATGGTTTTACTGTTAAAATAAATTATAAATCATATAAGGATCAACATTATATGAATGGTAACGCGATGGATCTGGGTTGAAATTGTCATAAGCAAACCATCCATCTTCACCACCTCTCCGTCCCCAAGTCATATGGAGATATAGATATGTACCAGATTCACAAAAATTATACGAATCATAACCATCACATACCCAAGCGTGTCCACCATCAATATAATAAAATATCCACCAGTTGGCAAACCATCCTCCTGATAAATAAACCGAGTGCCCATTATTTAAATTTGATATAACCGTCGGAGCATAATAGTTGGCAAGTGTTGCATAAGTATAACCATAATCATTTACGAAAGCATCTCTCGCGTCGTCATCTCCTGCTCCTGATTTTCAATCTGGTGTTCAACACTGGCTAAAATCTGCTTACTAACCAAATTCTGAGCAGGAGCGAATGTTCGGTATTTTGAATAGCTTTTAGTTTTGGCTATTGGTTGTGAGTTGTTTTTTGATGGATCGTCCTTGTCATCATTGGCGAATGTTGGCAAGCAACTCATCATGATTATTAGCACAGCAATTACTATAGGTAAAATTCGCTTCATTTTAATATTGTATCTAAATGATTGGATTTTTTTTAGATATATTAATTTATTAGTACCAATTATATACTAATCCACAATTTTCTCTTTCTTTTACGGCTTTTAGTAACTCTATCCATAAAAACATAATTCTTCTTTCCATATGATTTTCCTTTCCAAAAACATCCATTTTTTCTTTAAAGTTATGTTCCTCCCATTTTTTTAGAACTGTATCAACCATATTCGGGCTTAAGGTTTTGTTAGCAAATATCTTGCTTGTATACTGTAAAAGTTCATAGTCATAATCTTTAAAAACGTTTTCAATATTAACCTCTAATGGCGCACCCCATCTACCGAATGTTAAATCTTGAATAAGTTCTAAAGCCTCTATGTCTTCTTCTGAAAGAATATGCTTGTTAGCATACACATTATTATCTAATTCAAGTATATAACGGTAATGAGTCAAGTCCATAGGTACTTGTACCAATTCAATCCAATCATATCCTTCCAGAGGAATAGGCTTAAAAAAATATTTTTTAGTATTTTCTGAATAATCTAAGCGAAGGGTATCATCTACAGTTAAATCCAAAACCTCCTTTAAATCGTCATAAGGATAAACCGCTTTATAAGCATTCGTTAAATTATTCAATAGATTATCCCACTTTAAATAAAAATATCTTGCATACATGAGTTTATTTTTTGTGGCACCATTTTGCCATTTCAACTTGCAATTGGTCTTTAGTAATATTTGCTTCAATATACGTATTGAAAGGGAGAGGTGTAGTTGTAGGGGATGATTTCTGCTTCATTACTACTCCAACCATTTCGAGATTGTCAATATTGGTGTCAGATAAATAAATGTTGCGAAAAGTGCTGACTGATATATCTGTACCTCTATTAATAGTTACTATATAATTACTACTTGATGGATCTGAATTTTATGTCTCGTCAGGGTCTTCCGTGCGTGTAAGGCACAGGCAGGCAGGAGACCCTGTCGTAGTAGTATAGGTATCAATGCCCATATTTTTTATACTTCAACTGGTATTCAGTCATTTTCAAGGCGATACTTATAAATAGTGGGACTTGAATCCATCATGAAAAGGTAATCTTTATACATCATTAATGATCTTCTGAATGATTCCCTACCTTTGAAAGGAGGTACAAAACTATTTACGACGGTGTTTTTCTCTTTGTCAATGATAAATATTTCTGCTTGAGCTGAAAATGAAATGATGTAATTCTTATAAAAACAAGCTATAATTGACGATACACCATAGGAATCTTTATAAAGATTTGTATCAAACCAATTTTCCTGATAGTGTAAAAGTTCTCCTGTGTCACAACTTATTATGCGAATAAATCCTCTATTAAATTGATAGGCCTTTCCCTCTGCCACATCTATTATATCAGTGTCATTTTCGCTTATCCAGTTAAGTCGTCCCGTTTGAATATGAATGCATAAAGTATGCGTAAAATTAATGCTAAAAATAATGCTAAAAATAATGCTCCCATTGTATACAGTTACTAGGGAAGACATGTCTAAATCATCAGTAGAATATTTACTTAAATCAAAACTCCATAATAGCTTATTCTCATCCAGCTTAAAGCATTTCATTATAAAGGACTCATTCTCCTTAGCATAAAATATTATCCTTTCTTCATCTACATACAGTACAGTTAACTTTTCCAGATTCTCGATTAAATAAATAACTTCCTTGGAAAGGAAATCATACATGATAATTTTAAGGAATCGTTTTTTTGACAATATCAGAATGGAGATATTCTTATTATTTAAGTAATGGTCATATAATCCATATCCCTCTTCATCAGGAGCATAATTTATTAAATTAAGTTCATTACCTTCCTTACTATTAATATAGAATAACTCCCCTTGAGCTGATACAAATTCAATACTGTTTCCTTTCATTCTAAGAAAACGGAGTTTTAAATTAGGTGGAATTACAATTTCTCTTCTATTATGATAGTCTTCAATATAGAGATTATTATGATAAGAAAATGCTGCCCCTTGAGAGGTAACTAATATATCCCCAGCCTTTGAAAATCTGCTTTCCTCTAAAAACTTTAGCATAAATTTATTGATAAGTGTTCCTGATTTTAAATATTTGTTCAAAATAATTATCCATAAAATACTCAACAGCATCTTCAATATTTGTAGAGTTTACAGATGTTTATGTCTCGTCAGGGTCTTCCGTGCGTGTAAGCCCACGGTAGGCAGGAGACCCTGACACAATTGATAATGCCAACTTTACCTATCGGCAGCCAAATTCTACGATAAGCCACAAGCATTGTGGCTCTACAATAGTACAAAAATAATAGAGCCAAGGCAATGCCTTGGCTCTGTGCAGTATTGGCTATTATCAATAATTAT
This sequence comes from Emticicia fluvialis, assembly GCF_024793945.1. Lineage (NCBI taxonomy): Bacteria > Pseudomonadati > Bacteroidota > Cytophagia > Cytophagales > Leadbetterellaceae > Emticicia > Emticicia fluvialis. The sequence continues at coordinate 224,359 of NZ_JANUSD010000003.1, forward strand.
TTCTTCCCGTCTATCTGCTTCAGTAATTCATCTACTGCTGTTTTCAATTGGTCGTCGGTGTCTTTTGCCAGCCAGTCAGGTTGGTTCTCAACAATAATATCCGGTACGGCTGGTCCTAATTCCTGATTTTTGTCGGTGGCTTTGGTGAACCATCCACGACCCGGCAGACGGACAAACGAGCCATCCATCAGCCCCTTACCACCTGTCGAAATCACCGAACCGTTGGTAGGTACCCCCACCAGCTTACCAATACCCAACGACTTATAGGCATGAGAGAAAATCTCTGCATTTGAGTAACTGCCCTCATTACAAAGCGCAATAGATGGTTTTGTCCAGGCAGCATAAACCAGACGCTCACCAATCGGGTAATAGTCTTTAAATTTCAACTTGTCTTTCTCCAGATCTTCGCTGGCACCTCTTGGTATGGTGTAGGCGTGTTGTTTGTAGTTCAGAATCGTCATCAGGTAGTCGGTTGTTGAGCCGCCACCATTGTAGCGTACATCAATCACCAGACCTTCTTTTCCATACCCGGCAGCGGTAAACTCTCTTTCTACCACCTCAAAACTCGGGAAATCCATACCTTTAATATGGATATACCCCAGGCGACCTTTAGAGAATTTCTCCACCAGCTTTTTGCGGTTTTCAACCCATTCGTCATACAAATTATTAAAGATGCTGGCTGTCAGGCGAATCACCACTTCTTTGCTCTTGCCATCTGCACTGCGCACATTCAATAATACTTTCTCGTTTACAAGGCCATTCAGTAGGTCGTAGAAATTATCGTTATCGCTTACGGCTTGTCCGTTCACGGCGGTAATCACATCACCGGCATTCAGCTTGCTTTTCTCTTTATCGGCAGGTGTACCCGGCACAACATGCGCTACCTTCACACCACCGCTTACAGGTACCAGTTCGGTACCCAACAATCCGGTTGCTTCTTTCTGGGTATCAATGCGGTCGGTTACGGTCATACCCATGTGGCTCGAGTTCAGTTCACCCAGCAAGAGGTTGAACATATCTCTGAAATCGTTGCTGGTGCTGGCGTTAATGCTGCGTTCTTTGTATTTATCATGCAGTTTCACCCAGTCGTTTCCATGAAACTTTGGGTCATAGAAACCATCGCGAATGGTGCGCCAGGCCTCTTCATATACCTGTGTGCGTTCGGCAGTATAATCAATTTTCATTTTTGCCGAATACGGCAGGGCCTCTATTGCGCCGGATTTTATATCAAGCCTGCTCAATGCGCCACCCATGCGTGTAAAATACAGGTATTTCCCTTCGCGGTCTATGGTTACACCGGCCGGGTTGGTGCCGCCTTTGGTAATTTCCTTCAAATCTTTGCCATCCCATTTGATGCTGTACAGGTCTCGGCCGCGTGCGGTGTTAGAGGTGGTGGTGTAGTAAAAGGTCTCACCGTCTTTTGATATCACCAGCCCGCCTTCATCGCCGGGAAAACTGGTTACTCTTACAATGCGTTCATGTATTTTGTCGAAATCAATTTTTACGGGCTTCGGCGCTTTTTTGTCATTCGGCTTGGCCGGTGCTGCGGGGGTTTCAGGCTTATCCTGTTCCTGCCAGTCCTGCGTTTCGCGCTCCCAGTCTTCTTTTTTCAGCCATATAAACCAAACGTCGTCACTACGGCTGGAACTCCGACCCGATATAAAGCCCAATTTAGAACCATCAGCGCTCCAGAAGGGGCTGTAGTCTGCCCGCGGATGCATGGTTACATTGACAGGCCTGGTTGAGTTATCTGCTGCCTGAATGAATATCTCTTCATTAAAATATAAATCGCTGATGGCATACGCCAGCCATTTACTGTCCGGGCTCCAGGCTATGCCGCCGGGTGCATCCCAGCTATCGCCCAGAATTTTTTCGTTGGTCAGTTTACCGTCCGGGCTTATGTCAGCCACCACAAATGTACCCCTGCCACGTACGTAGGCAATCTTCTTGTTATCGGGTGATACCGTCAGGCTCTTCTCATCGCCGGTGGTTTTGGTAAGCTGCACCACACCGTGCTTCATTGACTTAAACAGGTTGCGCTGGGTGGTATCTGCCGAGCGCACCATGTACATATCAAAATTGCCATTGGCCCTGTCGCTGGTAAACAACAGGGTAGAGTCGTTCAGCCAGGTTGGTTCCATGTCGCGGTAGGCATGGGCTGTTACATTGATACTTCTGGTTTTTTCCTTATCGGCTTCTTTCAGGAAAATCTCACCACGCACCGAAAAAGCCAGCAGCTTTCCGTTAGGCGACACCGCATATTCAGCCGCGCCACTGGTGAAGGTCTTCTGCTCGGTGGCATCCAGGCGGTCATCGGCGCTGATAACCACATTTAGTTTTTGTGCCGAACCCTTATCGGTTTTAAGGGTGTACAGGTTCATGTCTTTCTCGAAAACAATAGAACTGCCGTCTGCCGATACGCTGAATGCCCGGATGGATTCATCCTTATAGCTGGTCAGTTTTTCGGGCTTGCCGGTGGCTTTGCCGTTGGCATCGAGCTTTAGCCTATAAATATTATACGCGCCTGCCTCACTGCTCATAAAATAAAGCGTGCTGTAGTTGCCCCATTGCGGGAAAACATCGTTGGTTTCAAAACCCGGTAGCTGCTGATAAGTTTTGTTTTTGGTGTCGTAAATCCAGATGTCGCGGTCTGAGCTGCCTTTGTAGGCCTGACGGGCTACGGGATTGATGTCGCCCCGGACAAAAGCCAGAAAACGGCCGTCTGGCGACAGCACAGGGTCGAAACCTACGGCATCAAGCACGCGTGATTCGGTGCCACCTTTCGGACTGATGCTATAAACCTCGGCCGGGCGTTCAATCTGTCTGAACTCACGGTTGGTCGAAAACAGGATTTTATCCGGCTGTGTCCAGCTTGCAATATTGTCGGCACCCGAATGGTAGGTCAGTCGTTTGGGCATGCTGCCTTCGGCCGACATCACGAAAATATCGTTATTGCCGAATCGCGCACCTGAAAAAGCTATCTGCCTGCCGTCAGGACTAAAAACGGGGTTTGATTCGTAGGCCTCATGGATGGTGAGACGAGTGGCTTTACCGCCCGAAGCAGGCACCGTCCAGATATCGCCCTGAAACGAAAAAGCCACCAGAGAACCGTCTTTGTTAATAGCCGGTTGGCGGAGCAGCAGGTTATTCTGCGCCTGCAGGCACAGCACCGTAAAAAAGGTAATTGTTGAGGTTAAAAGCGTTTTTCTCATGGGCAATAGTTTGCTGATTGATTGACAATCAAATTTAAAAGAAAAACGGTTTGAACCATCAAAAATCAGATGATTTCGGTTTAAGTGGAGATGAATTGGGGTTAGGTGAAAGGAGGAGGATGCTCAATTGGCTGTATTTTGCGTTTTAGATGGCTTGGCAGAGTCTCCCGATGTGCGTTTTGCCTAAGCCAAGCAAGGGGACTCTGCTTCTGCGACAGCCGTTTTTTGAACCATGTGAAAAGATAATTTAAGTACAGTCGGAGAAAACCGTCATTGGAAAATAAAAAAATCTACGCCTTACTCATTTCATTTTCATAATTAATTAGCCCGGCTTTAATTTCGGCCAATTGAATTTCGCTTAACTCATGGCCGTAGTATTCTTTAATAAGCTCATATTTTAGCTCAGCTGCAGAAATATCATTTCCTAAGCGTTTTTTTATCCTTTTAATAGCAAGCTGACGAACAAACGACATCATGCCGTCAAAAATTTCAAATCTTTCACGCACACTTTTGGCTTTAATAATTTCAAATTGCTTGGCAGCTATAAATTCCGGGGTGTCTGTCATAATTGAACGTTGTATGTGTTGAGATTTAATTCATTAACCCAAAGTTGCTAATATTCTGAATTACAGTTCAACTAACCCAAATAATTATTAATCCACAAATAAAACAGAAATATCAAAATAAATTCCGAAGAATAACCAACCATTTAACCTATAAATGTCAAAGCAGAGTCTCCCGGTGTGCGTTTTGCCTGTGCATAGCAAGGGGACTCTGCTTCTGCGACAGCAACTCCTGGTACCACAATAACGCATCATTCAAGTACCAGAATTAGAAAACCATTAGCGCATAAAAACAAGTCCCGTCAGGAAAAATATTCGCCGGACGGGACTAGTTTTTACAGGAAATCAGGCAATTCAACCAAAACAAAAAATCTGTTAAAGGCAACCATCACTTTTCACGTTTCAGATTTATCAGCACGCTGCCATTTACTCTGAAATTGTATCTGGGGCTCAGGAAATCGGTGTCACGATAATGATAAATATACACAGGTGTGAGCTGAAAAACATATCGTTTGTGCCTGTATTGCAGACCAGTACCCAGCGACAGGTTATGAATGAGGCCTTTCTTTTGTTCTGTATTGAAAGAAGAATACAGCTCGTCGCCATCAACATGGGCCTCAAACCTTACGTTCTGGTACAGGCGCAGGTCCAGATTAGTGCCTGCCATAAATTTCATATCCCACCGGCGATTAAGGGGCAGATAATAATTGAGGTTCAGCGGAATACTCAGCATAGATGCCCTGATATGTATATCTTCAATGCGTTCATATTTTTCGGGCAGGTAGTGCTTGTACATATCGGTGAAATTCTGGCGGGTATCCAAATTAAACTCCTTCGGGTTATAATACTCTGCCTCGGGGTTAGTAAGGAACGTTAAGCCTGTGGTAAAACTCAGACTTTTGCCAAAAAACACTTCAAAAACAGGCCCCAGGTCTAGGGTATGATTAAACCCAAGGCCTGTATTTAAGCCCAGGCGGGTATCAATGCGCGGCCATCTGAACGAACGCCTTTGTTCGGCAGGCGTAATTACCGGGCGTTTATAGACCGAATCTGCACTTTTTTTAACAACTGCGGGTTCATCGGCCTTTTCAATGGTAGTTGCTCCTTCAGGCTTTGGCTCCTGCGCCTCAGTTACCAAAGTGGTGCCTGCATCAGCAACCGACTTATCGGTTATAGTAACCTGTACAGGGGCCTCATACACCACCGGGCGCGGGCTGTTGGCATTGCCGGTTGAGGTAACCGGGGGTTTTTGCACCACATAAATGGTTTTGTTGATATACACGGTGTCGCGGTGTACAATTTCCTGTACCTGCGTATTTGTTTTTAATTGTTCAATTGTAGAAATCTTATCATTCAGTATCCGGAATTGCTTTTCGTAATCATATTTGTCTATTAAATTCCATATCAGCAGCACAGTGGCCAGGCTGCCATAGAGCGGCCAGCCGAACCGCCGCCAGAAGTCCAGATACCAGGGCACAGGCATTCTGCCCCTGATGTTTTGCCAGACACCCTCGCTGACCGGCCTGCGGACGGACTCCAGTTTTTCCCTGATTTTTTTATCAAATAGCTCGTTTGCCATAAAGTTTATATTTTTGAAAGTCGCGTCAAATACTGATTTATCCATTCCTGCAATTTAGCTCTTGCTTTAGACAGATTGGCCCTTACGGCACTTTCTGTAACACCCAGCATACCGGCTATTTCGGTATGCGAATAGCCGTCTACCACCGCCAGCGAAAAGACCGTCCGGTAAACGGGGCTTAGTTTCTGCACAAACTCCATTATTTCATCCACCGTCAGCAGTTCCAGATGTTCTTCATCTGCCTGTGTGCGGCTGGCGTGGTCAAGATCTGTCAATTCAATACGGGCGTGGTGTTTTCTGAAATAGTCAATGGCGGCATTCACCATTACCGTTCTGAACCAGGCCTCAAACACCTGCCCGGTGTTATAGCGGCTTATGTTTCCGAAAACCTTGATGAATCCGTCGCTCACCATTTCTTCGGCCTCTTCATCATGGGCGGCATACCTCAGGCAGATACTCTTTGCAAAACCGGCGAAGTGGTCAAACAACTGCTTTTGTGCCAGGGGTTTCCCGGCCACACAGCCCTCTATGGTTTTTTGCAAATCAAATCGGTTATTTCTTTTTCTAAAAAACACATTATAACAGGTTAGCTTACTAATCAAAGGCGCCAATGGCATATACGCAATTTATACCAAATATGCTTCCAGAATTGTTTTTTCGAGATTAAAAAAAAAATTAATCTCTGCCAGGAAGCAAACCCGGGTAATCTGCGTATGTAGTGCTAAATAACCAAACTTTAGTAACAATGAAATTACAGGAAAAAATCAATCGTAATCAGTTTCTGAAACAAGTGGGTTTTACAGGTACGGCACTTTTTGCTTTATACACTGCAAGCAGTTGCAAAAACGAAACCGGCGTAACGCCGATATCATCAAACGGAATAACCATTGACCTGACAGACGCCGCTTATGCCAACCTGAAAAAAGAAGGAGGCTATGTAATAAAAAGCGGAATTGTAATAGCACGCTATAACGGAAACTATGTAGCTGCCACACTTACCTGCAGCCACGAGGGCCGCCAGCAGATTACTTTTCAGACCAACCAATGGTACTGCACAGCGCACGGCGCAAAATTTGACACCAGCGGAAAGGGGCTTAACAGCGAAGGCAGAGCCGGGCTTACTGTTTATAAAACCGCAGTAAGCGGCAATACCCTAACCATAACCGCTTAAAATGAAAACCATGCTGAAAAGAACCCTTTTAATTGCCGCACTGCTGGGAGCCCGGCAGATGGCCGCTGCCCAGGATTTACTGAACGAGCTTGACAAAACCGTGCCGCTGGCTAAAACCTACACTACTGCCACGTTTAAATCTACCAGAGTAATTAACGGCCACTCGGTTGAGACTGTTGCCAAAAAACACCTGGACTTCCGTATTTCTCACCGTTTCGGCAGGCTCAACGAAGGCGCGTATAACCTTTACGGCCTCGATGCCGCCACCATGCGCATTGGCCTTGAATACGGACTTACCGACAGGCTAATGATTGGTGTGGGCCGCAGTACCAGCCAGAAAACCTACGACTTCTTTGCCAAATACAGAGCCCTCAGGCAGTCGCCGTCGGGGTCGCCGGTTAGTATTACCGCGCTGGCCGCTGCCGATGCCATTACGCTAAGCACCAGCCCCAACCTTACATTTTATAATAATCAGCAAAGATTTACCTACGTTGGGCAGTTGCTGATAGCCCGTAAATTTAACGAGAAGCTCTCTTTACAGTTAAGCCCCACCTATCTGCACAGCAACCGCATTGAAGCCAGCTCTGAACCCAACGATATTTTGGCGATGGGCATTGGCGGCCGCATGAAAATAAGCAAGAGAACGTCTATCAACGCTGAGTATTTCTACCGGTTACCGCTTACCACGGGTACTTTTAACCTGCAAAACACGGTTTATCATAACTCGCTTTCGGTGGGCTTTGATATCGAAACCGGCGGGCACGTGTTTCAGTTGCACTTTACCAATTCGCTGGGTATGATAGAACGCCAGTTTATAGCCCAGACAGACGGAATGTGGAACAAAGGCGATATACACTACGGATTTAATATTTCAAGAACTTTCAGCTTTGATAAAAAAAGATAGCCATGAAAACCCTTTTTACAATACTGGCAGGTATGCTGATATCTGCCGGTTCTTTTGCCCAGAACCAATGGATTTGCAGCAAAGGTGAAACCAGTTTTTTTTCGGAAACCCCGGTTGAAAACATAGCCGCTGTTAATAAAAATGTAGTATCTATTATTGATTTCAGTACAGGCCAGGTGGCCGTTAAGATGAATGTAGCTGCCTTTAAGTTTAAGAACCACCTGATGGAAGAGCATTTCAACGAAAACTACATGGAAACAGAGAAGTATCCGGTGGCTACGTTTTCGGGCAAAATGCAGGGAAATGCAGACCCCGCCAAAAACGGTACTTATGACATAACCGCTACCGGGCAGCTAACCATGCACGGCGTAAGCCGCGAACGCACCCTGAAAGGCCGCCTGATAGTAAATGGCAATGAGATTACCTTGCTGGCAGACTTTGACGTGGCTCTGAAAGACCACAAGATTGACGTGCCAACCTTGGTTATTGCCAAAATTGCAGAAAATATAGCCGTGAAAAATAAGTTTGTTTTTAGCAGAAAGTAGGGGTTTCATACCAACTGCCGGCTCAGCAATGGGCTGGCAGGTATGGAATTTTACAATGAAAAATCTTAGTTAGGTGAATTTCAGGCGGGGTTCCCCCGGTGTGGCAGGATGTGGTTTGAGGGGGGCTTTGCCCTTTTTTTGTGCCTGCCTTATTTTGCTGCCAGCAATTAATAACCTGCCAGCCCTGCACCCATTAACCCATGCCTGCCTAAGCAAATAATTCTCTGATGGTTTTCATTGGCAAAAACATTTTGCCCGACGTTGGCAAAAGAATAAATCCATACCTTAAGTAGAAGTTCCTGGCAATTTCATCAATGGGGTCAACCACAATGGCCAATGTTCCCACAGTTTCTGAAATATCAAAACACCTTTTCAAAGCATCAATTAGCAGAATTTCTCCATAACCTTTACCCTTGATAGAAATATCAACGGCTAAACGGCCTAACAGCACGGTGGGTATATCTTGATAATTCGGTGGCCACTTCTTCTGCAAATAATCCGGGAAGTCGCTCTTTTTAATAGCATTTGCCGAAAGTGTATAATATCCCTTTACAATTAAAGCATTGTCGACCAAAACAAAACAGGCAGACAAATCTCTGCCAACATCCTGTTTTGCCTGTCGTTTTAAATAATTATCTAAAAGTTCGTATCCACAGTTAAAGTTACTTTTGTCGCACTGTTTTTCGAGTATCTGTATTTTCAGCTCCATTTAGTTCAGCAAATTTTTCGTAGTTCATGCGTGCTTTTTGAAGGTTGTTGTTAGGCGAAGGATGGTTCATTAATGTTTCTAAAAACACCTTCTTATCTTCAATACTCTTCAGTACGTGGTTATTTTCGTCAATAATTTTAACTGCCTCTTTGTTTATACAAAAAATCACAAATTCTGTCAGACTTTTAAATCCGCTCAGCTCTGATGCATACTTTATCAGTTCCTTCTGTTCTTTACTTATCCGAACATCTAATCTGTCATTAACTGAAGTACCCATATTCAAAATATTTAGAATGTTGCAACCGACTTACCCAATTAAAAGGAGTTTTTAACTTGATATAATCAGCTCAACAAATGTACGTATATTTTCCGTACAAATAATTTTTTTTCTGAATATAATTGCATTCAAAATAGCTCCATACTACTAGCTAATTGTATCATAACCACAAAGGCCGGAAACAACATTGGGTTGAATCCGGCCTTTGTGGTTTTCTATGGTTTAAAATTTTATCAACCGCCTTTAATGCGGTTCAGCTCGTCTTCCGAGCCGTTACGGCGGTTTCTGGCTGCTTTTATTTCATTGCTACCAAAACGATAAGTGAAATTAACCCTGAGCTGCTGCGACTCCCACTTGAACCGCAGATTGGTGTACACTCCGGCATAATCAGAGTGGTACCCTCCCCTACCCGTATGGAAAACATCAGTAAAGCTAAGTTTCAGCGTGGCATTGTCTTTCATAAATTTCTTCTGCACCCCGGCATCCACAGTACCCATGGCGCGGTTATAGTCAATCCGGCGGTAAGGCGAATTATACCAGCCCGATAACTCTATGGTCCAGTTTTTTTTCAGCTTAAATGTGCTTTGCGCATTGGCATTGGCGGCAAGGGTGCGGTTGTTGAACGACAACCCGTTTTCCAGATCTCCGCGCCATACATTCGTGTATCCGCTTACATTTACATAAACATTCCACCATTTGGTTATATCAGTTGCCAGGCTCATATCAAGGCTGAAACCCTGGGTGTAGTCCAGATTTCGCTCAATAAAGTAAGTGCGGCTGGCATCATAAGGCATACGTAAACCCACCGCCGGAAAGCGCGTACGCCAGTAACCCACCGACGTTGTCAGTTTGCCCTTATACACGTGTGTCAGCTTAAAGTTGTTGGCATATTCAGGGCGCAGAAAAGGGTTACCTTTAGAATACACCAGTTCATCTACCCGGTATTCAAACGGGTTCAGGTTCTGGTAACTCGGGCGGTTAATACGGCGGCTGTAATTCAGATTCAGGTTGTGGTTATCTGACAGTTTGTAAGAAATGGCCCCACTCGGAAAAACGTTCAGGTACGTTGTATCTACCTTATCAAGGTCATTCTGTTTATAGCTGGTCAGTTTTCCTAATGATTGGGTGCGTTCGGCTCGCAAACCCAGCTGTAAATCCCATTTTTTGTTCAGCGAAACATTATAATTGGCATACGCTGCATAAACGCGCTCGGTATACACAAAGTTGTTGCTTCGTTCAATGTCCCGCACTTCGGCATCATTCAGCACATTGAAGAAATCGAAGGTATTGTCTGACTTCACGTCCGACAGCTTCACGCCATACCCTAGTTTACCTTTTTTCAGGGGCTGCTCATAATCGGCCTTGATTGATTTAATGGTGATATCAACCGGCGTTTTAGTTACAAAATTGCGGCTGAAAGAAGGCCTGTCAGAATTAGGGAACTCGTAGGTATTGGGCTGGTAGCTAATCCCCCGTGACGTAAAAATCCCGTAGTCGGCATCTATGTTCAGTTCGCGGCCGGTGGTATCGGCATAACGGTAGTTCATATTTACGTTCAGGTTTTTGTTTTTCTCGGGGTTCGACGTCCGCGAATCCAGAATGGCCGAATCCGGCACGGCGCTGTATCTTTTACCGATCAGGGTCTGGCTTTCGCCACCGCCGTTGTGGTTGCTCACGCGTCCGTTCACATTAAAGCCAATGGTGTTTTTTGAGTTAATGAAATAATCCAGGCCCACTTTGGCATTATGAGAGGTGTCGCGCCAGATACCGCGCCAGGTTTTGTTATAGGCAATGTTGTTCAGTATCTGGTCGTCGAGCGTGCGGTTATGCCATGCCCCCTGATTATAACCGTAGTTACCAAAGATATTCACTTTTTTATCGCGGTGGTTCAGGTTAACCGAGCCGTTGTATTTAGGCGTAATACCAAACATACCCCCCAGGCTCAGGTTACCGTTGGTACCAATCTTTTTGTTCTTTTTCAGGCGGATGTTAATAATACCCAGGTCTCCGGCGGCATCATATTTGGCCGACGGGTTGGTGATAACCTCAATGGCTTCAATGTCGGCCGAGTTCATGCTTTTCAGGGTTGATGCCAGGTCTTTCCCACTCATGGGCGACGGCCGCCCGTCAATAAAAATGCGTACCCCGGCTTTGCCCTTCACCAGTACGTTTTCGTCTTTGTCTACCTGCACACCGGGCGACTTCTGCAATAGCTCAAGTGCATTTAAACCCGTAGAATTAATACTGGCCTCAACATTAAAAACAATTTTGTCGTTCTGCACCTCTATCAGTGGTTTGGCCGCTACCACCTTTACTTCGCTCAGCTGCCTGGTATCGGCCAATACCGTAAAGGGCTGAAACTCGATGTCGCGGTCTACGAGTTCAAAAACCGGCGACCGGAACGGATTGAATCCTACTGCACTTATTTTAATGAAATACCTGCCGGCTTTCAGATTACCTATTTTAAAGCCTCCGTTTTCGTCGGCTATGTCGGCCTTGGCCAATGAAGAATCAACTGCCGCGTGTACAGCAATGGTAGCAAAAGAAACCACTTCGTTCTGCTGATTTTTTACCTGACCTTTAATGGCATACAAGTTGTTTTGAGCACGCGCAAGCTGCGCCATACTCACAAGGAGTAATACGAGTAATAGATTTTTCATAATTTTTTTAAAGTGCTTTTCAATAATTTTGTAATTGCCAGCCTGCTTTCGCAAAATGGCTGAATTGCCCGTCGGGATAAATCAACATAAAACTAACTGGTTAAACCAACAGTTAAAAGTTAAGGGGCAAAACTGTTACCAAAACCAACTAATCTGTTTTTAACAACAAGAAACTTAGTTTGGAAGTCCTTACCTACGAACAATTTCGTAGCAAATATATCAGAACTTTTTTCACCTGCCAAAAAATATTACGAAATTTTTCGTAGTTGCCAGAATCACCCCTATTCCGGCAGGTAAACTTTTCAAAATCATAAAGGTTACAAAAAATATAATTTTTATTTGAGGCGCTGCCGGCCTTACAATCAGGCGTTTTTCAGAAGCATATACGTAGCTTGGCAGACAGGCAAAACAGCAGGCCACCTTGCAGATTATGGCCGCTTACAAGTGTGCAGCGGGTGCGGCGTCCTATTTTTTATTAATTAAATACAAAATATAACAAGTATTTTTAGCTACCTTCCCGAATTAATCAGGATTTTAATAATTTTGATTCTGCTTAGCTTAGGGCGGCAATCTCCGTAAAAGTTTTTATTGGCACAGAGCAGGTTTTAACATCGACAGGCAAGGAAAAAATGGACTCCCAGGTAATGAACGTTAACACCCCTAATGATTCTCAACTTTGGCAACAGCTAAAGAATGGCAACGAATCAGCGCTGGGCAAACTCATAAAAAAATATTTTAATCTGCTGCAAAACTACGGCTACAAGTTTATCAAAAACGAAGACTTTGTAAAAGACTGTGTGCAGGAAGTTTTTGTTGAGATCTGGACCCGCCGCAGCACCATAGCCCAGCCCGACAGCGTAAAAGCCTACCTGCTTACTTCGGTTCGTAAAAGAATACTCCGCGAGAGTGTCCGCCAGAAAATAGACCACGACAATAATCTGGAAAACGTAGAAAACGACATCAGCTTTGCTGAGTTTTCGCCCGAGCTGGCCATTATTGAAGAAGAGCGCACGCAGGAAAACGTAAAGAAAATATCGGCTATGCTCAACACCCTGCCCAAACGGCAGCGCGAAGTAATTTACCTGAAATACTACCAGAATCTGGAACGCGACGAAATAGCGCAGATAATGGGCATCAACTCGCAGTCGGTCTCTAACCTCTTGCAGGTGGCATTTAGCGCCATCAGAGAAAACTGGGGAGGCCTGTCAATCAGCTATCTGTTGCTAATGCGATTTATCTTATAAAAAAAACTCTATAAATACAGTATTTACTAACTGCCGTTGGCATCCTACTTTATATACCTTATTACTGATGAATTCAGACTATAAAAACTTTAACCCGGAAGACTTCTGCCATGATGAGTCGTTCCGAAACTGGGTATTGAACCCAGACCCCCCAACCGAGCTGTACTGGAACGAATGGATTTCGCAGAACCCGGCTTCGGCTGGTAAAATAGAAACCGCGCGCGCACTTTTACTGGCTTTGCATGAAAAAGCCCCGGCCCTGACAGACCAGGAGCTGGACGCCATTACGCAACAGATTCTGAACCCGGCCAACAATAGCACTATCAGCTTCTGGCAAAAACCCTTTTTCAGAATTGCCGCCACCCTGGCCATTATAGCAGGGGCAGGTATGCTGGCATTTAAGCTGTATACCGAAAAAGAGAAACTGGCTTTTTTTGAGACCATATCGCCTAACCTTACGGCAGATTACATAGAAACCGAAAACACCGAAAACCGGACTCAGACCATCACCCTGCAAGACAGCAGCGTGATAACGCTGTATCCGAAAAGTAAAATCAGATACCCGATTCATTTCTCGCCGGAAACCCGCGAGGTCTATCTGGAGGGTCAGGCGTTTTTTAATATTGCCAAAAATCCTAAACGGCCATTCTGGGTGTACACCAACCATATATCTACCCAGGTGCTGGGTACCAGTTTTATGGTAAAAGCCTTTGAAAACGAAAAGAATGTAAAAGTAGAAGTACGTACAGGCAGGGTGTCGGTTTACCGCTATGAAGACCTGCAGAAAGCCAAACGCCTGCAGAATAACGAAATGGCCGGTATTATACTTACGCCCAACCAGTCTATAGAGTACACCGTTAACGAAGCGCGCCTGCTTAAATCAATCAGCAGGCAGCCTGAAATTCTGGTAGCCAAAACACCCGAAAACTTTATATTTGATGAGGCCCCGATATCAAAGGTTTTCAGCCAGATGGAGCGCGCCTATGGTATACAGATTATTTATGACGAAAAAAACATGAAGAACTGCTACCTTACCGCCACCTTTACAGAGGAGTCGTTGTACGAAAAATTAAATATCATTTGCAAGGTTACACACTCAAGCTACGAAATAGTTGATGCTCAGATAGTTATACATAGCAACGGATGCTAGTGTGAAATAATTTGCATTATTTCACAAAAAATTTTCATAATAACAAGTATCTGCATACAGGTTCTGCCATCCATAGATAAAACCACAATTACATTTATCTATGGATGGACTTTTACAATCTGCTTTCTACACTTTTGGGGTCTCTGAACCTACAACAACCCGCGTTTTATCAATGATACCGGCAGGCAACAGTTGCTAATGATGCCTGATTTTGCTGTGGAAAATAATTATTCCAATTAATTCTTTGATAAAAAACATTTTAACCCTAAATTTTATCTCGTTCTGATGAAAGAATATTTCTCCCCCTTTTTTTTAAAGAAACTTATGAGGGTTTCATTTATACAAGTTTTGTTTAGCCTTATCGGACTGGGTATTTCATACGCACACACCGCTAACGGGCAGGAAGTGCTAGAGCAGCGTATCAGCATCAGGGCCAATAACGACAACCTGAAGGCCATGCTGAGTTTTATTGAACAAAGTGCCAGCGTAAAATTTGTGTATAATCCACGCGAAATTAACATTGGCCAGAAAGTATCATTTGAAGCCCGCAACGAAACGCTTAAATCTGTACTGGCTAAAATCTGCAAGCCATTACAGATATCTTATGAAGTAAAAGGCAAGCAGATAATGCTCTACAAAGAAGTAGCAAGCCTGCTGAAAGAGCCCGAAGTAATAGTAGCCGGGTCGGTAGTTGAAGAAGAAAAACCACTCAGAATAGTAACGGGTAAAGTAACCGACGAAAAAGGCGAAGGTATACCCGGTGTAAGCGTAGTGGTAAAAGGCACCACCAAAGGTGTAACAACAGACGTAGAAGGCATTTATAAGCTGGATGTCCCAAACGAAACCACCATTCTTGTGTTCAGTTATGTGGGTTATGTAACCCAGGAAATTGTAACCGGTAACCGCTCAGCCATTGATGTAAAGCTGCTTCCTGACGATAAATCGCTCGACGAAGTAGTGGTTATCGGCTATGGCGAACAGAAAAAAAGCGACCTTACCGGCGCCGTAGCTTCTATGCAGACCAAAGACATTACCAGGGCTAATCCGGTGCTGGCTTCTAAAGCATTGCAAGGCCAGGTGGCCGGCGCTACCGTTACGAAATCAGACAACCGGCCGGGGAGTTCTTACAACATAACCATCAGAGGAGAAAACACTATTAATAACTCTACTGCACCCCTAATTGTAATAGATGGTTTAATGGGTGGCGATATCAATAACCTGAACCCGAACGACATTCAGTCGATGGACGTACTGAAAGATGCTTCCTCTACCGCCATTTATGGTGCCAGAGGAGCCAACGGGGTGGTTATTATCACTACCAAAAAAGGGTTATCGGGCAAGCCGCGTGTCAATTATGACAGCTACGTGGGTGTAAAAGTACCGGCGCACCTACCCAAACTGATGAACAGCGAGCAGTTTTATAAAGCTACCTACACCGACCGCATTCTGGAAGGAGTAGCTGAAGCCAAATTTACTTCTCTCGAGCTTGACAACATCAAAAACGGCCGCAGTACTGACTGGGTAGACCTGGTTACAGACCCCGGCGTACAAACCAACCACTCACTGAGCGTGTCGGGCGGTAATGAAAAAACTACCTACCGGTTTTCGGGCGGTTTCCTGAACGAAGACGGCAACGTGCTTAGCACCAATTTTAAAAGATATAACCTCAATGCCGGGCTTGACAGCAAACTTGGCGAGCGCTTCAAGGTTGGATTTACTTCTTACGCCACCTTTTCGGTACAGAACCTGGGCTCGCAGGAGTCACTCAGAGGCGCCTACCGCGTCAGACCTACCGGCGTACCTTATTACAGCGACCTAACTAACCCCTCAGAAAACCAGGACATCAACGTAAACGGACTGGCTATCTGGATGGGTATCAACGATAAACAGGTACCTAACCCTTTGAGCGACGTAGACCCTAACCAGTCTAAACTACGCACCAGGGTATCAAACATCATGGCTAATGCCTATGTTGAGTACACACCTGTAAAAGGCCTTAGCATTCGGTCGTCGCTATCATCTACTTACGGCACTACCCAGATTGGCGACTTCCGCGGTATGTGGTCAAAATCGCAGACGGGTAATAAACCAAGAGCCCAGCTCGACAACCGCGTTATCGGCAGCTATACCTTAGACAACATCATTAACTATAACCTTACCCTGGGCCAGCACAAAATAAACCTTACAGGTTTACAAAGTGCTTTCTACCAGCGCAATGAGGCGTCTAGCATTGCAGCCAAAGACCTGCCTTATGACTCAGACTGGTATGCCCTTAACACCGGTACCGTTACGGCATTCAGCAGTTCTCTTGTAGAGCGTTCGTTGTCATCGTACATGGGGCGTATCAATTACACCTTCCGCGACAAATACCTGTTTACAGCCACCGGCCGTTCAGACGGCGCCTCGCAGCTGGCAGCAGGTAACAAGTGGGCGTTTTTCCCATCTGTTGCATTGGCATGGCGAGTAATTGACGAGTCGTTCATGCAAAACATCAAGGCCTTGTCAAACCTGAAATTACGCCTGAGCTATGGGGAGGTAGGTAACTCAACCGTAGCGCCATACAGCACACAGGCAGGGCTGATCAACACCGGCTATGATTTTGACGGCACTGCAGCCTATGGCTTTGCCCCTTCTAACCTGGGCAACAAAGACCTGCGCTGGGAACGCAGCAAAGAGCTGAACCTGGGCCTTGACTTCGGTTTGTTCGGTAACCGGATATCGGGTACGGTTGAATTATACGACAGAAAAACGCAGGATCTGATACTGAGCCAGAAAATACCTACTACGTCAGGCTTCTCGCAGGTGGTATCCAACGTAGGTAAAATTCAGAACAAAGGTATTGAGATACTCCTGAACACCGTAAACATTGCCACCACCGATTTCAGCTGGAACACCACCCTTACCTTTACCAAAAACAACAACAAACTGCTTGAACTTTACGGCAACGGGCAAATGGCCGACAAAGGCAATAACCTCTTTGTGGGCTACCCTATCAGAGCCAACTTTGACTACAAGTTTAACGGCATCTGGCAACTGGCCGATAAAGATCTTGCCCTTAAATACAATCAGGTGCCGGGTTCGGTACGTGTAGTTGACCAGAACAACGACGGCATTATATCGTCGACAGAAGGAAAAGACGACCGTGTGTATCTGGGCTCAGAGCTGCCTAACTTCCTGATGGGTATGACCAACCGCTTTAAATACAAAAACTTCGACTTCTCATTCTTTGCTTATTACAGAAACGGTACACTATACAACAACAAAACCCTTTCAGGTACATTTGGTGAGGTTAACGCACAACGATATAACAAGCTGGCCGGCCTTGATTACTGGACCAGCGAAAACCCTTCGAACACGTATTTCGGGGTTGCAGTAGCAAACCCATACCGCAGTGCAATCAACTATCAGGATGCCAGTTTCTTAAGAATCTCTGACATCACACTGGGCTATAATGTACCTCGTAATCTGATGGAAAAATGGAAACTCTACAATGCCCGGGTTTATACTCAGGTAACCAATCCGATTATTGTTACCAAGTTTATCGGTTTTGACCCTGAATTCAACTCAGCCATTTATCAGGACGACGTACCATCGGTTACTTTCAGCCTGGGTGTTAATCTTAGTTTCTAATTTATATTAATCGAAAGACAATGAAATCTATATATTCAAAATCAAAATTCTTAATCGCCGCAGGCTTATTGCTTGTATCAGCCGGTTGTAAGGATTCTTTTCTTGACGAAAACCCTAAAACTACCCTTACTACCGATGTTTACTATAAAACCGAAGCAGGGTTTGAAGACCTCGTAAGGGCTTGTTACCCACTGCTGAGAAACATTCATCAGAACCGCATACTGGTACTTAACGGCACAGATATTTTCTCGTCGCAGCCGGGCTGGAACCCCTCAGCAGTAAATGGCAAAGAAACCCCGCCCGTATTGCTTGATGTGTACGACAACCGTTTCAATGCCGCTATTCCGGAAGTACAAACGCTATGGCAATTGCTTTATGCAGAAATTGCACGTACCAATACGGCTATCTCACGTGCCGACGGTATCACCACTATGGCACAGGCTTTGAAAGATACCCGCGTGGCCGAGGTAAAATTCCTCCGGGCCTTGTGTTTCTTCTATGCGGTACAACACTGGGGAGACATACCCATGCCGCTGGCTGAAATCACCACGCCTCAGAAAAATTTCCCAAGGGTGGCTTCGGCTGAAGTGTACAAACAGATAATTGCCGACCTGCTTGACTGCGAAGCCAAACTACCGGCTACGGCCTCTAACTATGGCCGTATAACCAAAGGCGCCGCCCAGTTTTTGCTGGCACGTGTTTACCTTACCCGCGGCTGGAACTTCAACAATGCGCTGGGTGGCACCAATGCCGACTTTGACATGGCGCTGCAATATGCCGATAAAATTATTGACACCTATCCGCTGGCTTCCAGTTATAAAGATCTTTTCCCAAAAAGATCCGATAACCCCCTTACTCAGTACACAGGTGCACAGAACGACAAAAACGCCGAGATAATTTTTGCCGTGCAGTATAACTCAGATATACTTACCAACAAAACCGACCCGGCCTTTACGCAGGATGCCGCCGGTGGAAACGACCTGCACTCGCGCTTTGGCCCAAGTGGAGAGGGTTTCATTGGCAGCAAAGGCCGTACCACAGACTACAACCGCTCGGTAGGTATACACCAGGTAAATACTGCCGCTTACCGCATGTATGACCCGGATATCGACACCCGCTACGCGCATAATTTTGTAAGTGTGGGGTATTCGTTATCGGCGGTTAAAGATTACAAACCATTGCCCTTAAGTAACCCAAACCTGAAAGTGAGTTTCGCCGTTGGCGATACTGTACTGGTATGCCGCCCCTGGAACAACCCTACGAAGTCGACAACTGAAAGAGGCGTTGACCTGGGCGGCACCAAAAACTACGCCGTAGTGAATACTTACGAATATGGTGGAGGTTACCCGATTGATAATTCAGGCTATAACATACAAGCCCCACTGATGTGGAAATTCTGGCAGCCGGGTATTCCTTACGGCGACGCCTACGGTACTTTTAATGAAGCTGTTTTCAGAGCAGCTGAAGCCTATCTGATTGCCGCCGAAGCCATTGTAAAAGGTGCAAAAGGTGGCAAACTGGGTGGCGCAGAGGTTTACTACAACAAAGTACTTGACCGCGCCCTGGGTACCAAAAAAGGCACCGACCCTAAATGTGCCGCCGCACCTGAAGACCAGAAATCGCTGGCGGCTGTTTCTTATCGTGCCACAGCGGCCAACATCAGCGTCGACCTGATACTGGACGAAAGAGCGCGTGAACTAATGGGCGAATACAACCGCTGGTTTGACCTGAAAAGAACAGGTAAACTGGTAGAACGTGTGAAAAAATACAATCCCTGGGTGAAGGGACAGGCTATCAGCGATATACATTACCTTAGACCAATACCACAGTCTGAAATAGACTTGTCATTCCCTAAAATGGCGCAAAATCCGGGCTATTGATTCAGTAATTCTTTGAGTGAGGCGGCCTCGGCTGCCTCGCTCACAATAGCCATCTATTTAACCCTGACACTATGAATAATTTGATAAAAACAGCATTTGTGGCAATGCTGCTGACCAGCTTTACCACTCATGCAGAATGGAAAGACCTCTTTAACGGCGCAGACCTGAAAGGCTGGATAAAACGCAACGGAAATGCCGAGTACAGAATTGAAAACAAAACCATTATCGGGGTTTCGAGGCTCAACACACCCAACACCTTTTTATGCACCGAAACCCTGTATGCCGATTTTGTGCTTGAAATGGATGTAAAAGTTGACATCGGCCTTAACTCGGGTATTCAGATACGCAGCATCAGCGACCCCGCCGTTATGAATGGCCGCGTGCATGGGTATCAGGTAGAGATAGACCCCGCCCCACGTGCCTGGAGCGGCGGTATTTACGACGAAGCCCGCAACGGCTGGTTGTATCCGATGTCGGCCAACCCGCAGGGAAGAGTGGCTTTCAGAAACGGGCAATGGAACCGCTATCATATTGAGGCCATAGGGCCCAATATCAAGACCTGGATAAACGGCATACCCTGTGCCAACGTGCTTGACGCCCAAACCGCCCGCGGTTTAATAGCCCTGCAGGTACACCAGATAAAAAGACCCGAACAGGAAGGCCTGACAGTACAATGGAAGAACATCAGAATAGCAACAGATAACCTGAATGAAGTAGTTTTTAAAGGCGAAGAAGCCCCCGAAGTAAGTTACCTGCCCAACAGGCTCACTGAAAATGAAATAAGAAAAGGCTGGCGTTTACTTTGGGACGGCAAAACTGCCAACGGCTGGCAAGTTGCCAATGGCAGTGGTTTCCCATCGGCGGGCTGGGTTATGGAAGATGGTGTGCTGAAAGTGCTGGGCTCTAAAAAAGACAGCGTACGTAAGGGCGGAGACATTGAAACCGTTCAGGTTTTTTCAGATTTTGAGCTGGAGCTAGACTTCCGGCTTACCAAAGGAGCCAATAGTGGATTGAAATATTTTGTAGTAAATGACCCAAAAAGAAAAGCAGGTACAGGATTAGGGCCGGAGTTTCAGCTTCTGGACGATGACGTACACCCTGACGCCAAAGCAGGTGTAAACGGAAACAGAACTACGGCCTCCCTGTATGACCTCATTACTGCCGAAAACCTGTCGGAAGGCAGTAAAGAAAAACGTATCAATCCGCCGGGTAAGTGGAACAAGCTAAGGATAGTATCCAGAAACGGCCATGTTGAACACTGGCTCAATAACCTGAAAATGGTAGAATACGACCGCCATTCGCAGATTTTCCGTAATCTGGTAGCCAAAAGTAAATACAGCACTTACGAAAATTTTGCGCAGGCGTATGCAGGGCATATCCTGTTGCAGGACCACGGCGATGAGGTGCATTTCAGAAGTATCAAAATCAGAGAATTCTGATGCGGGCAGTTGCACTTCATTAACCCTATTCTTTTAGTATCATGAACAGAAGAACATTTGTCAATACCGGAATCCTCTCGGTTTGTTCAGTACCATTCCTGAACCTGAGCGCAGGCGCCTTTGTGCCTGACCAGAAACCCGCCTGGATTGTGGATTGGATAAAAATAAATGAGGCACAGCTACCCGGTTTCAGGGCGCTGAAAGTAACCGACCCCAACCATAGATACTTTGGTGGCTACACCGACCATGTAGAAATACCTAACCCACACACTACCAGCAGTTTTATTGCCAAAGCCTGTATGCTGATGGCCTGCCCTGAGTCAGTTTATTATCAGTCGGCAGATACCCTGAAAGAAGTAGAGGCCGCCGCCGCGGCCATGCTGAAGTTTCAGCATACCGACGGCACCATTGACCTGCTGGCCACTAATTTTCATTCAACGCCCGACACCGCCTTTATTCTGGAAAACATGATTCCGGCCTGGCAGTTTCTGAAAAAATCACAAACCAAAGGCGCCGGGCAGTCGCTGGCTTATATACAGACATTTCTAAAAAATGCCGGAGAAGGCCTCATCAGAGGCGGAATACATACACCCAACCACCGATGGGTGGTATCGGCTGCCTTAGTAAGGCTGCATGCGCTTTTTCCGGACAAACGCTATCTGAACCGCATAGACCAATGGTTAGCTGAACACATAGATATTGACCCCGACGGCCAGTACACTGAAAAAAGCACCAATAGTTATTCCCCAATCGTAGACCGCTCGTTGATTACCCTGGCCAGGGGCCTCAGTAAGCCGGAGCTTTTAGAACCAGTTCTGAAAAATCTGGAAATGACCCTCTATTATGTACATCCTAACGGAGAAGTTGTAACTGAGGCCTCGAACCGCCAGGACAAAGGCACCATCGGTAATATGTTTAAATACTATTACTGTTACCGATACATGGCGCTAAATAAAAATAACGGCCGGATGGCCGCCATGTGCAGGCTGATTGAACAAACCAGCACCCCACAGGAACTGGCCGGGTATCTGGATTATTTTCTGGAAGACCCCACCCTCTGGCAGCCCTTGCCGCCAGACAAACCATTGCCGGTTAATTACGTAAAGGCTTTTCCGTACTCTGGTTTAGTAAGAATACGCCAAGGAAACTGGGACACCACCCTGCTGTCTAACAACCCCGGCTGGCTCACTTTTCATAAAGGCAATGCCGTGTTGCAGGCCATGCGTGTGGCTGCTTCATTTTTTGGAAAAGGGCAGTTTCAGTCTGAAAAAATAGAGCAGAACGGCAACAAATGGGTACTGAAGCGGCATCAGGAAGGCCCCTATTACCAACCCCTCGATACAGATAAAATATCGCCCGATGGCGACCTCGATAAAATGCCACGCACGCTCAGAAAACAGAGCGAAATACAGGAATTAAACACAACTGTAACCATAACCCCGACTGACAATGGTGTTGATGTGGATTTAAACATAACCGGCACAGACGGTGTGCCGGTTTCACTCGAACTCATTTTCAGGCCGGGTGGTACTTTTACGGGGGTAACGCCTCATGCGTCACAGCCGCATGCTTATCTTTTCGGTGGGCAAAACGGCTCTTATACATCAGGTAAAGATACCATTCATTTTTCTTCAGGCCGGATCGAACACAAAGGTGTGCAGTTGCGCGGTGCATTACCCGCAATGGATGCGCCAACGGTTTATCTGACAGGCTTTACGCCTTTTAAGCATACCATCCGTTTATCCTGAATCCATACATTCACCTCATTTGCTTATGAACAGAAAATTAGCTCTGCTAGTGTGGCTCGCTATGCTTGCCACTAGCACAATTGCGCAAAATACAAAGCCATTATGGCTAGACGACCTGCCCATTAAGTCGTATTCTGAGGGCATACCGGCAGTTTTACCTAAAACCAATGCCGCCGGCGACCAGATGAAAATAGCCGGTAAAACCTTCGCGCATGGTGTGGGGGTCAGCTCGACAAGTGTGCTGTCGTTTCAGCTGGCAGGGCATGCCGATTCATTTTCGGCCATGGTTGGGGTTGACGACCTGGGCATAAAAAATCTGCCGCACCGTTTTTACGTAATTGGCGACAAACAAATACTTTTTGACAGCGGCGAAATGCGCTGGGGCGATGCCCCCAAGCCTGTAAATGTAAACCTTGCAGGCATACAACGCCTGGGTTTGCTGGTGCTGGTTGATATAGATATAAACCGCACCTTTACCAACTGGGCCGATGCAGCTTTTGTGATGAAAGACAATTTTATACCCGCTACCATACCCAACCAGCAGCAGCGGTACATTCTTACGCCACAACCAGACAAAAAACCGCGCATCAATTCTGCAGGTGTGTTTGGTGCAAGGCCGGGTAATCCGTTTTTATATACCATTGCCGCCACCGGCCAAAGACCGGTAACGTACTCGGTTCAAAACCTGCCCAAAGGTTTGTCGGTAGATACCCAAACGGGCATTATCAGCGGTAAAGTAATGCAGAAAGGCACTTATACAGCTAACCTGAAAGTCCGCAATGCCTTTGGAGAAGCCCAAAAGAAATTAACCATAACCATTGGCGATACCATTGCGCTTACCCCGCCTATCGGCTGGAACGGCTGGAACTCGTGGGCAAAAAACATTGACCAGCAAAAAGTGAAGGCCTCTGCCGATGCAATGGTAAAAATGGGCCTGAACCAGCACGGCTGGACCTACATTAACATTGACGACGCCTGGCAGGGGCAGCGTGGCGGTGCATTAAACGCCATTCAGCCAAATGAGAAGTTTCCGGAGTTCAGAAAAATGGTTGATTACATCCATTCGCTGGGTCTGAAAGTGGGCGTATATTCAACACCCATGATCACCAGTTATGCAGGATACATTGGCGGCTCGTCAGATTACCCGAACGGCCGCATAACCGATTCCATCAAAAACAACAAAAGGGCGTTCAGGTACATAGGCAAATATACTTTTGAAGAGAACGACGCCCGGCAAATGGCCGCATGGGGCATTGATTACCTGAAATATGACTGGCGGATTGACGTAAAAGCTGCTGAAAAAATGTCGGTGGCACTCAGAAACTCCGGCCGGGATATTGTGTACAGTATTTCAAACTCTGCCCCCTTTGCCTATGCCAAAGACTGGGCAAGGCTCACCAACAGTTTCAGAACAGGCCCCGACATCCGCGATAGCTGGCTTAGCCTGTATCATTCAGCCTTTACGCTCGACAAATGGGCTCCCTACGGCGGCCGTGGCCACTGGCTTGACCCCGACATGATGATACTGGGGAATGTAACCACGGGCTCTGCCCTGCACCCTACCCGCCTGACACCCGACGAGCAATACAGCCACGTGAGCCTTTTCAGTCTGCTTTCGGCGCCTTTACTGATTGGTTGCCCCATTGAGCAGCTCGATGCCTTCACGCTGAATCTGTTAACTAATGATGAAGTAATAGAAATAAACCAGGACCCTGCCGGAAAACCCGCCCGGCTGGTAAAAGAAGAAAACGGCGTGCAAACCTGGGTGAAACCGCTGGCAGACGGCTCTTATGCCATCGGGCTGTTTAATATAGCCTACTATGGGCAAACACCGCAGTCTTATTTCAGATGGGACGATGAAAAAGCTATTCATTACAACC
This sequence comes from Emticicia fluvialis, assembly GCF_024793945.1. NCBI lineage: Bacteria > Pseudomonadati > Bacteroidota > Cytophagia > Cytophagales > Leadbetterellaceae > Emticicia > Emticicia fluvialis. Next base: position 248,950 of record NZ_JANUSD010000003.1, read on the forward strand.
TTGATCTGAAGGCACTCGGGTTACAAGGCCGCTATCAGTTGAGAGACGTATGGCGGCAGAAAAACCTGGGTGTTTTCAGTGGGGTTTATCCAGGCACTATTAACCATCATGGAGTGGTAATGCTCAGAATTTCGCCCGTAAAATAATCTAACGACCCCCTACTATGTTCAGAATAAATTTTTTCGCCTTAACCTTTACACTATTATGGTCTGCCGCCGGTTTTGCCCAGCAAACACAAACCATCTGGCTCGACGACCTGCCGATTCAATCATTCTCTGAAGGACTCAGACCTGCTGTTGGCAAAAAAAACTATCAGGGAGATACGCTGCGCATCAACGGCCGCAGATACAGCCGCGGTATTGGTGCGCAGTCGCCCTGTGTGTTAGCCTTTGCATTGAATGGGCACGCCCGCAGTTTTACGGCCCTGATTGGAGCCGACGACATGGGCAATAAAGACCTGCCCCTGACTTTTTATGTACTGGGCGACGGCAAAGTACTGTTTGAAAGCAAACCCATACGCATTGGAGACACCCCACAGCCTGTTTCGGTAAATCTGCAGGGTATCAAACAACTCGGCTTGCTGGTTACCGACCCCGTTGGTGGCATTAATAACAAAAGAACTTATTGCAACTGGATAGACGCCCGGCTGGAAATGGCAGCCGGACATGCGCCGGAACACGTAATAACCCAAGGCGAAAAATATATACTTACTCCCAGGCCGTCGGCTAAGCCGCGTATCAATTCAGCCAGATTATTTGGCGCAACACCCGGCAATCCGTTTTTATACACCATTGCCGCCACCGGGCAAAAACCGCTCAGCTTTGCGGCCAGCCCCTTACCAAATGGGCTTGTGCTAGACATCCGCACGGGTATCATTACCGGAAAAGTAACCCAAAAAGGAACCTATCAGACAACCATTTCGGCAAGTAATGCGCTGGGGGTATCTACCCGTAACTTAACCATTGTTATTGGCGATACCATTGCACTTACCCCACCCATTGGCTGGAATGGATGGAACTCGTGGGAGGCTAACATTGACCGCGAAAAAGTGATGGCCTCTGCTGACGCGATGGTGAAATCGGGTCTGAAAGACCACGGCTGGACCTACATAAATATTGACGACGCCTGGCAGGGCGAACACAGCGGCCCAGAATCGGCCTTGCAACCGAACAGTAAGTTTCCGGACATGAAAGGCCTGTTTGACTACATCCATTCATTGGGGCTGAAAGCCGGGCTCTACTCAACCCCATATATATCAAGCTATGGCGGATACGCCGGGGCATCGTCTGACTTTGAGAAAGGTGGCGAAAACCATGAGTCTATCATCGTAAACCGCCGGTCATTTAACCGCATTGCCAAATACAGATTTGAAGAAGCAGATGCCCGGCAAATGGCAGCATGGGGGGTAGATTTTCTGAAATATGACTGGCGGATTGACGTAAACTCTGCCGAGAGAATGCGTAATGCACTCAACAAGTCGGGGCGTGATGTGGTCTTCAGCCTTTCAAATAATGCCCCTTTCGACAAAGTAAAAGATTGGGTGCGTACCTCAAATATGTACCGCACCGGGCCAGATATTAAAGACAGCTGGACAAGCCTTTATATGACTTCTTTCTCGCTCGACAAGTGGTCGCCGTATAGCGGGCATGGCCATTGGGCAGACCCCGACATGATGATTGTAGGCAAGGTAGCCATTGGCTCTGAGATGCACGATACCCGCCTGACACCCGACGAACAATACAGCCACGTGAGCTTGTTCAGCCTGCTGGCTGCCCCGCTGCTGATTGGCTGCCCCATTGAACAGCTGGACGATTTCACACTTAATCTGCTATCGAACGATGAAGTGATAGAAATTAATCAGGACCCGCTGGGCAAAGCTGCCCGGCTGATAGACAACAAAAACGGCGTTGAAATATGGAAAAAACCACTGGAAGACGGCTCTTTTGCCATTGGCCTTTTTTACACCGCCGACTTCGGCAAAAGTCCGGAGTCGTATTTTCACTGGGGTAACGAAAAACCCACCGTTTTCACCCTCAATCTGGCTGAAATAGGCCTGAGTGGCAACTATCAGCTTCGCGACGTCTGGCGGCAGAAAAACCTGGGGCGTTTCAGTAGTACTTATAAAACCCCCATCAGGCATCATGGGGTGGTGCTGCTACGGGCAACACCTGTCAAATAATTTTATATATCTATTAATCGGCAGGCATAATGAGCAAAACAATTTTCATACTGGCTTTCGTGCTGGGTTTCATCAGCACAAAGGCACAGCAAAGCAGCCCCTTATATAACAAAAGGTTTACTTACAAAACCCTTTCTGCCTATCAGAAAAAACTGTTTGATACTTTTCTGAACAGCGAAATACCCCCCGGTGTAAAGGCAGAAACCACGCTGACAGACCATGCCAGCCTGCGCTCAAAAACCAGAGTGGCACAGGCACTGCTGTTTAGAAACGCACCCGGCGACATTGAACAGGCAAAGGTTATTTTGAAATGGATTTTGCAAAACCAGTATCAGGACGAAACCTCTGAACTGTATGGCATCTGGAAAACCTCAGTGCTGAACGACAGATTCGATAAAAACTGGCGGGAGTTTATCGGCTGCGACCTCATCATCATCCGTCAGAAATACAGACACCTGCTGCCTGCCGACATGCTGAAAGACATAGATACAGGGCTGCTGCACGCGGCAAAGGGCGCTTTTAAAAGAAACGTAGGCGCCGACTACACCAATATATCTATCATGAGTGCCTTTCTGATGGAATACACAGGCACTGCCCTGGGTATAGATTACCTGCAAAAAGCAGGGGTGGCCAAGGCCCAAGCCATATTCAGTCTGTATCAGGCTCACAAAACTTTCAGCGAATACAATTCGCCTACTTATTATGGCGTAAACCTGATTGGCCTGGCCTTATGGCGAGAAATGTCATTTTCGAAAGAACTGCGCGAAATGGCGCATTCGCTTGAAAAAGATTTCTGGCAGGAAATTGTGCTGTTCTATAACCCTGTGCTAAAGAACATGGCCGGGCCGTATTTCAGAGGCTATGGCATGGAAATGACCCGCTACTTGTCTATCACCGGAATCTGGATTGCGCTGGCAGTTGACAACGAAGCGCTGGCGCCGATACCTGCCGGAATAGGCCGCAAATATGGCGAAATGAGCAACCTCAGCACTATTTTTCATCTGGGGCTGTCAATACCTGTTGCGGCGCTTCAATCCATGAAAGCCCAATCGTTTCCGGTATTTGTAAACAGAGATGTACCAAATAATTACACCGGAGACAGTATCAAAGCCGTAAGTGCTGCCATCTATAAGAACTGGATGATGGGCGCCATGTGGGGCAATAAGCGCGTATGGGAACAAATAAAGACCGGAACCATACACTGGAAAAATACCAGCGGCACAACCGGATGGCTGGCCATACAGGGCGACGGCCACACCAATTTAAAAACCACCCGCACCACCATGCAGATTTTCAGCAGCAGCCCGGAGGCGCATCAGCTTGAAGTGCTGGTTTACAGCCCGGCTACGCTGCCCGACCATTTTATGAAACAGAACTGGAACTTATCGGGTTTTGCAATGCAGGTAAAAACCAGCCTGAAGGTATTGAACATAGAAAAAACAGACCCCAAAACGGCCGAGAAAAAATATGCCATAGCAGACGACGTACCGTTTTTCTATAAAATAACGTATGAGGTGCCTGCCATGCAGAAACTGACACAACCCATCATTGAAATAACACCCGGAAAATAATTTATTCAACCCTACATTATATAAAAATGAGTTCTCGCAGAAATTTTATCAGAAACACTGCCGCAACACTAGGCGGATTAGGTTTAATGGAATTGTTGCCCCTTGAAGCGCTGGCATCTATCAGAAAAAAAGTTGCCCCCAGCGACAGAATCAACGTGGGCCTGATTGGGGTAAAAAACCAGGGCTTTAATAACATAAGGGCATTTCTGAAAATAAATGAAATTAACCTGACAGCCATTTGTGATGTAGACGACGAACAACTGGATAAACGCAAAGCCGACCTGAGCAAGGCGGGTTTCCCGAATCTGAAAGTATATAAAGACTACCGCAAAATGCTGGAAGACAAAGAGCTGGATGCCGTGCTGGTAGCCACACCAGACCACTGGCATTGCCTGCAACTGGTTGACAGCCTGTCGGCCGGTAAGCACGTATATGTAGAAAAACCAGTGGCCAACTCTATTGCCGAAGCCAAAGCTATGGTACGCGCCGTTGAGGCGTCGGGCAAGGTAGTGCAGGTAAACCAGTGGCAACGCAGCCAGAAACACTTTAAAGACGCCGTTGCGTTTGTAAAATCGGGCCAGTTGGGTACCATCATCAATACCAAAACCTGGATGTACCGCGGCACTACTCCCCTGCCCAATGTGGCCAACGGCCCCGTGCCTGCAGGTGTAGACTATGATATGTGGCTGGGCCCGGCACTTAAAAGGCCATTTAATGCCAACCGGTTTCATTACGAGTTCAGGTGGTTCTGGGACTACGCCGGTGGCCTAATGTGCGACTGGGGCGTGCACCTGATAGACATTGTTTTGTGGGGCATGGGCGCCAGCGAGCCGCTGTCGGTATCGTCGGTAGGTGGTAAAAGGCTTTTCCCAGACGACCCGCGCGAAACACCGGATTACATTCATGTAACGTATGACTTCGGCTCATTCTCTAACACCTGGGAACACTACATGGGCATTGGTGCCGGGCAATATGGCAAAGGCCACGGCATTGCGTTTATTGGCACCAAAGGAACCCTGGTAGTAACCCGCAACGGCTGGGAGGTAATACCTGAAAAAGACGGTAAGGGATTCAGGATGGAGGCCGTTCCGTTGATTGAGAAGTCTGACAACGGGCTGGAACTACACGCCAGAAACTTTGTGGACGTAATGAAAAACGGCAAACCTGAACAACTGGCCTGCCCTATACACGCCGGAGCCACCGTGGCCATTAATGCACACATGGGTAACGTATCGCTCAGAAGCGGCGACAGAATCCATTGGGATGCCGCCAAAGGAAAATTTGACAACAAAAAGGCCAACGCGCTTATAAAACCAACCTACCATAATGGTTTTGTATTCCCAAAAGTTTAAATTTCGGGTGATATAGATTTGTTCAGTTTTTTCAATCAATCCACCCTTAATTGCATGAGAAGCCTAGCGCCCGCCATTCTGTTATTATTATTATTTTTTGAAGCCCGCTGTCAGGAACCTTTTCGCTTGCGGACGGATAAGCTGCTGAATACTCATCAGGTTTACCAAAGGGGCTTTCTGGTCGACATACCGCTTGATTCGGCCCTAAAACAGCAAAAACGCTATCAGTTTGCCTATATAAGCAACCCAAACCCGGTATTAAGCTGGGAAACACCCCGGGAGGCCGGCGGCGTAAATGCCTGCCAGATTCTGGCAGCAACTGATGCCCGCCTGCTGCAAAGCAACCGTGCCGACTTGTGGGATTCGCAAAAAATCAGTTCCCGTAAAAATCAGGTGGTTTATCAGGGCAAACCGCTTAGACCCGGCACCATTATTTACTGGAAAGTGCGCACCTGGAACCAAAAAGGCGTAGCCACGGCCTATTCGGCAACAGCAGCCTTTTATCTGAGCGAACCTGACGCCGCCGAGCCATTTGCCCACCAGCCGCTGGTAGCAGAAATGCAAAAACCCCGGCAGATAATAAAAACCACGGCAAACAGCTATTTTTTTGACTTCGGGAAAGATGCACTGGCGCAGATATCTTTGCACCTGACAAGCCCTGTAACTGATTCAATCTGGATTGAAGTGGGCGAAGCATTGGAAAAACCCGGTGTAATAAACAAAAACGCCGGTAGAAACATCCGCTATCATCAACAAAGAATATGGGTGAAGGCCGGTACGCACAGCTACGTGATAAACTGGCTACCCAACGAAAAACGGAATAGCCGGAATCCGGTTCAGATGCCCGCTTATATAGGCGAGGTGTATCCTTTCAGGTATTTGAGCTTGCATAACTTTCAGGGCAGCATCAACCCGCAATCAGTACAAAGAAAAATAGTTTTTTATCCGTTTGATGAAACCGCTTCTTCATTCAGCTCGGCAGATACGGTACTGAACCAGATATGGGACCTCTGCAAATATTCAATGAAAGCCACCAGCTTTACCGGTTATTATGTAGACGGCGACCGCGAGCGGGTTCCTTACGAGGCCGATGCGCTGATTAATCAGTTGTCGCACTATGCGGTTGATGCCGAATACAGCATTGGCAGGCGGTCGATGAATTACCTTATTTACCACCCTACCTGGCCCACCGAATGGAGCCTGCAAAATGTATTGATAGCCTGGAACGATTATCAATACACAGGCGATGACCTGCTGCTCAGAAAATACTACACCGAACTGCAGCACAAAATACTGATGCCACTTGCCGGTCCGGACGGCCTGATAAGCACCCGAACCAATAAACAAACTGATGATTTTCTGAAGACCATTCATATAACCGCCACGTTTGATAACCGCCGCGGCCTGCATGACAACGTAGACTGGCCTCAAACCGGCGACTACATTGGTAATGAAAAAGAATATAAAGGAGAAACCGATGGCTTTGTGTACAATACCTATAACGCGGTTATTAACGCCTATTATTACCGTAATCTGGTATTGATGAGCCAGATAGCCGCCATACTGGGCAAAACAGCCGACGCACAATTGTATGCCACTAAAGCAGCAGCAGTTTCGGGCGCTTTTCTGAAAACGTTTCAGGATACCCGCACGGGGTTAATAAAAGACGGCGACAGCACCAGCCACACCTCATTACATGCCAATATGTTTGCACTGGCCTTTGGGCTGGTGCCGCCAAAAGACAAGGCAAAGGTGGTGCAGTTTATTAAAACCCGCAAAATGGCTTGCAGCGTATATGGCGCGCAGTTTCTGATGGACGCCCTCTATGAAGCCGGAGAAGCAGACTATGCCCTGCAACTGCTGACATCAACCGCACAGCGCAGTTGGTATAACATGATAAGGGTGGGCTCTACCATTACACTGGAAGCCTGGGACAAAGTCTATAAGCCTAATCTGGACTGGAACCACGCCTGGGGCGCAGCGCCGGGTAATGTTATTGTGCGGAAGCTGATGGGGGTAGAACCCCTTGACCCCGGTTTTAGTACTTTCAGCATAAAACCACAGCCGGGCAGCCTGGCATGGGCATCGCTTAAAACCCCTACCCTCAAGGGGCCTGTGCAGGTTTCTTTCAATAGAACCGCCACTGTATTTACCATGAAAGCAGAGGTACCCGGCGGCACTAAAGCCATGATTTACATACCTGCCGATAAAACCAAAAAGCAGCTGAGCATTAACGGGCAACCAAGCCGCATAAAACCCGGTAACGGTTATTATTTAATACCCAATGCAGGCCCCGGCCACTATACATTTGAACTGAAGTAATGCAACAAGAATCATTTTTTCTGACCATGAATAAAAAAAACACCCTCTGCACCCTGCTATGCTTTTTTGTGCTGTCGGCAGGTTTTGCGCAGAAACCCAACATAGTTTATATACTGGCTGACGATCTGGGTATCGGCGACGTATCATCCTACAACCCTAATGGTAAAATTTATACCGAAAACATTGATAAACTGGCGCAATCGGGGGTTCGGTTTACTGATGCCCACACTACCTCGGCTGTTTGCACCCCTACCCGATACAGTATTATGACAGGCCGTTACAACTGGCGCACCACCATGAAAAAAGGAGTGTTGCACGGTTACGATACCCCATTGATAGACCCAAAACGCGAAACTGTGGCATCTTACCTTAAAAAGCAGGGCTATAAAACGGGTATGGTGGGCAAATGGCACCTGGGCATGACCTGGGGCAACATTGAAGCAGGCGAAAAAAAGGTGGATTTCAGCAAGCAGGTGCGTAACAGCCCGAACAGCAACGGTTTCGACTACTCGTTCATTATTCCTGCGTCGTTAGATATGCCCCCTTATGCCTACGTAGAAAACGGCTTCTGTACGGCTATACCCAAAGATACCTGCGAAGGCCGCAAAGGCATTGAGCTGTTCAGGGCTGGCATAAGCGCCCCCGATTTTAAACCGGAAGATGTAATTGGCAGGTTTACAGAAAAGGCGCTGTCGTTCATCAACCAGAACGCCAATAAAGAAAAACCCTTCTTTTTGTATTTTCCGCTGGCCGCGCCGCATACACCTGTGCTACCCATCGGCGATTTTGTGGGCAAAAGCAAGGTGTCTCCGTATGGAGATTTTGTACTGATGGTAGATGACGTGGTAAAACAGGTAGTGGCTACCCTGAAAAAGAACGGTATTTACGACAACACCATTATTGTTTTTACGTCAGATAACGGCTTTGCCAATTCGGCCAACCTGCAGGCGCAACTATCAAAAGGGCATAATCCGTCTATAGATTACCGCGGGCTGAAAACCGATATTTACGAAGGTGGCCACCGTGTGCCGTTTATTGTTCATTGGGGCAAGGTAGTAAAAACCGGAAAAGTGTCAGATCAGTTGCTTTGCAGTACCGATTTTTTCAGAACCGTAGCCGAGCTGAACAAAACCAGCCTGAAAGACAACGTGGCCGAAGACAGCTACAGTTTTTTAAGCGAATTAACAGGCCGTAAACCAACCCATGCCCCGCGTGCTTCGGTTATTCATCATTCGTCTAACGGATATTTTGCTATCAGAAAAGGTAAATGGAAACTCATTATGTGTTCGCACTCGGGCGGCAATGGCAAACCCAAAGAAGACAGCGAAGAAGCAAAAGCTTTACCGCCGATTCAGCTCTATGACCTGTCGACAGACATAGCAGAAACCCGGAATGTGTACGCCGCACACCCTGAAGTAGTAAAAGAACTGACCGCCCTGCTTACCAAAAATGTAAAAGATGGCCGAAGCACACAAGGTAAAATACAAACCAACGACGGCCCTGCCTACTGGAGCCAGCTTACCTGGCTGGGTAAATAATATAGATTGAAAAATGTTTCAGAGAATGAATATAAATAAATATACGCTTACTTTTTTTGTTACCCTGGCAGCGGTGAGCGCCTCTTTCGCCCAAAAAATAAGACCCGTTGACCGTGTGAATCCGTGGGTTGATGCAGCCAATTCGCGCTGGTTTTTTTTCAATTCTGCCACAAGACCCTTCGGCATGGTTAACCTGAGCCCGGATACCGGCGTTAATTCAGACTGGGGTTCAGGCTATCGTTATCATTCAGACAGCATCAAGTGTTTCAGCCATTTGCACGACTGGCAGTTGTCTGGCATACCTGTGATGCCAACCGTTGGCGCGTTTAACGGCCATAAAGGTAACCAGCAATATGGGTCGCGGTTTTCGCACCAGACAGAAGTAGTAAAGGCGGGGTATCATAAAGTATTGCTGGATGCCTACCAGATAACCGCCGAACTGACCTCAACCACCCGTGTGGGGTTTCACAGGTACACCTTTCCTGAGTCAGACCAGAGCCATATCCTGTTCGACTTCTCTACTTTTCTGGGGCCGTCAGATACCCAGAAAGGTTATGTAAAAAAAGTAAGTAATCAGGAACTGGAAGGCTACGCCATTATGGCGCCCACTACCCGCCGACCCAAAACACTGACCGTATTTTTTGTAGCCGTTTTTGATAAACCATTTGATACCCTGAAAGGATGGCGTAAAGGCCAGCTGGAAGAAGTAGATAAAGTAATAGAAGGAGAAAAAACCGGGGTCTACGTCAGCTTTAAAACCAGAAAAAATGAAGTAAGACGCATGAAAGTGGGCGTATCGCTGGTAAGTGAAGAACAGGCTCGCCTGAACCTGAAAACAGAATTGCCACACTGGGACTTTGACAAAACAGTGGCCGACAGCCAGAATGACTGGAACGGCTGGCTAAGCCGCATTGAAATTGAAGGTGGAACCGAAACAGAGAAAAGCCGCTTTTATACCGACCTGTGGCACGCACTGCTGGGCAGAAGGATTATATCTGACGTAAACGGAAAATATGCCGACATGACAGGCCCCGAACGCCTCATTAAACAAATACCACTGGGTGCCGACGGTAAACCTAAATTTAACCACCATAACTTTGATGCCCTGTGGGGTGCACAGTGGTCGCTTAACACGTTGTGGCATCTGGTGTACCCTGAAGTAACGGAATCGTTCGTTAACTCAATGCTGCTGATGTATGCCGACGGCGGGCTGATACCCCGTGGCCCGGCAGGTGGTAATTATACTTTTGTGATGTCTGGCGCGCCCTCAACTCCGTTTATTGTAAGCGCGTATCTGAAAGGCATCAGAGGTTTTGATATTGCCAAAGCATACGAAGGTATGCGAAAAAACCATTTTCCGGGTGGTTTGATGAGCAAAGCCGGCTATGAACATAATACCATGAAAGGCGGCGGCATTGAATATTATATTGAGCGCGGGTATGTGCCGCACCCGCTTACGAACATTAAATACGGGTATCATCAGGATGGGTCAACCCAAACGCTTGAGTATGCCTATCAGGATTACACCCTGGCACAAATGGCTAAAAGCCTGGGCAAAACAGATGACTACCACCTGTTTATGAAACGCGCCGGCAACTACCGCAATATATATAATGCTGAAATAGGCTGGATGTGGAACCGCACCCTTGATGGCAAATGGGGCGCGCCGGTTGATATTCTGCGTTATGATAACGGCTGGGAAGAAGGCAATGCCGCACAGTATACCTGGTTTGTACCACATGACGTGCAGGGGCTTATTAACCTGATGGGCGGCCGCGAGGCGTTTACCAACAAGCTGAATACCTCTTTTGAGAAAGCAAGCGAACACGATTTTGTGTCGGGCAAATCTCATGACAAAGAAACCCTTGAACACCTGCGCCGGGTATATATCAACTACGGCAACCAGCCCTGTATGCAAACACCTTTTCTGTTCAATTTTGCCGGTGCCCCGTGGCACACCCAGTACTGGACACGCCAGATTATTGATAAGGTGTATAGTGGCATATCGCCAGACTCCGGGTATAGCGGCGACGAAGACCAGGGGCTGATGGGCAGCCTGGCCGTATTGCTTAAAACGGGTATATTCTCTACCAGCGGCGGCACTACCCCCAAACCTTATTATGAAATCAGCAGCCCGGTTTTCAGTAAAATTACTTTTCACCTAAACCCTCAATATTATAAAGGCAGGCAATTTGTGATTGAAGCCCGTAATAACTCTGCCACCAATGTTTACATTCAGTCGGCACAGCTAAACGGTGCGGCGCTCAACAAACCCTGGGTATGGCACAGCACTGTTACCAATGGTGGCAGGCTGGTGTTGAACATGGGGAAAGACCCCAACAAAAGCTGGGGCAGCAAGCCTGAGGATGCACCGGAATCGATGTCATCCAATCCTTAAAATGCAAATAACCCGGGTTTTCGCCCGGGTTATTTTATTATTTACCTGCATTTATCTGCTTAAAAATCTGTATTGGGTTCTTTCAGGTCAAGGCGTTTTATCCAGATATTGCGGTAAAGCACCTCATGGCCTTCGGCTTGCAGTTTCAGGCCGCCGGGCGTATCGGTAATACCTTTTCCACCATCGTTTCCCCCATCAATACCCGAATTAGGGCCACCCCATACCTGACTAATTTTGTGGTTTACATGCACTTTTTTACCGTTAAAGTAAAGTGTAACCATCGGCTGCTCTACGCGTTTACCGTCTTTAAACCGGGCCGCCCTGAACACAATATCGTAGGCATTCCATTTGCCTACACCCTTGTATGCATAGTAAGGAGACGGGGTTTCGTTGATAACCGCCGCCATACCGTGCGACGTGGTGTCGCCATCAAGCACCTGAATTTCATAACGGTTTTGCAGATACACCCCGCTGTTGCCCCCCGGCTTGCTGATAAAAAACTCAATGTGCGCCCTGAAATCGCGGAAAGTGTCTTTCGTAACTATATCTGCTGCTCCATACTTGCCACCGGCTCCGGCGGGGTCGTTGGTATTCAGTACAGTGCCTTTACCGGCAGGGTCATTTACAATGTACCATTTAATGGGCAGCGTGGCCGACAGACGGGGGCCTTCCCAGTAAGTCCATTTGTCATCAAGCATTTTGCGGCTGCCGTCAAAATAAACTACGGCTCCGGCCGGGGCTTTTACACCTACACCCTTTTGCTGCGCATGGGCAGCCCCCACCGCCACAGACAGCAGCGCCAGAGAATTAACTAAACCTTTGTAAATGTTACGTTTCATAGAGTACTGATATATTTTCGGTTGGTTGAATACGTAATTCACAGGTACCTGATTAGCCCAGTGCTCTGAATGAAACTGCTACAAAGCTTTTATTTCTGAGATGTTGATACCAATAAAGCAATCGTCCTGGCATCCGTCGTTTACAAATCCACAGCTTGAAATCATCCCGCTGTTTTTTGCTTCAAAATAAACAGATACCCCTTTTCTTTTTAGCAGCCATTGTGTTTCGGCTTTGGCATATACGTCGTCAAGGGTAATCAGGTCTGCTGCCGAAGTGTTTTTGTGTACCCCCAGGTTGCTGCCGGTTTCGCTCCAAGACAATACCTCTGCCAGCGACACACCATTTCTGGCTTTAAATTCTTCGGCCGTGGTTTTCATTAAAGCCAGTATTTTATTTACCTCTACCTCATCCCATCCGTTTGCCGGCATCCTGATATCATGAAACACAGTATATGTAAAATGCCGCTCGGTAACTTTACCTTTGGTTACAATCAGACTGGTTTTCCAGCCCGACCCTGCCCAGGTACCTGCGGTAACGGTGTACCTGTAAGAATTACCCGAAGTTTGCTTAAAAGTCTGCCAGGCATTAAGGCTTCTGTCAAAGTCGCGGTTATACGCAATGTTTTCTTTTTCGCAGGCCATTGCTGTCAAAAGTAAGATTATACTCAGAAATCTTTTCATTTTTAATAAGTTTTTTTTATTATCGACTCCCGCATTCAATAAAAGGTTGTAAAAAAATCAAAAAAAATAAACTGGTTTTTCAGGCATCGGCAAGCATATTGGTAAAACAAAAAATGCGTCAAAAAGACACATTTTCGCGTTTATTTCATTGAAAAATCCAATTTCCGGCCAAATCACTATTCATTCAGCCGCAATTATCAGCCTTTCAAAACTATCTATCGGCGGTTTAAAACCCGGTTTTCAAAAAATAATTATTATTTTTTTGATTAAAAGTATTTACTTTTAAAAAATCATACCGGTTAATCACCAAGCGGCAACCCATCAAACCTGTATCACTTCCTTAGGTTACCGCTGCAATGCCATTAAAGCTAATCAGTTTTCCTACAGCCCGGCAGCCGGATTTTGATCTAATAATTGTGCCAAACCAGAAAAACGTAAAACTGCATGAATGAGCTCTATTATCAGGCGTTTCTGAGTGAAAACGCCAAACCTGAAGGTTGCCTGTACCATAAAACAGCCGTTCTGCCGCAGTATCAACCCACAGCCCGCACGGCTGTAATAATACTTTAAGTATTCCGGTTTTTGCTTCATTTCGCAGCATAGTAGACTGCGGCCCAAAAAATAATTTTTTATAATATTAAAATTCTGAAGCATGTCTCTACTAAAAGACAAGTCAGACACCGAATATTCTGATTATCAGAACATTAACCCTGACGCGTTGAATTTTACATATTTACCTGCCTACGCCGGGTATTTGCTAAAAAACAAACTGCAGGATTTTAGCCGGGCAGTGCTGACCATTTCGCGCGAGGTAGAAGTACCTCTGCTGCGCTTTTTTGACAATATGCCGGAAGACGAACTGCTTAGTTTGTCAATGGAAGGTACGCGCGAGTTTCTTACCTACTTTGCAGATAACAGTGTGGCCGAATTTATTGATGTAACCTTAAAGCGGTGGTTAGAAAACCAACTGCCACAGATACAGCACCACGAAGTGGTAGCGAAGGATATATCAAGCGTTAACTTTGCACGCCGTAAAAGTCTGCGCCGTTTTCTGGCAGAATACACTCAGAATTTTGAACTCTACGATAACATCCTCAACGAAATAGACCAGTTTATACTGGCCATAGAAGACCGCTCTTATAATACGCTTTTCGACCTGAAACAGCAGCGCATTAACGAGCATCTCTATTTTATTGACAAAATAAACAATACCTTGCCGGGTGTTATTTACCTGTATGACCTGGCCGAAAAAAAAGAGGTTTACTCAAACATTAAAGCACAGCATATACTGGGATTCAGCCCCGGCGAGCTGGGTAGTGCCATGTTTATCAATATGCTGCACCCGGACGACGCCCCGAAAAGACTGGAACAGCTGACGGGCTTTGCCGATGCACGCGACGGCGTAATAAAAAGCATTGAATTTAGAATACAACATAAAAACGGCCGGTATCACTGGTTTCGCTCTTATGAGAGTATATTTAAAAGAAACCCTGACGGCCAGCCTGCTCAGATAATCGGGCTGATGCTGGAGATTACAACCGAAAAGGAATCAATGCAAACCCTGCAACTGCGCGAACAGCAACTACGGGAAGCATACGAAATTGCCGGAATTGGCAGTTTCGAGTGGGATTTGCAAGGCGGGGAGTCTGTGTTTTCTGACCAGATGTTGAAGGTACTTGACCAGGACAGCCCGACGGATTATCTGACGTTTCTGAATTATGTTCACCCGGCCGACCAGACCAAACTGACAGGGGCCATTAATGAAGCCATTGTAGGTGGTGGCCATTATGAATGCGAATACCGCTATAACCGGGGGAAAGATAAGATTATCTGGACGCGCGGGGTGGTTACTTTCCTGAACGACAAGCCATTTAAAATGCGCGGCACAGTAATGGACATAACCGAGCGGCACAAAATAATGCAGAAGCTGGAAGAAACCATAGAACTGCACAAACAGGCACAGGCGCTTACGCACATTGGCAACTGGGCCTGGGACATACCCAATAACGTAATTGAGTGGAGCGACGAAATGTATCGCATTTACGGCCTTGAGCCGCAGTCGGAGAAAATTGACTTTGAACGTTTTATGGGTCTTGTGCACCCTGATGACCGCGAAAGACGCCTGAACGAGATTCAAAGCGCGCTGGCCAATCATATTGCCGAAGATTATGTGCTAAAGATTAAATGGGACGACGGCACCATCAGGATTCTGCAAGGCAGAGGAGAGATAATTCTGGACGATAGCAACAAACCGGTAAAACTAACCGGCACCTGCCAGGATGTAACCGAACAATACCACATAAACTGCGAACTTGAGCAAACCAATAAAGAACTGCAACGCCGCAACGAAGAGCTAACGGCCTTTAACTACATTGCCAGCCACGATTTGCAGGAACCGCTGCGAAAAATAAAGCTGTTCAGTAACCGGATATTTGAGAAAGATTATGAGCAGCTGCCAGCCACAGCCAAAGAGTTTCTGCCCAGAATACTGAACTCGGCCAACCAGATGCAGAAACTTCTGAATGACCTGCTGGCCTTTTCAAGAGCTACCCTGACCGACCACATATTTGAAAGTGTCAGCATTGAGCAGGTACTTGAAGAAATAAAGACGTCGCTCAAAGAAACCATTGAAGAAAAACAGGCGGGCATTGTTTATGGCGAAATACCATTGATGCAGGTTATACCTTACCAGTTCAGGCAATTGCTTGAAAACATCATTGTAAATGCCATTAAATACAGCAAACCTGACCTTCCGCCGGAGATACAAATTGAATCGGAACAGGTGCAGGGCAAATACCATGTAAAAGAAGGCGCCAGCGCAGGCACTAATTATTACAGGCTTAGTGTTACAGACAACGGCATTGGCTTTGACCAACAGTATGCCGAAAAAATATTTGAGCTTTTTCAGCGTCTGCACAGCAAGAACGAATATTCCGGCACCGGTATCGGGCTGGCTATATGCAAGAAAATCATTCAGAACCATCAGGGATTCATTACCGCCACCAGTGAGCCAGGCAAAGGCGCAACATTTAGTATTTTTATACCGGTGTAAGTCAGTTATTATCTAAAACCTGCCTTCAAGGGCTAATACCCGCGAAAGGCAGGTTTTAAAGTTACCCTTACCCCAGAATCGGCGTTGTCAGAATCACCTCGCGGCTTTCCAGCAATGGTACAATTTTACCCACTACTATTTCCTGAAAATGGGCTGAGCTGCGGTGTTCGGCAACGGCTTCATTGCTTGTGTATCCTTCAAACAATACAATAGTATTGGCATCTGTATTACTCTGGTGGATATCATAAAACAAATTCCCTTCTTCTTCTCTGCTTTTAACGGCAGCCTGGCTAAGCAGACTGAGTACGGTATCTAAATGGCCTTCTTTTACCTCCCATGTGGCAAATACGTGCACTGGTATCTGGTTCATTTCTTATAATTTTTTAGTATCAAACAAAATTTTTATTGCTTTCATCACAAGCCTCTGTCAAATATACGCCAAGGCCCGTGTTTATGACTATCAGGCTTCAGGAACAGCAATCATTTTACCGGCCACTCCTCTGGCTGATGCCGGATTCTGCCCCGTTACCACCCGGCCCTCGGCAATACTATTGGCTGTTCAGATAGCAGTGGTAGTAAAAATGGCTTCTTCACTGGCAAAATCTCTGGCTATGGCCAGGCCTATACCAACAGTTGAGCGGTATACCAAAACCTATTTGGTTTTTTTGCAAGTCCATGATTACTGGGTGTCGCCTGGCTGATACACAGACACTCCGCAATCAGTTTTTTGGGTACACATGGGTAAAGTCTTGAAAACGCCTCGTATCGCCGCTGTGGCGTGCCAGATAGCATCAACATAATGCGCTGCTGATTCGCACAATACCCATGTTGAGCTTGACCCGGAAAAAAACGGAAACACTTACTGAGTTATGCCAATAAAAAAGAGGCATGACCCCGCCATGCCTCATGTGTTATACTATCAATATAAACCCTAATGGTTACTAATTAATCTTCTTCTTCCTCTTCTTTCAGCACTAAAAATGCACTTCTTTTGGGTGCAGGCATACGGCTGTTTAACCCTTTTACCGATTGCCAGACAATGCGGCTGAACTCAAGGTCGTTAATCAAATCTGGTCTGGATAAATCAAACTCCGCCGATTTAATGGCATTTCTGTTAACGGCCAGGTTTTTCTCGTTTAGGTCTATGTTATTCTTTAAGGCTGTAAATGGCTGTTTACTGGGGGTTTTACTGAAACAACGCCACATAGGTGTGGCGGCGGCATCATACTGGCTCATAGGGGGTATGCCCAGAATTAACTCCATCGTTCTCAGCATACTAGATGTTGAATACATGGTATGGTCTACAAAGCCGCGCTTTACATATCCACCTGCTACGTAGGCGGTTGAGCGGTGCGCATCTACGTGGTCGGAGCCGTTCTGGGCGTCATCTTCCAGAATAAATATAACTGATTGCTGCCATATACCAGATTTTGAAAGATGCTCTACCAGTTTTCCTACGGCCAGGTCATTATCAGCCACCATGGCTGTAGTGGTTGGCATGCCAACTCTTGCCCCCGCGGTATGGTCGTTTCCGAGACGGATAATATTCAATTGCGGCACTTTATTAATGGCCCGCAGCGAGTCAAAATCAGCTTTCCAGGCTTCAAAACGGGTTACATCTTTTATAGACAGGTTGTAAGATGGGTATTTCAGGCTGCAATTGTTTTTCAGGTTGGGCAGTTTCAGGCGTTGCTCAGCAAACTCGCCATAAGACCTGAAACTTACCCCTGCCCGATGGGCGAAATCCCAGAGAAAACCATTTTTCGGATACGCAATTTCGCGGCTACCTTCGTAGTCATAAGTACCACCGCGCCCGCCGTAGCTTGTTACCCAGGTTTTCTCTACGTAGTCATTGGCGTAGGCCGCCATTGACCAGTTGTGCCCGTCAGCACTTACTTCTGCATCAACATAAAAATTATCGAGCAAAACAAATTCTTTTACAAGGGCATGCTGATTAGGGGTGGTACGTTCCGGAAACAAACATAGGGTGGTATCGCCGTTACCTGCTTTTACGTCGCCCAGAACCTGGTCATACGTGCGGTTTTCTTTAATGACATAAAACACATATTTAATTGGCGATTTCTGACCGTATCCGGTAGGAATCGGGTTACCTTTCTGCCCTTCGGTTTCCAGTTCTTTTGCTTTGTTATAAGGCGTATTTTCATATACTATTTCTGAATAATCTGCCAGTGTACGTTCGTCGGGATAATCAAAAATTGACAGGGTTCCTTTAAATAGCCCCCCGATATACTGTGTACCCCTCACGGCCTCGGGGTTGGCACCTTTGAATTGCGGACTTCTGGAACTAACCGGGTTGGGGCCCCTGGGGTTGGCAGAAGAAGACAGCCCCTTGCCATTGGTAACATATATTTTATTTCCGATGGCCTTTACAGAAGTTGGATACCAGCCCGTAGGAATAAAACCCAACGAACGGCTTTTGCCTTTTTCTTCTACCTCAAAAACAGCCAGACAGTTGTTATCTGCATTGGCTATAAATAGTTTTTCTTCGTCTTCACTTAAAGCAACGCCGTTGGGTGTTGACCCAACGGGTGCATCAGGATACAGCGCACATGAAAGCGTTTCGATACGCAGTTTTTGTCTGGTATCAATCACTGAAACGGTGTTGTCGTTCCCATGAGACACATACAGATACTGCCCGTCTCTGGTTAGCGCCATGTCGTTCGGGTTTTTATCAACGGCAATTTCATGGGTAATTTTTGATGTGGCAATGTCATAAATCAGAACTTTTGCCCCACCCCACAACGAAACGTACAACAATTGGTTATCAGGAGAAAGCAAACAGGTGTAGGCCTCGGCAGGCAATGGTATTTTTTTAAGGATACTTCTGGTAGCAATATCCAGCTGATACAGCGTATTGTTATCTTTTGCCACCACAAAAATGTGTTTAGCGGTGGCACAAAGCCCGGCAGGCGATACCTTAACAGGCCAGGGTTTATCGAGTATTATTTCGGCATCTTTTTGCAGTTGCCTGTTTTCAATTTTGTAAATATTGATTTTATTATCATTACCGGCCGACGCATAAATAAATTTTTCGTCGGGGCTAAAGGCCAGACCCAGCCAAGATTTCCCGATCGGCTCATCATCCAGAATCGTTTCTGTTTCGGCATCTATCAGCGTAATGCTCTGGGTACTTTGGCCGTTGTTGGTAACGGCAAGGTATTTTTTTGATGGCGACACCACCAGGTTCAGGGGTAAATCCTGCAGTTTCAGGCTTTTGCCAATGGGGGTTAACGACCAGCCATTGCTTAGTTTAATTCTTTTTAAGCCAAGCCTTTCAATGGCAGGCTTCCTGTCGTTGTCGTCCGGTTTCTGACTTCTGCAAGCCGTTAAAAGGCTCATAAAAACAATAAAAATGGCCAGGTACTTCATTTTTTTAAACTGATTTTGAGTAAAGAAACGTATAGAAAGAAAGCCGGTGGACGGAAAAGGAATGTTATGTGCGTGACGGCAAAAGAAAGTTAAAACCCATCTGAGGCTGAATTTAAGAATATTTTCAGTGATATAATTGATGGGCCAGGCTGATTATTTATTTGGGAAAGCCGTAAAATTAATCTTCACTTTTAAAGTGAACATTAACTAATGGTTGCCAATGTATTAACAACAGCAAAAAACGCTGGCATGGGCAACCAAAAAACGTAGATTGGCGAACAAACCGCCTCAGTTTTACCATAAGAATTTAAACGCCCAATATTACGGCATACGCCATGGCATATCGCCCAAAGCGGGTGTATTGGCAAGGTGTTGTTCCGGGTGTATTAATGAGCCGTCCTGATTATCCATATACCCACCAGAACGGCAACAGACATAACCGAGCCTACTATTAATAAACGTTTTCTGGGTTCTTCAAAAACAGGTACGCGGCCCAGCATTAGATACAAAGTAACTGTACACCAGATGTAAATGATACTTACCACCATATAACCGGGCAGATAATGATAAGGGCTGAAGGGTGTACCGCTTAAATCAATAAACCCCAAAGAATAAGCCATTATAAGCAAACAATTGAGATTCAGCAGGAAGTTTTTCATGGTAGTCGAAGCAATTTCTTTAATAACAGCAAAACGATGCCATAAACTTAGGATATCTGTTCAACTTTTCAAATTTTTGAAACTCTTTTTTTAATACCGTACCAACAAAAACCCATAAGTGGTCATTTATTTTGTGGTTGTTACAATTATCTATATCTTTATGCTCTAAGAAATACTTTTTTATTTTATCTTCGGGGCTAACATCATTTTCCATTTTTTAATTTTTGAGCTTTGTAAATTTGCAAGATGAATTTTAATACAATCCTGCTCATAGATGATGATGATGACGACCAGGAGATTTTTCTTACAGCTGTTAAGCAAATCTCTTCGTCGGTAAGGTACTTCTGCTTTAATAGTGGAAGAGAGGCTTTACATAAACTTTCGCTGGGAGAAATTCAACCTGAAGTGATTTTTCTCGACCTGAACATGCCGCTCATGAGTGGCCAGGAATTTCTTTATAAAATCAAACAAAAAGACACGCTGGCGCATATACCTGTGATTATCTTATCTACTTCAGCAGACCCCAATACCAGAGAACTGACCATAGACCTGGGCGCACACATGTTTATTACCAAGCCCGGCGATTTTGGACAACTGGTAGAAATCCTGACCCCTTTAATCAGCTAACTTTATTTTATGACAACATCAGACAAGGCCCTGAACGATTACCCCTTTTTAAACGGAGGCGGCGAAATGGGCGATTTGATGAGAAAAAAAGACTGGAGCCAGACTGCCATTGGTATCCCGGCAAACTGGCCGGTGCAGTTGAAACAAATGGTGGCCACCATGCTGAACGTGCAGTCGCCGATGCTTATCTGCTGGGGCGATTC
Organism: Emticicia fluvialis; assembly: GCF_024793945.1. Classification (NCBI taxonomy): domain Bacteria; kingdom Pseudomonadati; phylum Bacteroidota; class Cytophagia; order Cytophagales; family Leadbetterellaceae; genus Emticicia; species Emticicia fluvialis. The sequence goes on from NZ_JANUSD010000003.1 coordinate 269,761, forward strand.
TTTTACACAACTCTATAACGACGCCTTTATTACCTTACTGGGTGCCAGGCGGCACCCGAATGCGTTGGGTAGCAGCACCAGCGAAATCTATACTGAGGCATGGGAAAGTTTCATGGCTCCGCTATTTAGCAGAGTTCAGGGCGGCGAACCGGTTTCATTCAAGGATTTCAAGCGTGTAATTAACCGCAATGGCTTTGATGAGGAGGTATATCTTGATTTTTCGTACAGCGCAATAAAAGATGAAAACTGCCAGACACAGGGTATATTGGTAATATGTAACGAAACATCCGACAAGGTTGCGTCAATCAGGAAGCTATCCGAAAGCGAATCCCGTTTCAGAGCCCTGATAGAAGAAGCGCCAATTGCTACGTCGTTGTATGTAGGCCGTGAACTCATTATTGAAGTGGCCAACGAAAAAATGCTAAACCTGTGGGGCAAAGATGCATTTGTAATTGGCAAGCCATTGGCTTATGCCCTGCCTGAACTGGAAGGCCAGCCTTTTCTGGATATTCTTGATAACATATTTGATACCGGCCTGCCTTACGAAGCCAAAGCCATGACCGCCGACCTGGAGGTAAATGGGGTTTTGAGCAGCTATATTTTTGATTTTACCTATAAACCGCTCTTTAATGCCGACGGCCAGGTTTATGCCATTATTAACATGGCTATTGACGTAACGGCGCAGACACTGGCCCAGCAAAAAATAGCCGAAAGCCAGCGCGAGTTGCTGTCGTCGTTTGAAGAATCGCCGGTGGGTATTGCCATTATCAGCAAAGAGAACCTTACTTTCAGAAACGTTAATGCGTTTTATGCCACGCTTGTAGGCCGCAGTAAAACCGAACTAATAAACAAACCTTTGCTTGAGGCGCTACCTGAAATGAAAGGACAGGGTTTTGACCAGCTGCTCAATAATGTTATTGAAACCGGCCAATCTTATAATGCCAAAGAAGCAAGGGTGGAGATTTTCAGGAATGGAAAACTTGAAACCATCTATGTTGATTTAACGTATCAGCCACGGGCCGAAGGTGAAAACGAGATTGTTGGTGTGCTTGTGGTTGCCAATGATATAACCGAGCAGGTGGTTACCCGGAAAAGAATTGAAGAGAATGAAACCAAACTGAGCACCATCATATCGTCAGCGCCTGCCAGTATTGGTTTATATGTAGGCAAAGATCTGATTATTGAAAACCCTAATCAAACGTTTATTGAGCTGATGGGCAAAGGGCCTGCCATTGAAGGCAAACCCCTGAAAGAAGTAATGCCAGAGCTGATAACTGAAAACCAGCCGTTTTTACAAATTCTTGAAGAGGTAATGATAACCGGCAAAGCCTACCATTCTTTTGGCTCATTGGCCAAAATTGTAAAAAACGGGGTAATGACCAGCAGCTATTATAATATTACTTATACCCCCGTATTTAATGCCGACAAAGAAACCAGCGCCATACTTGAAATTGCAGTTGATGTAACTGAACAGATAAAAGCCCAACAGGCGCTGGAAGAAGCCGAAGCAGAATTGCGTGGGGCGGTTGAACTGGCAGGGCTGGCTACCTGGAAATTGGACATAAAAAATATGGAATACACCTTCTCGCCACTTTTTAAGGAGTGGACTGGTTTATCATTAAATTCGGGAGATATAGAAAAAGTTAATGAGTGTATTCCGGAGCCTTACCGCACACAAATGCAAAACCTGAACACCAAAGCTACAGAACAGGGCGGCACAGGTACTTATGAGTATGAACACCCGATTATTAACCTGCAAACAGGGCAGAAACGAATTATACGTGCACAGGGGCAGGTTTTTTATGATTCAGCAGGAGAAGCCGCTTTTATGAGTGGGTCGGCGCAGGATATAACCATGCAGCGGCAAATGCAACTGGCATTAGAGAATCAGGTAAAAGAACGTACCAAAGAACTGGACGAAGCCATTGAAAAACTGCAACTTATTGTGGAAGAACTGGCCGAATCAAACACGAAGCTGACACACTCAAATGCCGAACTGGCTCAGTTTGCCTACATTGCCTCTCATGATTTACAGGAGCCGCTACGAAAAATTACGATTTTCTCTCAATTACTGGAAAAGTCGCTGGGCGAAAACCTGCCGGCAGAGTCTAGTAATTTTCTGACTAAAATAAAGAATTCTGCCAATCGGATGACAGCTCTTATCCGCGACGTATTGATGTACTCACAGCTTGCGAAAGAGAATCAGAATTTTGAACGGGTTGACCTGAATGTGATTCTTGAGCATATTCTGACAGACTATGACCTGCTGATTGAGCAAAAGCAGGCGGTTATACGTAAACAGCCATTGCCGGTAATAAAGGCTATTCCGCTACAAATGACCCAGCTGTTTGCCAATTTAACGGGTAATGCCCTGAAATTTGTAAAAGCCGGTGTTCAGCCAGTAATAGACATCAGCGCCAGTGTGCTTACCAAAGAAGAGATAATTGCCTGCGGGCTTTCTACAGATTTTGGTTATTACAGCATAAGATTTGCAGACAATGGCATCGGGATTCCTGCCGAATATGCTGAAAAGGTTTTTCATATTTTCCAGAGACTACACCGGAAATCGGATTACGAAGGAACCGGTATAGGCCTGGCGATGTGCAAAAAAATTGCACAGAATCATAATGGGGACATCGTTGTGGAGAACAATAGTAATGGTGGTGCAACTTTTAACGTGATACTTCCGGCTTACGCTTAGGCAATCAACAGATACTGATTACTTTCTGAATCAAAAACCGGGTTTGGCCTAATTCCTGCTTCATAAACTTTACTCAGAAGGCATTTTCAGCCCACATTATGAATAACCAGCAAGCCCACAATTAATGCAAACGACATTAATGAGGCTATTGTGATGATTCTTACCTTGATGCTTTCAAAGAACGGAACCCGTGCAAACAAGGTATTTAAGGTGTAAACACCCCAGACAAAATAAAGGATAAAAAACATCTCGCCGGTAATAAAATTGTAGATACTGAGTTTCGTGCGAGACAACTCATCAACTACAACCGGACAAGCTAAAAATGCAACAAAATTGAGGTTATGAAGCAGATTTTTCATAAGTCACATCAGTTTGATGGTTAGCGTTTAGATTAATTAATTGATTATGGTACAATTCTGATATAAAATTATATTATCTCAAGTACATTTTCAAGTTTTTTGGATTTTTCTTTAAAATATTTTTTGGCAGCACCCCAGACCACGTAACCGGCAGGTTTTTAAGGTTATAAATTCCGGCTATTACCAGAGCCGTATTTTTATTACTGTTGGCAAAATCAACCAGCCCCAGTTTATTGATTTTGGGGCCTGTAACTGCCCAGGGTACCTGCATTTCGGTCATCGACACCCCCCCATGCCCTTCCGGCAGGCCACCGTGGTCGGTTATCAGCATAAAATATGTATCGGCATACAAATCGGCAGCTTTAAGTTTGGCAAGCAGCTCGCCAATGGCTACATCTGCTTCTTCAATGGCGGTTATGTATTGGGGCGACATCCACTTGTGGTCGTGTCCGGCAAAATCGGTATGCACACTATATAGAAATAGTGTGGTGGGGTAATTCCGGTTTTTTAACAGGTAATCATAGGCTTTGTCGTAATTGGCGCGGTATTTAAACTCTTTCTCGAACGAAATTTCATCAAAGTACTTTTGGTTCATTGAGTTAATCAGCTTGCCCCAATTATAAAAATACCCGATTCTGATGCCCGGCACCTGCTCTTTCAACAGCTTGAATACGTTTGGGTAATAGCCCTCCTGGTCTTTTTCTAAGGCTTGCAGCTCATGGGCATCCAGTTTCCATTCATTATTTACGATGCCGTGTTCTTCAGGCCCTGCGCCAGACAAGTGGCTGGTCCAGTTCGGCAAGGTTATAGAGGGCATAACCGGGCGGGTAGTTAAAGACAGTATGCCTTCGGCCACCAGAGCATCTATATTCGGGTGCCTGGCAGTTTTGTAGCCCTCGGCGCTGAAGCCGTCAAGCCCGATAATTACCAGCCTTTGCGCCTGGCTTTTGACACTGACTAAGCCTGAGAGGCAAAGGCTAACGAACAGGATTTTGATTGTTTTAATCATCATTTATTTAGTTTTAAAATACAAAAAAGCCGCAGTGCCAGATGCACCGCGGCAACTGTGGTACATACGGCAGAACAGGCCTGATGTACCACTGGCTGTATGTTAAATTATCTCATTATCAGACACTTACTCGCCGGGATGATACGTTTTTTCGGCGTGTTTCAACACATCTTCTTTATAAAAAAGAACATCTTTAAACTGGCCTTTGGTGTACATTTCGGCCTGGTCTTTAAAATGGGCCGACGCCGGGTCTCCGCTTTGTCCACCGGCCAGCAATGATCTGGCCTTAATTCTTGGCCCGAACTCAACTGCACAAATAAAGCTGTTACCGCTGATACCGTATCTCTTTTGCGTACCCGGATAAACACGGCTGTTATAAGAAGGCAACATTCCCCACAGGGCAGAGGCATAACCCATTGGCAGGCTGGGTTGCGCATCATCATATTTCCCCTGAATATCGCCCGTCAGGCGTTGAAAACGGTTTATGTCTCCCCAGGGTTTTTGCCAGGTACCAAATCTTTTCTGTAAATCGGCCAGGGTTTGGGCAAAAGGTATCACCAGCTGGTCGGCAGTGGCTACTTCGGCAAACTTTTTAGTGCGTGTAACCTGGTCGTCTTCGCCCTGGTCGATATAAATTTTCTGTATGGCCCCGTTTAATCGCTGCGCCCATTCAATAGCCCATGTGGTTGGTACAGAGCTGGTTGCTGTGCGGTAATCCCATTTTTTAAGCAAAGCAATGGGTTCTGCCAGTTGGCTATATAAAGAATCAGCGGGCTTTACATTCGTTTCAAATGACTTAACCAGTGCTGGCACCAGCACTTCAAAAGCAGAAAGGTAGTTATCGTACCCGGCTTCAATCATTTTATCAACCGTAAAATGATTGCCCTTACTTAACACACGGGCGGCATTTACCCCTCTGAAATTCTCGCCGTCAGGCGCCATGTAAGGCGGGTAAGCGGCTTTATCGGGGCTATTTACACCAGCCACAGTAAAAGGCGTTGAGTTGCAGTTCTGCAACCAGCCATTTGCAGGGTTATACAAATGAACGGTTTCGCTTACAGCGTGCAGGCCTTTCCATTCTGTGGCGCTGGTGCTGCCGTCAACGGGTTTAGCCCAGTTAAGTCTGGGGTCTCTTACTGGCACGTAGTTGCCATGCCAATAGGCAATGTTGCCTTTGTTATCGGCAAATACGGTATTGTTTGAGGTATTGGCTTTTAAATCCATCACCTTTTTGTAATCTTCCAGCCCTTTTGCTTTGGTGCGCTGCCAGCTTTGCACCAGGCTAAGCATAGAGCGGTTATAAGACCGCAGGCTCAGCCACTGGTCGTTGCGTTTGGCAATAACCGGCCCATGATGCGTGGCATAAGTGGTGAATGTGCGGCTTAATAACTGGCCGTCTTTCTGGTATTTGATGGTAATTTTCTTTTCTGAAACCGGCTTTAACCGGCCATTGTATTGATAAAAATACAGGTTCCCTTTTTGGGTGATTTTCTCGGCATATAAGTCTGACACATCTACTGCACTTGAAGTGTGCATCCACCCGCAATACGGATTAAAGCCCTGATACACAAAAAACTGCCCCCAGGTTACAGCGCCGTAAACGTTCAGGCCCTCTTCGCTTACCACGTGCACCTCCGGGCGGAAATAGAATGTTACGTGCGGGTTGATATACAAAATGGCATTGCCCGAAGCCGTTTTTGATGGCCCAACGGCAAAACCATTAGAGCCCGTCTGGTTCTCGGGGTCTTTGGGGGCATCCAGATAGGTAACTTTATCGCCCGAGTAAAAATTCTTTAGTTCGGCTATGGTGGCATCAGCCGTGCTAATGGCGCCAATGCTGCCGTCTGTCCAAAGTAGTGTATACCAGGGCTTAAAGCGAGTAAGCATGGCTGGTTTTACCTGCGGGTGTTTGTGCAGGTAATAATTAATGCCGTCGGCATAGGCATTCATCAGTTTTTTCAGCCAGGGCGCTGCCTTGTTGTAGTCGGCAATGGCTTCGGTGGTGTCTATCAGTAGTTTTATCTGTAAGTCGTTGTATAATTCGCTTTCGCCTTTCAGTTCGGCCATTCTGCCCAGTTTTTCAATGTAGTTCATTTCAACCCTTTTGAAATCGTCTTCGCATTGGGCATACAACAAACCAAACACCACGTCGGCATCGGTTTTGCCATAAATGTGCGGTATCCCCCAGTTATCGCGTATGATGGTAACTCTTTTGGCCTGCTGTTCAAAACGGTTGATTTCGGCAGACGAAAACCGCTGGGCAAATAATGAAACCGGCAAAAGAAGTAGGAGAAGAAGACGATTCATAAGGAATAGTTTGTTTAGATGATTCTACCTCCGAAAATAGATAAATTATCTAAGCAAGTCAATCGCACAGAAGGAATATAGACGAACGAGGGGGATTTTGAGAGTTGAAGCAATCAGAATAAAAACAAAATCTTTAGGCATAACTTCGGTTTAACATTTTTTATACCTTAATTTATAACATTTGCCAAAACTCTTTTTTGAATTCAGTAATATGGAAAATATCCAAGAAAATTTTTCTGATTTTCTATTCTATACAAGTACTAAAGGAAACATAAAAATACAAGTCATTGTAGGTAACGAAACCGTTTGGTTATCGCAGAAAAATATGGCTGAAATTTTTAATGTTGAAGTTCCTACTATTAATTATCATCTTAAAGAAATTTATAAATCTGAAGAATTAGACCAGCAATCAACTATTAGAAAAATTCTAATAGTTCAAAACGAAGGGTCGAGAAACGTAAAAAGAGAAATAGAGTTTTACAATCTTGATGCAATTATTTCTGTTGGGTATCGGGTTAATTCGCAGGAAGCAACACAATTTCGAATTTGGGCTACTTCAATTTTAAAAGAGTTTCTCATTAAAGGATTTACAATTAATGATGAACGATTAAAACAAGGACAAAGCTATTTTGAAAGTGACTATTTCGAAGAGTTACTGGAGAGGATTCGTGAAATCAGAGCCTCTGAAAGAAGGTTCTACCAAAAAATCACGGATATATATGCTCAGTGTAGCATTGATTATAACTCAAATGCTGAAACAACGAAAAATTTCTATGCAACTGTTCAGAATAAATTGGAATGGGCGATTATAGGTAAAACTGCTTCAGAAATTATAATTGAAAGAGCCTCAGCATCTAAACCATACATGGGGCTTACCTCTTGGAAAAATGAATCCAGAGGGGGCAAAATTTTAAAATCTGATGTAACCATAGCCAAGAACTATTTATCAGAAGAAGAAATTAAGGAATTAAACAGAATTGTTAATATGTATCTGGACTACGCTGAATTACAGGCAAGCCGAAAAAAACCAATGAAAATGAAAGACTGGATAGAACGTCTTGATTCTTTTCTCAGTTTTAATGAATATGAAGTTCTGAAAGATTCGGGAAAAGTTTCTCATGAAATGGCTAAAAGCTTTGCTGAAGAAGAATATTCGAAATTCAGAATTGTTCAAGATCAAAATTTTGTATCTGACTTTGACAAACATTTGCTTAAACAAATTGGGAAATTGAAAAAAGAAGATTAGCCCAATTCCACCTAAACAAATATTCTGACTATTTCCCTAAATTTTGTAGAAGACGCACTGCGTGCGTCTTCAGGGGTATATCTATTCAATAGAATTATTTATAAGAATAAGTATATAAAATCGTAAATAACCAAATTATACGATAAGCCGCAAGCATTGCGGCTTTACCAAAATCGTCAATTTACCTATAATGTTAAAAAAAACCGTCAGAATGATACATTAAAAGTATATATCACTCTGACGGAACCAAAAATAAATTTTGCATTTTCTCTTACACCACCCCACCCATTGCAGGGTCGGTAAAGCTGGCTTTTCCGTTTTCTACGTGGCCGGCATAGCGTTTTTCAAATGAGGTGTTACCTTTTATTTTCACGCTGAAATCGTACCAGTTATGATTTTTGGCCAGGTCAAGCACGATGGTAGCACCTGCACCCGCAGCCACAGTTTTGCTATGATTCCCTCTTTTATATGACTGGTCGACAACCTCAATTGTTACTGTCTGAGCGCTGTTGTTCCTGATTTTCAATTCTACATTGCCCGTCAGTTTTTTAAGGCTGCCTTTTACACGCTGGTACTCACAGTTTATCTGCACTTCCGGGTCCTGGGCGTTGCCTTTAAACTCGCGCATGTAGCCGTTTGGCCCGTAGGCAATGAGGTGATACTGCTCGTTTTCAAAGTCTTCTAATAACCACTGGTCGGCCAGTTTGTCGCCCGCTTTCAATGCGTAGTTCCAGGTTCTTACACTTTCAAAGCCTGTAATGCGGTTGCTGGCATCGCGCACGGCATATTTGCCCGGAGCGTAGACAATAAACGGTGCGCCGTCTGTCTTTTTACCAAATACTTCATCAGAGGCATGCAGGTCAATTGCAAATGCTTTTTTATCGGCATTCAGCTTGCCTTCGGCATATAACTGATACGGAATAGGCATGGCTTTTCTGATACCCGGCTCTTGCTTTGGCAAAATTCCCAGGTCTTTGCCTTCGTTCAATTGGGCTATTTCATCACTGTTCAGCTCCTTAAAGTTAGACGGCAGCTTTTTAAATTTAGCATTATAAACCGTTTTGATGAACGGTTCTTTCTGTACAAAGGCCGGTAACTGTATTTTTTCGCCGTTGTATGGCTCAAAAGACGAGGTCAGGTCGCCACAAACGGTTCTGCGCCATTGGCTTATGTTGGTTTCTGTTATTTCTTTTCCGGTTTTATGTTTCAGAAATTTCTCCAGAAACTGTAGCACCGACGTGTGGTCAAACACTTCCGAACACACATTACCCCCGCGGCTCCAAGGCGAGGCTATCACCATTGGCACCCGGAAACCCAAACCAATCGGGCTGGCGCGCGAGTCGCGCTCGGGGTTGGCACGTTTGCGTTTCAGCTCCTGAGCCAGACTTACCTGTTCCACCCCGGCATCAATACCGGCTGAAACTTTACCTGTACCGGGTTTATGCGGATTCGGCGGTACAAAAGGCGGCACGTGGTCAAAATACCCGTCGTTTTCGTCATACGTTAATATGAAAACGGTTTTCTTCCAGACCTCCGGATTTTTGGTAAGAATCTCCATCACCTCTGATAGATACCAGGCGCCAAACCAGGGTGCACCCGGGTGGTCTGAGAATTTCTCAGGCGCTACTATCCACGACACCGTAGGTAGTTTTCCGGTATTTACATCTTCTCTGAACTGATGCAATACATCTCCCTTGGGTACCTGCAGTTTGCGCTGCACGCCGTTGTCTTCATACTCAAGGGTTGTCAGTTTATGGTAATCTGGGTCTTTACGATTATTGGTAAAGGCTTTTTTATGGATATTTTTATGGAACTCTGACAGTTTTTCGAAATTCTCAGGCTTAAATTCTTCCAGGTCATTGAGAGCTATTGCCAGATACGCTTCTTTCTGCGCCAATTCTTTTTTAGCGGCGTTGTATTCATTGCCTCCGGCGCTTAGCCCTGCTATTTTGGTTTTCAGGGCTTCAATCATACCGGGTAATTCTTTCGCTACTTTTTGCAGATACTGGCGGTACTCGGGCGAGAATTTTACATGATACTGCTCAAACCACTCAATAGGGTTATCGGTAAAATTGGCCAGCCATGAGTCTTCTTCACCCTCAAAACCGGTGTCAATGCTTAGTTCGTTCTGGTAAATTTTCCACGATACATTGTTTTCTTCAAGCCGCTCTGGGAAGGTTTTCCATTTTGCCCATCTGTCATAATCAACGTCTTCGTTTTTTACATTAGCCTTTGCGTTTTCGTTTTGCTCTTCTCTGATGGTTCCCGTCCATAAGTACAGCCGGTTTGGTGTAGTACCCGTAAGCGACGAGCAGAAGTTCTGGTCACAAACGGTAAAGGCATCGGCCAGGGCATAATAAAACGGGATATCCTCGCGGTTATAATACCCCATTGTAAGTGGCATTTTCTTGAAGTCTTTGTTGCCCGACTGTTTCACATCCAGCCATTTATCGTACTTACCTTCGTTGCGGGCATCAACCTGGTTTTCCCAGGAGTGCGGTAAAGAGCTCATCCAGGTAGCTTTGGTATCTTTCAGGTCTAGTCTGAACGGCGCAAAGGTCTGCCCTGCTGAATTGGGCTGCAACCATACTTTATTTTTATTGGGCAGGGTTATGGCACGAGGGTCATTAAAGCCACGCACGCCCTGAAGTGTACCGTATGAGTGGTCGAAAGAGCGGTTTTCCTGCATCAGAATCACAACGTGTTCGGCATCTAAATAGGTGCTTCCTGTTTTGGGGTCAATGGCCAGAGCTTTTTGTATAACCGGGGGCAACATACCTGCCAGACCCGTACCGCTGGCCAGAACGGCTGCTTTCTGAATAAATTCTCTTCTGGTTTCCATATAGGCTTTAGAAGTGTTAGGGTGAGTTTAGTAAAAAATCCGGTTGTAAATATACGCCTAATAAGTGCTTTCCGGCCAGGCAGGGGGCAATTATTAACAATATCTTTACCTCAGTTACTATTACTTTATAATGCGGTAGATGGACTACTCCGCGTGCTGTAATCGGCGTTGGCTTTCATGGCTGTTTTCAGGCAATACCTTTCATTACCAGCTCAAAAATATAAAATTCGCCGGTTATGTTTTTGCGCAAAGCGGTGCTAATTACCTTTATCATGGTCTGAACCGAGGCAGTTGAAAACAGCACTTTTGAGGTCTGCAATAAATGCGTGTTAAAGCGGCTCAGGTCTTTTTGCTCAAACATGGTTTCGTAAATACAATGGTAGGTAAGCAAATGATATCTGGCGTCGCGGTGGTCATAAACCACTATCGGGTTGGCAGTGCTGATACCAAAGCAGAACAAAAACACGGGGAAATCGAAAAGCCGAAGGCCATTAAGGGTGTTGATTAAATCGGCATCAAAAAACTCATAATACTGAAATGCACTATTGACAGACTCTTGCGACAGCGCCAATTGGAGTTCGTGCAGTTTTTGCTTCATGATGTCCAGCGGTATGGCATCATAACTGAATTGCTCTATGGGCAGCCATTGTTCGGTGGCCTGATCCATGAATTCGAGATTGTCTTTTGATAAGCCCAGCTTGTAATCAAACAACGGATAACCGGGGGCAAAATAACCCAGATAAAAATATTGTAGCCCATGCCTTTTCGAAAATTCCATTTTCAGAAACATCAGGTATTTACCCAGGCTATGCTTTTTGTATTCGGGGTCGTAAAAACACGAAATCCCCGCCGATGTTTTCTCGCCCAGGTCAAAAAAACCACAGGCTATCAGCTTTGAATCATCATAAATGCAAATCTCTAGGGTTTCATAGATGTCATTATCGCCGTAGCCGAAAAGTAACTGTTGCAGGTTGGGGGCGGTGTCAAAAGCTACGTGGCTCTGATACCGGGCAAAGAGGTCTTCTTTGGTTTCGTCAATAAAGGCCTCACGTATAATTACATTGAATCCGGAGTTAAGTTTCCTGAGTTTTTTTTGAGTAGATGATTCACTGAAAGAGCGAAGGTTGATTCTTAGCCAGATAGCACTATAGATAATATCTTTAAATTTCAGAAAACTGGTGGTAAAGATAGCCTGCCCCATTCTGAACCAACCGTCTTCCAGATGTGCATCCAGGTCTGCGGGTTCTAATGATGGCGGGTAATATAATTCTGCTAACATGGGCTGTAATACTTTCTGACCGAAAACTAAGCATAAAGCCAAAGATTTCAAACCCGGTAAACGTATTTTTAATGCTTGCTAAACGGTTTTTTGCTATTGCCAGGCGTAAATGGTTAAGAATCAGACACTCGGCTGTGCCGTGCAAAGTAGCCCGCCCACAACAGTTTGAAAATAAATATTTGTTACTTTTGCCTTTAACTATTAAAATCGGCAGCCGTATGAGTTTTACAGCAACAATAACCAGATTAAAAAAGGCAATAATATGATAAGAATACTACACGTAATAGGTGGAATGGACAGAGCTGGTGCAGAAACGATGGTAATGAATATTTACAGAAATATAGACCGAACCAGAATACAGTTTGATTTTATTTACTTTAAAGCAAAAGCCTGTGATTATGATGAAGAAATACTAAGCCTGGGTGGTAAAATTTTTAGGATTGTGGAGGGGAATAGTTTTAAGCGCATTTACAGCTTATTCCGGTTTCTTAAGCACAATTCACAATATCAGGTAATTCATGCGCATACGCTGCTTAATATCGGATTTTGTTTTCTGGCAGCCAATCTTGCCGGTGTGCCAATCAGAATTGCTCATTCGCACAGTATTACTAATGCATCAGATAATTCTCTGGCCAACAGAATTTATCAGCAATTATCCATTTTTCTAATCAAAAAGTATTCAACAAACGCGATTGCTTGTAGTACTGAAGCCGCAGAATTTTTATTTCCTGAAAACAAAAAAGCTCTTGTTCTATATAACTCTATCGATATAGACCAGTACTTTGAAACCGGTAAAACCCATAAAGATTTTTTGCGTGAAACATTTCTACCAGGTAGTAATAGTAGAATATATGTTCAAATTGGCAGACTTGAGAATGTTAAAAATCACGCGTTTTCTTTACAGATAATGTATGTTCTAAAAAACAAAAAAATCGATTTCCATTTCTTTATTATAGGCCAGGGTACCTTAGACTCATTTATTAGAAACGAGGTTTCAAGGCTCGGGCTGTCTGGTAACGTAACTATGCTTGGGATAAGAGATGATGTACCACAACTAATGGCCGGTGCCGATGTAATGCTAATGCCCTCTTTGTATGAAGGATTGCCTATGGTGCTGATTGAAAGCCAGTGTATAGGTTTGCCAGCCCTTATTTCTGATAATGTACCAGCCGATGTAGACATGGGTGTCTCTCTGGTTAAAAAACTAAGCTTGAGTGACACCCCTGAGGAATGGGCGGAAGTTCTTTTTAATATTAAAAGAGAAGCCCCGAAACAACAAAGCATTGAAATACTGCGCAGCAAAGGCCTTGATATACAAGATGCCGCTAGAATTTATACTGATTTGTATCTTCAAAAAATAAACACTGCCAACTAGCCAATTCGGTTACGCCCCATTATAAGGTTATTTAAAAAAATTAAAAATAATTTGCGAAACCAATTAGTTGCACATAAATTTGCAACCGTTCGGTTTCGTACATAACTTTGAATCTGAAAAAGCGCTTAGAATTTGTCTTCTGTTTTTTTCTAGTATCCTGATAACGGTTATAGCGCATACGCAGCTAAAAAAGAGCTTAATTGAAATGGCCACAGAAAAGGCGGTGAGATTTGTAAAATTAGAATTACAGAAAAAAACGCAACAGATAAATGAAAAAACAACTTGAAAAGATATTTTTAACCATACAAAATTTGAAGAATAATGAGACAAAACCTGATATTTGATTTTACAGTAAACAAAGAAAACAATACAGTTGAAGTAAAACGCGAATTTGCCGCCGACCTGGACCTGGTGTGGGAGGCCTGGACCAACCCGGCAATACTAGACCAATGGTGGGCGCCCAAACCTTACAAGGCAGAAACGAAGTCGATGGATTTCAGGGAAGGTGGGCGCTGGCATTATGCCATGATAAGCCCGAAAGGCGAAAAACACTGGGGGGTAAACGATTACCTGACCATTGAAACACAGAAAGGTTTTTCTTGCATGGATGCGTTCAGCGATGAAAACGGAACCATAGACCCTAACTTACCCAGAACGTACTGGAACAACGATTTTAAACAAACCGGCAGCACCACTTTTGTAACCATTAATGCCCGCTATAACAGCCTCTCAGACCTGGAAAAAGTGATAGAAATGGGCTTTAAGGAGGGTTTCAGTATGGCACTGGAAAACCTTGACCAATATCTGGAGGCACAGTTTATGCTTCGCCGGCAAAACAAAACCAACAATAAGGCAAGGGTTTGCACGTACCTTAACTTTGCTGGTAATACAGAAGAAGCTTTTTTGTTTTATAAATCTGTTTTCAGAACTGATTTTGTCGGCAAAGGCATTCAGCGGTTTGGCGATATTCCGGCTGTGCCAGGTAACCCACCTGTAGCAGATGCCGTAAAAAATATGATTCTGCATGTAGAATTACCTATTACAGCCCATCATATACTAATGGCTACCGACGCACCCAAAGAAATGGGTTTTACCCTAACACAGGGCAACAATATGCACATCAGCATTGAACCTGACACCAGAGAAGAAGCCAAACGGATATTTGATGAACTGTCGGCAGGTGGCGTAGTCTCCATGCCTTTAGAAGATATGTTCTTTGGGGCTTACTTTGGGTCATTTACAGATAAATTTGGCATTAACTGGATGATTAACTACCAGAATGATTAAGCACTTACCTGCCCCTCTGTTGTTCAGCAACTACTGTTGGTGCAGTGGGGCATTTAATTTTAACCGCAGCACATAGCCGGGTCGGTTTCACCCCCTCAGATTGTCTATCCTCCCCCCTGTCAAAACGCGAAATCTCTGCTATATTTACCAATAAAAAACTATGCGAAAAATTATAGTTACTGAGTTTATAACGCTTGATGGCGTTGTGGAAGCCCCCGGAGGTGATGAAACCGCGCATCCGCATGGTGGCTGGCAGGCCCGCTACAGAAGCCCGGAAGGCGGAAAGTATAAAATGGACGAGCTAAAAAGTGTAGATGCACTTTTGCTTGGCAAAAATACTTACAGCGGGTTTAGTAACTACTGGCCTACCCAAACCGGCAACGATTTTGCCGACAGAATGAACCACTACCCCAAATATGTGGTATCTACAACCTTGCCAAATGCCGATTGGAACAACAGCCACATCATCAGAGATATGGCAACTGAACTGGCAGCGCTTAAAAATACCCAGGGCGGCAATATACTGGTTTATGGTAGTGCCACGCTGGTAAAAAGTTTGCTACAACATAACCTGATAGATGAATTACACCTGATGCTGATACCCGTAGTAGTGGGCGGAGGGTTGAAGTTGTTTGATGACAACCTGCAATTAAGAAATTTTTCCCTTAGCCGCTCGCAGGCATTTGAAAACGGAGTAGTAGTATTAGAATATCAATTGCTGCCATAGCTTAGCAGGTTTCAAAAAACTTAATTATATGTGCAAAGCCTTACAAAATAGTCATTTCGTTTTCGTAAAGGCAGGTTCATCTTTATGCCCATGGCAGCCGGGCTATAGATGCTTCTCTAAATTTTTCTAATCATAAAACTACAGCCCCTTTTGGTTGGTTGGGTTACGCCATGCCGGCCGTTTTACCAGATAAAACGCAAGCCCTTGTACCTATAAATTATTAAGAAATTATTAATAATTTTTCTTAGACAAATTCAATTCGGTGCATTAATTTTGTCTGGTATTATTACTAATTCTATTATTTAAACGTACAATGAAAAACCTAACCATCACCACATCTGCCTTAGCCATCAGGCACAGCCATTTTCTGCTTTTACCTCTAAACATCTGTATTAATCCTGCCTGAAAAACAGTTTTATCGGTTTGTTTACAAATTACTTATCAGCAATAATACCCGCTTAAAATTGCGGTTGTTTAAAAACAACCCAT
Organism: Emticicia fluvialis; assembly: GCF_024793945.1. Lineage (NCBI taxonomy): Bacteria > Pseudomonadati > Bacteroidota > Cytophagia > Cytophagales > Leadbetterellaceae > Emticicia > Emticicia fluvialis. The sequence continues at coordinate 285,382 of NZ_JANUSD010000003.1, forward strand.
GCTTACGCTCGCCTTATTGCCTCTGATAAGGGCTTTACTCTGTATCCGTATTTCAGTGTTTACGTGTCTGTCTTTTTTTTAAAGACAGGGCTGCTGTGTACCCCTTAAAAAATACGAGCTTATGTCCAATCCTAAATGTAATTGTAAAAATGCAGAAGAAAACCACTAAAATTCCTTTGTCTATTGTTACCCTGACCCTTAATAACCAGCGGACTCTGGATAGCGTATTAAAATCTGTTGCAGACTGGGCCGACGAACTGCTGGTGCTTGATTGCGGCAGCACCGATGAAACCGAATCGATTGCACGTAAATATGAGGCCAATTTCTTATATCGAAAATTTGACAACTTCGGAAAACAAAAAGCCTATGCGGTTTCGAAAGCTAAAAACGACTGGGTTTTTATTGTGGACTCTGACGAGGTAGTGAGTGACGAGCTACGGGAAGAAATTCTTGATGTTTTTCAGAACGCCAGCTTTGAGGGCTACATGATACCCAATACTTTGATATTTCTGGGTAAACCCCTGCGTTATGGGCGCGAATACAAAATGCCGCACCTGAGATTATTTAACCGTAAACACGGCAACTATAACGATAAGGAGATACATGAAGATGTGATTCTGAACGGCAAAAGAGGCTCACTTAAAAACCATGTGTTGCATAACAGCTATGCCGATGTAACCGATTTCCTGAACAAAATAAACAACTACACCACCAAAGGAGCTGTTGAATTGCACCGGGCAGAGAAAAAAGTCTCGGTATTCAACATCATCATCAAGTTTCCGTTGAAATTTTTTATAGAATATCTGTTCAGACTAAACTTTCTGAACGGTTACCGTGGTTTTGTGTGGTCTTTCGGGCAGGCATTCGGGTCTACCATGAAGTACATCAAACTTCATGAAATTAATCAAAACAATTTTAAATCCGGATACTGATGTTATCTATTTTTATTGCCCTGCTGGTAGCAGGCGCCCTCTGGCTTTACCTACTTGATGCCTCTGGCAGAGGTATTCCGGTATTAATGTACCACAAGGTATCGCCTGAACACGCCGACGACCTGACCGTAACCACAGCACAGCTGGAAGCGCACCTGCAATACCTGCAGGCCAATGGCTACCATATTTTGCCTATGCAACGCCTGCTTACCTATGTAACCACCGGCGAAGCCTTACCTGCCAAGCCGGTTTTTATTACATTTGATGACGGATACCTTAATAATCTGCATTATGCATACCCTTTGCTTCAAAAATACAAAGCCCCGGCCACTATTTTTCTGCCTACCGCCTACATAGGCCAAACAAGCAGCTGGGACCATAAAGCTGATGATTTAATGAATCTCGACCAGCTAAAATCGCTTGACGAAGCACTTGTTTCCTTTGGCTTGCACTCGCATTTGCATCAGAGTTATCAGGCCTTGCGCTTAGACGAAATAACCACAGACCTGCAACAGAACATGGGCTTTTTTAAAGACAATGGCTTATCGTTTTTGCCGGTATTTGCTTATCCTTACGGAAAAAGGCCTAAAAATCGAACCATGCTGAAGCAAATGAAAGCCCTGATGCAAAATACGGGCGTTGTTGCCGCCTTCAGAATTGGCAACAGACTGAACAGATTTATGAAGGATGTGTATGAATTACAGCGGTTGGATATAAGAGGAACAGACACCCCGGAGGCATTTCAGAAGAAATTGAAAGGAAGAGCAAAACTGCCTTTTTAATAATAAAACCCGAATGGTTTGGAAGGTTAATCAAAAAGCACGTGTTACTTCGTGCTTTTTGATTAATTTCTGACCCTGTTGATGTTAAACCGTTTGCAGATAAAGCTTTTCAAGCTCGTTGGCGGTTATGTCGGCGGCATTGATGACCGACACCAGGTTACCTTCTTTCATGATACCAATTCTGCTGGCTACTTCTTTGGCTCTGAAAATATCGTGCGTGGCCATCAGAATAGCCGTGCCGCTTTGCGAGAGTTCTTTTAGTATCTCTGAAAATTCGTTCGAGGCTTTGGGGTCCAGGCCACTGGTGGGCTCGTCTAACAATAAAACTTTGGCTTTTTTGGCAATAGCAATGGCTATACCTACTTTTTGGCGCATTCCTTTAGAATACCCCCCTACCCTTTGTTCATGAGCGGTTTGCTGCAAACCGGCTTTACTTAAAAAAGTACCGAGTTGCTCTTTTGAATAGCTGAACCCCGCCAGAGAAGAAAAAAAGCTCAGGTTTTCTATGCCCGTCAGGTTAGCATACAGCATTACGGTTTCGGGTATGTAGGCCAGGTCTTTTTTGGTTTCTGTTGCATGGCCCACAACCGACTTTCCGTTAATGAAGGCCTCGCCCGAGGTGGGTTCAATAAACCCTAAAAAACAATTAATGGTGGTGGTTTTACCAGCGCCATTCTGCCCCAGCAGAGCAAAAACCTCGCCAGGTAAAATAGTTAGATTGAGCTGATTGAGGGCTGTATGCTCACCATATTTTCTGGTTAAGTTGGTTGCAGTTAGCATGGATATCTTTGTTTACAGAGAATGATTATTTGAATACAATTTTTTAAAATTTCTTTGCGCCCACAGCAGGCAAAGCCCGGCAGCAATCAGTAAAGGCAGCAGCACATTTGCCCACTTTACATTTACCTGGTCATGAAAGTACTCTAACTTAAAAACCTGCCAGTTTTGCTTTAGCACTGGCTCGTTGTTGAAAATCTTCGGGTAGAAGTACAATTTTCTGCGTTCGTGAAATTGCTCCAGATTGTCGGCGAAATTCATATAGTTTTTCATGTCAGACAAACTCAGTGAATTGAGCATCAACTGGGTATGAATGGTAGGCACAAACCAGCTTACAGCCAGGCCTGCATTGTTGCGTTGCTGTAGTTTTTCTTTCAAAGCTGCTACCTGCGTGGCCGACTCGTCGTCTCCCATTTGTTGCATGGCATAATACCAAAGCCAGCTGTAGTCGGCACCGGCCGGGTGGGTGTAGTTACTGAATTGCGGATAATGCCTGTGAAACTTTGCAATGGTAGGTTCTTTGGGTTTGTCCCATTGGGTATGGTAACCGTCGCGGCTTTCAAGAACCGTGCTGAAAGCCTCCGGCACCGGATAAAGGTTGGCAATAGCCGCATTGACAGATGCCGGAATTACTATAGTAAGTAATACCCATGATATAAGCAGCATGAGGGCATTCTGACTTGAATTTTTTTGAAAAGACACCACCAGACAGACCAGACAAAACCAGAAGCTGACATATAGCACTGCACTGACAATAAAAGCGCCAAAAGCGGCATCGGGCGGTATAGATAAATAGAACCACGCTACCAGAAACAGCAGCAATAGCACCAGCAGCACACTGGCATAGCGGATACCCATTTTGGCACGGAGTAGCTTTGCGGGTGAAGCCGTCTGGCTCAGCACCAGGCTCCAGGTGCCTTCTTCTTTTTCTTCCGATAACAGATTGAAACCAAATGCGATAATAATAAGCGGAAACAGATAAATGAGTACGAAGCTGAAATCAAGATTACCGATCAGCTGGTACATGGGGTTCATGAGGTCGGTATTATACTTTTGTTCCTGAAGGCTTCTGATGGTTACGCTCATTACAGCCGGGTTGATGTCTCGCTGCCCCACAGATAGCCCCGACAACGGCGTGCCTGAGTTGGCCAGCCCGAAACGGACATAGTAAAGCAGCAAGCCCATTTCTTTGTTAACGTTCTGCACGTAACGGTCAATGTTTTCCTGCTGATAATGAGCGGTTTTCTCAATAATTTCGCGGTTTCGTTCCAGAAAATGCTTTCCTATATATAAACTAAGCAAACCTGAGGCAAATAATATAAAAAGACCGGTGATAAAGCCTCTGGACCGTAAAAAGTTCTTTATTAGTAGGGCTGTCATATCAAAAGGCTTTAAAGTGTTTTGAACTGATTTTTATGAGCAGAAATAAACCTGCCGCCCATAAAAGGATTGATAAAACTGAAATGATTTCGTTGCTGAAAACCCTGGCAAACGGAGGGAATCTATGCGTAAAATCCGGAAATTCTTCCCAATACTTATGGCTGATGATGGCTCTTTTATCGGCAGAACTCTTAACCTTGTTGCTAATGTGCTTTATCTGTAGCTCGTTAAGCGTTTGTGCCATTTTATACCGGTAGGCTTCAACCTGATTCTGGAAATCGTTATAAGTGGCATAGTCTGTACCTGCCAGCGCCATTGAAAGGTTTTTAATAGCTATAAATGGGTTAAGCAAGGCTGTTATACGCACCGCATTCTGTTGTTTTTCATAAATACCAACCAGTTGCGCCTGATGCCTGCCGTAGGTTTCGGCACTGAGGCGTTCGCCTTCACGCATGACGTATCCGCTGTAATTAAATGGCAGCTTGTGGGTTGAGTCTACCCCATAGGCCGTCAGCAACGAGTCTTTCAGCGCTTTATAATGAGGGTCGTTCGGATTATGGCTGTCTCCGTGTTTTATCAGCTCTGCTTCAACGGCCGTATCAAACGCTATCTTGGAAGGCGAAGGAAACAGATTCTGCCCGGCCACCTGCGACACCTTTGGCAGTATAAGTGTAAATAACAACCAGACACCTATCAGCTTTATCAGTGCCGACTTGGTATTTTTGCTTTTGGCAGACACATAAACCGCCAGTAAAGCAATAATAAAGCAATAAATGGCATAGGCAAAAACCAGCACTGCAAAACGCCACACCGCCTGCGGCGATTGCCACGTTTGCTCATTGCAAATCAACAGCAGCCCGCCAGCCACAAAAGCAGGCACAAGCACGCCCAATGACAAGCCAAACAGCCCCAGCGCCTTACCTGTTACAAGCTCGGGCCAGCTGATGCCCTGCGTTAATAGAATGCGTAAGGTGCCGTTTTCACGTTCGCGGGCAATCAGGTCAAAGCCCCAGAAAAACAATAAAAGAGGCAACAACATTTGCAGAATAAGACCGGCTGAAATTTCGCCGAACCTCAACAAACCATTTGAAAGGCTGGCTTCAGAGAAATTGACGGTGTTCTGGCGGTGCGCTTCTAAAAAAACGGCATTGCCCAGGTAACTGTCCATGCCGGGGTCGAAGAAACTCAAGGGAAATTTCTGTCTGAAAACCACGTAGCCGTAGTGTGCCATCCGGTGCGGGTGTTTGTCGGGGTTGTTTTCCCAGCGTTCGCGCACCTCGTGGCTAAAATCATTTACCTCTGTTTGCTGCTTGTGCATGTGGCTGTAGCCCGACAACAGGGCAGCCAGCAGCATACAGTTAAAAATAGCAATCAGAATAATCGTGCTCCGGTTTTTTATGGTGCTCTTCCAGACCTGTGCCGAGAGTATTTTTATAATGGGGTATCGCATAATTTATAGATTTTTCAGCAAGTCCGGATTCGGTGACATTGCATTTGCGCGTGTATCAAAAAGCATAAGTTGCCGTTAACATGAAGTTTCTGGGTGCCCCCGGAAACAAACGTGTGTAATTTTGGGCGCCTATCCAGTAGGTTTTATCAAAAACGTTGTTGAGGTTCAGGGCCACCTGAATATTACTTCTGGCTGGCTTATAATAAACGGCGGCATCAACGGTAGCAAAACCAGGCACTTCAAATGCCCTGCTGAACCACGGGATACGGCTACTTTGTGCCTGCAACCCAAGGCCCACGCCCAGGTCTTTCAGCGCCGATGTACTGCCGAAATTGAAGCGGGTCCATAAGTTACCGCTATGGCGCGGAGTATTCTCTTTGCGTTGGCCGATCAGTTTTTCGTCTTTGTCCATTCTTATTACGGCATCTATAAAACTATAAGAAGCATTGATTTGCCATTGTGGAAGGATATACCCCGCCACATCGGTTTCAAAACCACGGCTGCGGTCGGCGCCACGTTGCACCAGCAGGTCGGGGTTGGCAGGGTCGTTGGCATTCATCAGAATGTTTTTCTGGTTAATTTCATAAACGGCTGCACTTAAAGTAAACAGGCTACCCCCTAGTGTAGATTTTAATCCCAGTTCTTTCAGGTCGCTTATCAGCGGTTTAAACTGAGCTGCCGACTTGTCGGTTCCGAAGTAATTACCTGTGCTGGGCATTAACGTAACCGTGTTAGACTGCGGCTGATATCCTTTAAGATACGTAGCGTATATGTTTACGCTGCTGCTTAGCTCATAAGTTAAACCCACGCGCGGTATTAAAGCCGTGTTTTTAAATGAAGCTTCTTTGGGTGCATGGTAGTTGGTTATGTCTTGAAACCACTCGTTTCTGAGGCTAAACAAGGCCGCAAACTTACCGGCCTTTATTTGCTCCTGCGCATAAAGGGCATTTGTGCTTGTAAGTGCAGCCGGAAGCGCCGTACGGACGTTCATAACGTAATCGTTCAGGTTTCTGATGGTATAAACCGGATTGTTGAGGTCGAAATAATTAACGTTAGGTTTAGGCAGGGTTTTGCCGTCTATGGTAGTGGTCTGATAATTGGCTGCATTGGCTACCACAAAGCTATTGCTTGTGGTACCGTCTTTGAGCAGAAACCCTCGGGCCGAATTCTGGCCGCCGCCCTTCAGTTTATACCAGTTTTGCAGGTCATAGCCTACCACCAGTTTGTGCATGGTTTTGCCGAGGTCAAAATTGAAATTAAAGTAAGCGTTCAGGTTATCGGTGTTCCAGTGCTGTTTGCGCTGAAGCAGTTGCATCATAACCAGACTGGTAACGGGTGCCCCGCTGATATCGGTAGCAAAAGCGTTGGTAGTGCGGTGTTCCTGGAGGTCTTCTGTCCAGGTTTGCTTCATGTAGGCCGCATTAAAACTGATATGCTGACTAAATTTATGAGAAAGGTTAGCGGTCAGAATCAGTTCTTTCGATTTAAAGAAGTCGTTTGGTGCGCCCAGATTAAGGCTGATAGGCGTGCTGTTGAGATTTGTTTTACCGGCTACGGCGCCAAAAATCGGCTGGCCTCTGTCCAGGTTGCCAATCATGTTGCTGAAAATCAGCTCCGTATTAATGGCGGTTCTGCTGTTGGGAATATAGCTGAAAGAAGGCGAAACAAGCACTGATTTATTGCCGATTAAATCGCGGAAGGAACCGGCCTCCTGATAAGCCCCATTCAGGCGGTAAAGCAAGGTTTTTGATTCGTTGAGCGGGCCGGTGAAATCAAGCGCCCCCCGAAGCGTGCTGAAACTACCTGCACTCAGGCTTACCTCTCTTCTTTTCTCTGTCAGCGGCTTTTTGGTTATCATATTGATACTGCCACCCGGGTCAACACTCGAAAACGTAACCGACGCAGGGCCTTTCAGAACCTCTACCCGCTCAATATTGGTAGTTAGCGGTTGCAAAAAATAATATTGTCTGGTGCGCATACCGTTGATAATCTGGCCTTCTTCGTTCTGGCTTATACCTCTTATATTATACTGGTTATAATAACTGGACGGAATAACCCCGCTGGCAATTTTAACGGCATCAGCCAATTGAAAAGCCTGCCTGTCGGCTATCAGTTCTTTGGTAACCGTACTCATGGCCTGCGGCAGCTCTTTATTTTTTATGGCAATTTTTGTGGCCGAGAAGCTGTAATCGCTGGTATAGTCTTTTCTGGCGCGCCCTACAATTTCAACATCCTGTAACTGGTTGGCAGCCGGCAAAAGCAGCACGTTAACCGTTTTGTGTGCTTCGCTGAGAGTGCCTTCTACTGTGTGGGTTTCATAGCCAATTGAACTAAACACCAGTTTAAATTTTCCGTTGGGCAGGTTTTCAAAAATAAACTCCCCCTTACTATTGGTGAGTGTCCCCTTTTTAGCCGCCCCGACCTCCAGATTGACAGTAACCCCGGCTGCGGAAGTCTGGTCTTCATATTTCACCAGCCCTTTTATCTGGCTTTGCGCGCGGCTGTTAAAAGTGGCTCCTAAAAAAAACAAGGTAAAAAAGAGTAAATGTATAGGTTTCATTAATGATTAAGTTTTGTGTAAATTCAAAATTTTTGTTTTGCAATATTGTTGCAAATGTACGCATGATTTTTGTTTTTGCAATAATGTTGCAAAAACAAAAGCCATAAAAACCTTAGTCGGCACGATACCTGATGCCAATTTGCGACATGGCGGATAACCGGTTTACAAAAACCTAAAAGGCGTATCTGCCGGATATTTGAGAGATACACTACAAAACCCGATGTAAAGTAGCTATCAGCAAGGATTGGCCATGTTTGGGCAGCCAGCCTGAGGGGAAGAAAACTTAAACCGTTATCTTTGTATTGAACGAACGAGTGACTATTAGCAGAACCCGGATAATGAAATTGACTAAGTAGAATTGAGTTACGTATATCTACTATCGGCAGTTTCGTTTAGAGACGCGCATTTAGTCTGATTAGCCTGAATAATCAAAAAATCCAACACTTTAAAACCCGCTTTTGCAAATGACAATCAGAAAAACAAAACTTATCTCCTGTTCCGGTTCAGAAGATTACAGCATCTTCTGACGCCCGGTCTTTTTTATGTTCCATAACCGTTAACGCTCTCCGGTTTCGAAGAATCCTATTCGATAATCCCCGATAATCATCGGGCAGGCATTGCCATGCCTTATTTGTTCATATTCTTTTTAACACTAAATCAAACACGCAGGAAATTCAATGAGAAAAACAATCTTTTTTGCTTTGTTTATTTGCCTCTCGCTTAGTGCAGCGGCTCAGCAAGGCTCATCACTTGTAGCACCTTTTGAGGGGCTATCAAGCAGGCTAAGGCTATTACCTCCCAATGCTGCCAAAACGCAGGAATTTGGCAATGTGCCGATCAATTTCAGCACCGGGCAACTCAATTACAACCTTCCTATTTATCAGATTCAGGTAGACGAAAATTTAACTATTCCTATTCAGTTAGCGTATAACAACACGGGGCTTAAACCTCAGGATGTACCCACATGGGTGGGCAATGGCTGGAACCTGGATGTTGGCGGAACCATTGTTCAGAATGTTAATGGTATTCCTGATTTTGGCACTAACGGATTACAACAGCCGGACATTCGTAGTGAAATGCTGAATTATCTGAACGGTACAGTCGTTGAACCAACCAGATATGAATATTTGAACGATGTAATGAATAGTGTTAAAGACTCTCAATATGATTTGTTCTCGTTCAATTTTCTGGGCAGAAGCGGTAAGTTTTACTTCCATGCCGACAGTATCATTCTAATGAACAAAATGCCTGTTAAAATTGCATACGCATCCAATTCATTCACTATTACTGACGAAAAAGGCTACCTGTTTGCTTTCACATTGCGTAAAGCCAATTTCGGAACATTTTATGAGGGAACCGCTTTAAATCCAAATGGTACTCCCACAAATATGAATAGTGCTACATGGTATCTTACGAAAATTACATCTCCTAATGGAGTTGAGGTAAATTTCAATTATATCGAAGACATTACCTATCAGACTTATGCTCCGAGTGTTTCTTTCTCCACAGGAGCTGTTGCAGACCCTGACTGTAGAAACAAAGGCTCATATGATAAGAGCGTAACCTATACTGATACAAATATCGGGCAGTACCTGCTGGATAATATTACATGGAAAGGTAAGACGGTAGATTTTCAATTCTTTAGCCGAAATGACCTGATAGACATTGTAGGAACCAAAGCCAAGGGTCTTTCAGCAATTTTGGTGTATGATGAAGCGAGCCTGGAAACTAACCGGATTGGGTTCAATTATGGCTATATAGGAATAAATGACCGTCTTCAACTGAATTCGGTGTCTTTCATTGAAAACAAAACGCCGTTTGCTGCAGTGCAGACTACCTCTTTTGAATACTTTGAAAAAGTAGGCGGAGATATTCCCATCCCCTCTCTAAAGACACCGAGTGGCTTTCGTGAGCCTAACAATTCTGTAGACCATTGGGGTTATTACAACGGGAAATACAACCCTAACAGTAAAGTTCCGGATGTAGATTATTCTCAGATTACCACTACTCCTTTGACCACAGAAACATTAGCCAACAGACGGGCTGATAATACTTATTCCAAGATAGGTATGCTCAAAAGGATAAACTATCCTACAAAAGGATACACAGAAATATACTATGAACCAAACATGGTTAACTTCAAAACTTCGGCTATTCCCTTCTTTTTACAAACGCAAACACCTGAAGCAGTTGTAGATGATAGCAGCAGATTTCAGATAGGTGGCAACCGGGTCTCGCGTATTGTAGATTATACAGGTACTTTAAAATCGAACGAAAGAATTATTACTTATGAACAGGCTAAACTTTGGGCAGAGCCTTATTATATTTCAGAAATTGAGGTGGGAAAATTATCTAACTCCACGGGACCATGCACGTCCTGTGGAAAGAAATATATCGTTTCTGACAATATTTTATACAATTGGGATGGGTATCAGGTAGAGTACCGAAAAGTAACCGAGACGTATGGAGGCACAGGTGAGAACGGGAAAAAAGTTTATGAATATATTAGCAATTTTTATGCCGGAGATCCGATTGAAGTACCGCCCCACGCTGCTACTGTTAATTTAAACTGGCGAAGCGGAAATCTGAAAAAAGAACAGACTTATGAGAGAACCGGGTTAACATATACACTCGCTCAAGAGTCGACTAATACTTATAATACTACTCCCATTTATCCAATAACAAGATATGGATTTAAAGCAGGTAGAATAATGGCTTGTGACCAGCAAGCTCTTTCTTCATCAGAGGTTTATAACTATTTCACACATGTAAGAACTCCGGTATTCACCGATCAATACAAGTTGGAGTCAACTACTACTGCAGAATACTCCGGAGGTGTGGCTTTAAGCAATACTGTCAGTTACGCATACACGTCGGAGATGCTTCAGAGAGCCACCAGAACAACCAACAGCAAGAATAAGGTAGACTCAACGATTACTTACTACGCGAATGACTACAACAACATTGCAGGCACCAACATTGACCAGCTGAAAAGCAAGAATATCATTGGCTTGCCTTTGAAAGTTATCCGTAAGGTAGACAACTATGTAATTGACGGTGTAATGATTAAAAGTGATACCAAGGGGAATCCGATTGAAATTTACCGTTACGAAAACGCTTCTCTTGCTACGCACACGCATAACAAAGCGCAGTACATTCTGCCTCAGTTTAAATTACTGGAAACCAGAAAATATAGCAGCAAGGGTAACCCGATAGAAATACAAAGGCTCAGCCAGCCGCCAACTACTTATGTTTGGGCATATAAGCACTCCTACCCCGTTGTGTCGGTTCAGAATGCCAGCGTGGCCAACGTTGAGGCTGTAATTGGCAGCCTTGAAACCGCAGCCGATACTTACAGTGCAGCCAATGTTGAAGCCCTTGGCACTAACCTGAGAAGCAATCTGCCTGCTGCTCTGGTAACATCAGGCGTTATGAAGTCGGGTGCAGGTTTTAGCCAGATTACGGCGCCCAACGGTTTAAAAACCAACTTTGAGTATGACGGCACCAACAGGTTAAGCTCTATAAAAGACCACAGAGACTACCTGACCGACCACTACCGCTATTTTTATGCTACGGCCTCTGAGGCTTGTACCGCACCGTCGGCACCCACTATTTCAACAACAGCCACCACGCTTTGTTCTGTCACGTTAACAGCTTCAGGTTGTTCAACAGGAACGGTACAATGGTCGAACGGAGCCACGGGTACTTCTATATCTGTTGGTACTACTACCACCACTTCTTACACTGCTAAATGTAAAGTGGCAACCTGCGAAAGCGCCGCTTCTAATGCCATTACGCTACCGGGCTTGCCAGCTACCTGGAGCGCAATGGATGTGGGAACACATGCATCAGCCGGTTGTACGCAAAATAGTTCAGGAAACCTGACTATGCTTGGCAATGGCATTGTTGGCAGTACTTCTGATACCTTCCACTGGATATACAAAGCTTTTACCGGAAATGTAACCATCATTGCTAAAATCAATTCTATTCCTGGTGATGATGGCGACAGATCTGGAATCATGATAAGGAGTAACCTTAATGCCAATGCCAAATTTTACACCCTGATTCAGGATGGCAATGCAAATGTTGGCGAACTCAAACGTGATTCTGACGGTGCAACGGGTGGTCTTTACAGCTATGCCCCATCTGCCGTGAACCAGACCTGGATAAAGGTGGTAAAGACTGGAAGTACCATTAAGGGCTATTATAGCACCAACAGTAATCCTGAAGCCAACAATGCATGGAACGACTCGTTCAGCCTGACAGGTACGGCCGCCACTACGCTCGACTTCGGCACTAATTTCTATCTCGGTTTTGCCTTATGGGGTAATGCCAACAATACAACTTTTACCAACATTACCATTAACGGGGTAGCACTTTAAATCCACAGATACCAATGAAAAAAACCATTTTCTTATGGCTTTTGCTTCCGCTATGCGGCTGGGGGCAAACCATTACCAATCATAAAAATGCGGTGGCGCACAGCGCTTTCCGTATCAGTGGCGCAAACACTGCTGATGCCGGCGACGCATCTAAGGCAGTTATTTCAATACAGTATATGGACGGCCTCGGCCGTCCTTTACAAACGGTGGGTTATAAACAGTCGCCGTTAGGGAAAGACATAGTATTTGAAGGGAAAGCCTACGACGGATTTGGCCGTGCCGTGAAAACGGCGTTGAATGCGCCCGCTACCGTACAAACCGGAGAGTATCAGAGCAACCCTTTTGGGCTTGCCACCACTTTTTACGGAGATAATTACGCTTACAGCGAGGCGACTGCTTTTGACAACTCGCCGATGAACCGCCTGAGAGAACAATATGGCCCCGGCCAGGCCTGGCGTACCAGTACCAAAAGAACCCAGACTTTTGATGAGTTAGCCGGTAGTGCGGTGCATCTGTACAATGCCGATGCCACCGGGAATATTACTCTTAACGGCACGTTCCCGAGTAATAGCCTTTTTAAAACCCGGGTGGTTGATGAACAGGGCAATACTACCGTTGAAATTAAAGATAAAGCAGGCAACCTGATACAAATAGAAAAGCCTGTGGGTGGCGCTACTTATATTACTTATTATGTGTATGACGAGTGGCAGCGGTTGCGGGCGGTGCTGCAACCGGAAGGCAAAAACCTGGTGGCAAGCATTGCCAAAAACTCTGATGCCTTTACCAAATGGGTGTTTGCCTATAACTATGACGCTGCCGGAAGGGTGATTGAAAAACACGTACCCGGCGCGGGCTGGTCGTCTATTGTCTATGACAAAAACGACATGCCGGTTCTGGCTCAGGACGCCAGCCAGGCGGCATTAAACAAATGGTCGTTTACAAAATATGACGCACTTGGCCGCGTGATTGTGATGGGTGAATTAACCAATGCTTCAAGCAGGGCCACCTTACAAACCGCGTTTGATGGGGCAAGTGCCACTTATGAAACCTGGGTGAGCGACTTTATAGGATACTCAAACGTCAGTTTTCCGATTAGTTATGTCTCTACTGACGAAAAAATCTACAATTTATATGACAACTATGGCTGGATAGCAGGTGAATGGGCATTCAATGCCAGCAGCGCCTTTAATTCGGGCGATTATTACAGTAATAGCAAAGGATTACAGACGGGTTACTTTGCCCGCAGTCAGGATGACCTCAACAAGGTTTATCATAACGTTTATTATTACGACTACAAAGGACGGAAAATACAAACCTACCGTGTACATGATAAGGGCGGAGCCACTCCCTGGGCCAAGGCTGTAGTTACCAACCTGGGCTATAATTTTGCAGGTGAGGTTATCAACGAAAAAGTGCTGTATCAGGCAGATGGTATGGCCAATACGGAATCGCTTACTACTTATGAATATGACAACACCGGCCGACAAACGAAAGTATCGCATGGTATCAACACCGCGGTAGCTGAAATCAGAAGGTCGGAGTATGATGAGGCCGGACGTTTGAAACAGGCTAAAGTAAGAGCCACAGGGTCTTATACTGCCAATGGCACTGCTATCAGCGGTTTGCAGACTACCGATTATACCTACCACCTGCGGGGGCAACTACGGGGCATTAATCTGGATGGTTCGGGTAACCCTGTCCCCAATGCCAGCCAGGGTGATTTGTTCAGCTATAAGCTGGATTATGAAACAGCCGGGTATTATGATGGCAACATTGGCAAGCAATACTGGCAGGCCAGTAACAACAATGCTCCGTCGGGGCTGCGCACTTATACCTTCAGCTATGACAACATCTCGCGCCTCAAATCGGCCACTTATAGTGGCTTAGGCTCTGAAAGCTATGGGTTGGCGGCCATTAATTACGACAGAAACGGAAACATCACCAGCATGCAGCGGAATGGTAAGATAAGCAGCACCACCTATGGGCTGATGGACAACCTGACTTATACTTACGCTGGTAACCGTTTAACAAAGGTTGAAGACGCCGTAACAGGTAATTATGAGGTTGATTTTGTGAACCGCAACTCAGGAACAGACGACTACACCTATTATGCCAACGGCGCTTTGAAGGCTGATAAGAACGAAGACATCACCGATATTATTTACAACACTTTTGTTAATCAGCCAATTGAAATTCAGCTGACGGGTGGCCGATGGATAAAGAACTTCTATGATGGTGCCGGGCGATTGTACAAAACGAGTTATTCTACCGGTGAATACTGGGAGTATCTGGACGGGATGGTTTTCAAGAACGGCGCTTTTTATCAGCTTACCACACCTGAAGGCAGAGCGAATTATGAAAGCGGAGCCTGGTCTTATGAGTATTTTATAACTGATCACTTGGGTAACACCCGTGTAGCCTATAAAGCAAACGGCAGCGCATTGACTAAGACCTCTGAAACTTCTTTTGACCCTTGGGGGATTGTGTTAAAAGATGTAGGTTTAGTGAATGGTTTTCAAAATAAATTTGAATATCAAAATAAAGAAAAGGAAAGTACGTTTAATTTGCGAAGAATTAGCTTTGGCGCAAGGACTTATAATGCCAGTATAGGGCGGTTTGATGGGGTGGATCCTGTTACTGACGAACAAGAATCTTGGACTCCTTACCACTTTACATATAGCAGTCCTTTAAATTATGTCGATTTATTGGGTTTAAGTCCAAGCCGTATTGAAGGTGATAATAGAATTGCAGTTTGCCCAACCTGTCCTAATGACCCCAAATATGATGAATATCGAAAGAGCGAGTCGCTTTTTACATATGATAAACAGACTGGGATAGTAGTAAATGGCAATGGACAAGGGCCAACAATTTATGGTAGACGAACATCTAATGACTATAGTGGTTTAATATATGGATCAGGCCAAGCTCTAAATTACTTAGGGGATAATAAAATCTCCACAAGAGGCAAATTTAGTGGTGCAACCCCAGGTACTTCTATTGCTTCAAAATACCTTAGACCCAAATTAGGAGATACTCCTAGATGGTTGAGAACCAAATTGCCTAAAAGAATAGGAATTATGGGTTATAATTATCCAATAAGGTCAACAAGATTAGGAGGAGTTATAGGAAGAACAACCCCTCTCTTAGGCAGGGGGATAATTGGTATTAACGCAGGAATGTCTATTTACAAAATTGCGACGGCCGAAAATAAAACTGAAGCTTTATTTGTAGAAGGAGGTGGTTGGGCAGGTGCTTGGGCCTCAGCGACGGCAACAGGTACAGCACTTACGGCGTCAGGTATTGATTTTGCCGGACCTTGGGGTTGGGTTGCACACGGCGTAATTACTATTGGCGCTGGAATAGGAGGTTTTTACGGAGGAAAAGAAGCAGGGCAAGCTGTCTATGATAAAACAAATGAATAACATGGAATTAACCTTAAATAATCTTAAGCTTTTTCTAAAGGAAAAATTTCCTTATGAAGATTTATTTAATGATGAAACAATAATTAGAGATGGAACCAGAATTTGTCCTATTGATGGTGATGATGTATTTTGTTTGTTCGAAGATTTATCAAAAGAATTTCACGTCAGTTTTGAAGAATTCGATTTTCAGAAATATTTTTTAGAGGAATCTGAACTTAATACTTTTACTTGGCAACATCTATTAAAGCTAAAAAAACAACGAATACCTAAAGAGGAGTTAACTATAAAAATGCTTTTTGAATTTATGTGCAACAATAAAAAAAACACCCTTTAGGATATTTTTTATCCGGAAATAAACTGACTAATTTAAATCCGAATAATTAGTTTAAGGCCATCCAATAGCTTATTTATTGGGTGGCCTTTTTGAATATATTAACCATCTTCGCAGCACCCATAAGGTCTTTCAAACAAACAATTCCGCACTCACCCAGACTTCCAAAACTTCTATTGATATTGGTTTATTTGCAATTGATTTGAGTTTTTAAATAGAGAAAAAGAAAGTACTTTTAATCTGAATTTGATTCGGTTAGGTGCCAGAGGTTATAACCCAACAATTGGGCGTTTTGACAGAGTTGACCCGGTAATTGAAGGACAAGAGCAGCTTAGTTTGTACCATTATTCTTTCAATAACCCTGTCCGTTTTTCTGATGCTGATGGATTAATGGGTGAGAGTTGTTGCCAAAATGCTATTGATTTTGTGGCTGGTGCAACGCTCAGATTTATTGATAATAACTCACCTATCCCAACTTCGCTGGATGGTGGTGGATATAGAGGTAGTGCGTATGAAAATGGCAGGAAGTTTGGAGATGGTTTGTCACTTCTTAGTGGTGGGGTTCAGTTAATTACAGGAGGTTTAGGCACGCTTGGCGCTGGTGGTTTAGAATTGGTTACTGGAGGTGCTGCTACGCCAATTGCACTACCAGTTGGTGCAGCTGCGATAGCCACTGCGGGGAATGGAGTTAATACTATTTCTAAGGCGCTAAGTAATTTAAATTCACAAGGGAAAAGCAATTCAGGGGATAACAAAAAAAGTAATGTTTCTTCAGGAAATAAAAATAGCGCTCATGCTAATCAAAAAGCAAGAGAAGTTGCAAAAGAAAAATATGAGAAGGTAAAAAAAGAATACGATGCGGCAAAATCAAAGGCAAATAAAACACCCGAAGATAAAGAATTAGAGAAAAAATTAGAAAAACAGTTTAAACACGAGAAACAAAAAATGGATAATACTGGTGAAAACCATAGTAGGAAAGCAAAAGGAAGCAATTAACTTAAAACAAAGTACACATTATTTTAAATATTCAAATTACTTTTAAGCTCAGATAAATTCAAAATAAAAAAATGAACACCTACACATTTATAATGGAATTCAGAGGTGGCACATATATAAGTCAAATTAATGCAAACAATCTTAAAGAAGGATTAATTGACTGGTGCAAAAACTTGGATGTTAGTGAAATAAAATACCTTGGAGAAAAAAACAAAGGTGAATTATTATGTATTATTGATTCGGAAATACCTACTCCAATAAATACGGTTAAAAATGTGTGGCATTTTAGTATAGGGCTTAAAGCTGGCTTCCTTATGGTCAACATTGTTAAAACCGATGTTACTTAAATCTGTTATGTCCAAATTCTATTTAAATTATCTTATACTTAACATATTTAAGTAAGAGCATTTTGTCCAAGGCCATTCAATAGACTATTTATTGGATGGCCTTTTTATTAAGCAGTCAAATGAAACGAAAATTAAACCGCTGCAACCCCAACCAAATTTGAATATCAAAATAAAGAAAAGGAAAGTACGTTTAATTTGCGAAGAATTAGCTTTGGTGCAAGGACTTATAATGCGAGTATAGGGCGGTTTGATGGGGTGGATGAGTTGGCGGATAATTACTATTCTTTATCTCCATATAACTATGTAGGGAATAATCCTGTTAAGAATACAGACCCAACAGGAATGTCTTGTAAGGGTTGTGGTAAAGATGGAGAAGATATAACCCCTCTTGAAATAAATGATCATTATGCTTATATCGGGACTTGCCCTACTTGTCCTAATAGTAAAGAATATGATATTTATAGGGATAATAAAAGTTTATTTACTTACGATAGTCCAACAGGTATAGTTTATAATGGAGAAGGAAGTGCTATTGTTACTCCTAGTCGTCAAAATAATCCGGCAAGTTCTATACTAGCTGGCGGTATGATGATAGCAGGAGCTTTGGCTGCCGATGATGTTACAGGTATAGGTGTACTAGATGATCCAGCGATTCCTGTCGTTCTAGCAGGAACAGCTATTGTTGAGGGGATAACATATAGGTTATGAAGTTTATCATAGTTACAACCCTGACAATTCTCCAGTAAATTATCATGTTCCACCCAAAACATTACCTGGTTTCCCTGATGCCAGAAGAGATAAGCCAAAAAGCGGCAGAGCCAGATGGGTATTACCAGACGGAAAAATATTAGAATGGGATTATCAACATTGGGATGTTGAAGTTTATAATAATAAGGGTAAACACCAAGGTTCAGCCGATCCTAACACCGGTGAAATGACAAAAGAACCTGTACCTGGAAGAACAACTCAAAAATAAAATCTAATGGAAGAAGTACAAAGAATTATTGCATATTATAATAAAGAAAGCGAAGAATTAGTAGGTGAATATCCAATAAATTTATCTTTAGATATTTTAAATACTATTTTTGTTCCCTCTCCAGAGGATGATATTTATCTTTATTTCGTTTATGAAATAAAAGAAAATCAAGCCACAGTCCTAAAAAAATATACTAACATAGAATTTGATTTTTCAAATTACAGTTATTTTTTAGAATGCTATAATGTCTCGTCATAAATAAAGGTTTTATCATTTAAAAACTATCCTCTTAAGAAAGCCCATACGATAATTTTTATTGGATGGGCTTTCTTAGTATGGGGACTTAACTCGTAGAGTCTATAAAGCCAATCTTGGCTATAACTTTGCTGGCGAAGTGATTAACGAAAAAGGTTTGAGTTAACCCATTGAGATACAGCTCACCAACAACAGATGGATTAAAAACTTCTATGATGGCTCGGGGTGCTTATACAAAACCACTTATTCGACAGGAGAATACTAGGAATACCTTGACGGCTTGGTTTTTAAGAATGGTGCTTTCTATCAACTGGCTTCTCCAGAAGGCAGAGGGGTTTATCAAAGTGGAGCTTGGTCGTATGACTATTTCCACACCGACCATCTGGGCAATACCCGTTTAGCTTATAAAGCTAACGGCACAGCACTGGCTAAAACCTCTGAAACTTCTTTTGACCCTTGGGGGTTAATACAAATTTAGTCCTATTTACATTAAAAGTTTAGAATAGATTTTATAGTTTTCTTCATCAAAGCATACAAAGAAAACCTTTTCAATATTATCTGAAGTAGGCAAAAAGTCAGACACTGTTTGAATGGCAATTCCAGCAGCTTTTTCCTTAGGAAATTTATAAATACCCGTGCTAATATTGGGAAAAGAAATTGTCCTTACTCCGTTGTCTAATGCCAATTTAAGGCTATTTAAATAGGCCAATGACAACAGGTACTCTTCATTACTTTTGCCATTATTCCAAACTGGCCCTACAGTATGAATAACAAATTTAGCAGGCAGTGCTCCGGCATTTGTTATAACGGCTTCACCAACTTTACAGCCCCCTTGCTTGCTCCGTATTTTTTGACATTCTTCAAGTATAGCTTTACCACCAGCCCTATGAATTGCACCATCCACCCCTCCTCCTCCCAGCAAAGATGTATTGGCCGCATTTACAATAGCATCAACCTGAATTTTTGTAATATCACCTTTTAAGACCTCTATCATTAGATTATTTTGCATTATTTATGAAAAAGTAACAAAAACAATTATCAAATCCATTCAAACGCAGATAAAGTGAGTTTTATTACACTCGCAGCAATTACAATATAATGCTTTTAGATTTCACCTTTCTGCCTTTGATAACAAAATATTACCGTCAATGAATTTAATATTGAAATTAAACATATTGTTGAATTAGATAAAAGTAAAATGGTTAAAAATCCAACTGATTTAATTAGTAGATTTACAGTTAGTCCAGATGTAGGTCTGGTGAGTTCTATTTCAAATTATATTCCGTTGCTTCCAAAATATATATTATTTTAATAGTTTAAAAATTGTAACAGCAATTAAAAAATATAAGGTAAGGACAGGAAATTTATTTGATTCTTATTGGTTTCCCAGCAGTCTTTAAAAATATCTTTTCAATTTGAATAGAAGATGGATGTTAACATATTTATTCACCAGTTGAATAATTTGAAGCTCACACAACCCCTGCCCCGCCCTTTACTGAATACCAAAATAAAGAAAAGCAAACCACGTTTAATTTAAGAAGAATTAGCTTTGGCGCTAGAACTTATAATGCGAGTATAGGGCGGTTTGATGGGGTTAGGCTATGCTACGGCACCGATGCATTGACAGGAAAATCATGTTGAAAAAACATGGTATCAGTTGAAGATCCTAAATTGTTTGTTGCTGTTTTTAAAAGATTTTACTGAAACCTTTTGAAACAGCAACAAACAATCAATCTGATGTTTGCCAATGGTTGGTTTGTATTTTATGTTGCCTGGGTGGTATTTTCTTAGCTCGGCGTTTAAATTATAAAATCAGAACGCCAACAATACAAATGCACCGCCAGATCTAAAACTCAATAATAAACCCAAGGCTTGGGGTTGGCCTGCCAGACAAGTTATCTAATATAACCGGAATGGCATTTGAGCCGTCGGGCCTGATCGATTGTCCGTCGCTCGACTCAAAGTCGGAATTATCGGCCTTGCGTTTAAAGGTAAAATAAGGCATAGACTCATTCTTAAAGGCAAGTACGTTCTGTACATCCAGAAATAAATCGAGGGTCCAGCGCGGGTAATTCCATTTTTTATCCACACGTATATCTACCTGATTAAAGGCTTTCAGTCGAACCGAATTTAAACGGGTGTAATCAAGAATCCCCTGCCCTAATGTCAGGTAATTCTGCTGCGATGCGGCCAGGTCATAAGGTGTGTAGGGGCTACCGCCTGCAAACCTGTATTTCAGTCCTAACTCCCATTGTTTGTTCAATTTCAGGCCATAAATAAAAGACACCAGATGCCGTACATCCCATGCCGATGGCCTTAGTGCGGTATTCTGCCCACCAAACTTGCTTCTCACAAAGGTGTAAGAGAGTGTCAGAAAATTACGTTTTACCAGTTTTTGCTGTACAAAAAATTCAACTCCGTATGTTTCACCTCTGCCCACAGACCTCACCGCCTCATTACCAATGGCGCCAAATTCGCCTCCCAGGTTAGCCAGCGAAATATTGTTAAGGGTAGTTACCGGATAATTTCTGTAATCTTTATAAAAACCTTCAACCGTGAATCTCAAATCGGGCTTGGGCAGATACTCCAACCCTAGTGCATAATGCAGGGTGTTAATGTATTTGTTGTTGCGGTTGGTATAGTTACCCTGCGCATCTTTAAAGCCCAGCACTGTATAAATAGGTATTTTGTAATAGCTTCCCCAGGCGGCATTAAGTCTGAAATTACTGCTTAAAGGTGCCGAAACCGAGATGCGGGGCGAAAGCGTTCTGAGTGGATTCTGCCCCTCATCAGTAAAGCTGTTCATATCGGTTCTTAGCCCGCCCGATACACTCACCTGATTGGCAAATGTCTTACCAACTTGTGCAAAAGCGCCATATTTCCAGAAGTTAAGGTCGGTCATAAACCGATACGCTACTTCCGGCTGTATTACATTCCCGTTTTGGTCTGTTACACGATTTCTTATTTTCTGAAAGAAATCGTTCCGGTAATTCACATACTGTATTACTCCGCCAAAGCTGTAAGTAAAACCATTGCGCGATTTTTTAAGGTATGCTCTTAGCTTGGTTTCCACCTCTTTTGATTGTGAAAACAGATTCTGCGACTGCGGCTCGGGGTTATTGTTGTCTTCGTAGCGCTCTAATGAGTTGTTCAGGTGATTCCGGCTGAGCGCCACATTAATGAAACCTTTGTTAATGAGGTGCTTGACAGACGCCCCTGCGGTGTAGTTCCACTGATTAATCAATGAAGAATTTCTGAATATATAGATATTTTCGGGGCTGGGGTCTTTGGGTAACGCAAACTTAAAGTCGTCTATGGCGCCTATACCTATCAGATTCAACGTGGTTTTTTCTCCGAGTTTATGTGTGATTTTTGTCTGGAAATCCCAGTAATTAGGTCTGATGGGCAGGTCTATCAACTTAAACAAAAGTTGCAGATAAGACCGACGCCCCGAAAGAAGAAAATTGGTTTTGTCGCTCAGTTTGCCATCAAAGGTTGCGGCCAATTCGGTTGCGCTTAGGCGGATATTGCTTTGTAAGCGTTCTGCGTTACCCACTTTCTGGTTAATTTCAAAAACACCCGAAAGGGCGTTATCAAATTGCGCAATAAATGCCGAGGTACTCAGCTTAATATCGTCTACAAAAGCGGTATTGATTATACCTGCGGGTCCACCGGCGCTACCCTGCGTTGAAAAGTGGTTAAGCACCGGTATTTCTATGCCATCAAGATAATAGATGTTCTCATTGGGGCCGCCGCCTCTCAATATTATATCGTTTCTGAAACCCCCGCTTCCTGTGGTTCCGGCTACACCCGGCAGCGCCTGAATCACTTTTGAAACATCAAAGTTTCCACCCGGATTACTCCTGATTTCTTCAACTGTAAGGGTCTGCACCGACAGCGGTGTCATTACGTCTGAAGCAAGGGCTGATTTTGCCCGTTGATTTTTCACCGTTACTTCCCCCAGTGTAGCTGTTTCGGCCTGTAATTCAAAATTGACAGACTGCGCATTACCAGAGGTAAGGTTGATATTATATTTAACAAGTGTCTGGTAACCAACATAAGTTACTTTCAGGTTGTAGCTACCAACGGGTAACGATAAACGAAAGTTACCTTCCAGGTCGGTTGTGGTACCCTGTGATGATTTCTCTACACCTACGGTGGCTCCTATCAGTGGTTCCTGCGTGTTTTTATCAATTACTTTACCGTAAATGGCACCTGTATTCTGGGCAAAAGCTGAAAAACTAAAAAATAACAACAAAAAAAAGAAGTAGAGTTTAATGGTTTTCATACCAAATAAATTAGATTAGTTTTACATAAAACAATTTCAGGTTTTAAATGTTTTATGTAAAACAAAATATTTTTTAAATGAATGGTATAATACCATTTTGCGTTTCAAATATTGTTAACAATAGTATATGGACTACAGTATTTTAAAAGAAATTATAGCGTTGGCAGAGGCGTATCAGCAGCAAACAAACGCCCAGCGTTGGCAAAAAGAGCAATTTGTGTCCTGGATTATCAACGAAGCCAATAAAACACAGCCCAAGTCACAAAGCATGATACCTTCGCAAGACGGGCTCATTTCTATGTTTTTAGGAATTGCCTACAAGTATGCTCAATTTTATGCCAAACGGGTTTTCAGAAATACTGAAATCTACTCGCTTGATGACTTTGCCGTGCTGGTATCTCTTTTTCCTGACAAAGAGTTTAAGAAAATAGATGTGCTCAGGATGTGCATACAAGAAAAATCGTCGGGCAATGAGGTACTGAAAAGGTTGCTTCGCGACGGGATGCTACAGGAAAGAGAAAATCCAGCCGATGCCCGGTCAAAACTATTATCACTGACAGACAAGGGGCGCACCCAATTTGGTCTGATTCAAAACGGAATCCAGAAGATGTCGGGCCACATTGTAGGCGATCTGAGCATTGAAGAAAAAAATCAGTTGTTGCAAGCCTTGATGAAGCTGCACCATTATCATCACCCCTATTTTGAAGAAAACAATGAAGACGTATTGAAGCAATTGCTTAACTAAGGGTTTGTGCATAATAACTCAGTTACAATTTTCTTTACTGCATTTCTGCTCTGGCCGGGTTTTGTCTCAAATGTCGGCAGGCAGACAATTCATCCGGCACGCATATCTTAGGTTTGTTGCATACAAACCAATTATGTATGCCAGAGCCATTAGCCATTTTATTACTCACAGCCCTCATCAGTTTTTTGGGTTCTGTACAACCGGGGCCGGTAAACCTGGCAGTGGTACAGGCCACACTTTCGCGCAGTTTTAAAGATGGTGTTTACGTGGCTGTAAGCGGCTCACTGCCTGAGGTAATCTACACCATAGCTGCACTTAAAGGACGGTTATTGTTGATGCAAAACCAGATACTGCTTGACGCCCTGCAACTGGCCGCCATTCCGTTTTTTTTAATAACGGGCCTGTTTAGCCTTTTTACAAAGGCTAAAACCACTACAGCAATAAAAACCACAAAAATACACAAAGAAACCCTTGGTGGCTTTGGTAAAGGGATGCTCAACCCGCAACTTTTGCCTTTCTGGCTGGTTGTGCTGGTTTATCTTCATTCGTTTTACAGTTTGCAATCTTTCAGCTCGCAACTATCATTTGTATTAGGGGCAGCCTTAGGCTCATTTGCCATTCTGCTGCTTTTTGCCTGGCTGGCCAAGCGTTTTCAGGGTCAATTACACGGTTTATTTCTGAGGTTTTCGTTCAACAAAGCCATTGGTTTGCTATTTATTTCAATGGCAGTTGGCCAAACGCTCAGAATCTTTCTCTGAATTGTCATTGAGCCGACAATCCGTCAGTTACAATTCTGCCAATTTTGTAAAAAAAACTTCACAAAAATGAAAAACACCCGCATTCAAATCATCATCCTTTTTCTTCTTCTTTTTGCAGGAAGCGCCTTTGCGCAAGATAATGCCATTTACCAGAAAAATGGCATTGCCATTAACGGCTATGACCCCGTAGCCTATTTTACAGAAAACAAGGCCGTAAAGGGTTCAGAAACTTTTGGGTACCAATGGCATGAAGCCACGTGGCTTTTTAGTTCGCAGGCCAATTTAGATGCCTTCAAGGCAGACCCTGCCAGGTACGCGCCTCAGTTCGGCGGTTTTTGTGCCTTTGGGGTGAGCGAGAATCACAAGTCGCCCACTGACCCTGACGCCTGGACAATAGTTGAAGATAAACTTTACCTGAACTACAGCCCCAAGGTAAAACAACTATGGTCGAAAGACATTCCGGGTCGCATCAAAAAAGCCAACGATTACTGGCCTGCGCTAAACAAGCCCAATAACTAACCTCAAACCACCGTACAGATGAAACGCAGTTATTTAATTATCATTATACTGGTTGGGTTAATTGGCCAGGCCTTGGCACAACCCAATACCAGAGCCAGGCAGTTTAATCTTGAAAACGGCCTTGCCATTCAGGGTTATGACCCCGTAGCCTATTTTAATGAGCACAAAGCCATTAAAGGCAACAAGCAATGGAACACCAGTTATGAGGGCGCAAGCTATTGGTTTGGCAGCCCTGCAAACAAAGAAACTTTTTTAAAAGACCCGAAAAAATATGAGCCGCAGTATGGTGGCTGGTGTGCCTACGCAATGGGAGCCACGGGCGAAAAAGTAGAAATTGACCCCGAAACATTCAAAATTCTGAACGGGAAACTCTATCTTTTCTATCATTCGTGGGTAAATAATACACTGCCCAAATGGAATAAAGATGAGGCGAATCTGAAGCAGAAAGCAGATAAAAACTGGATGAATTTTATACGCTAACCCACATTGCAAATCAGATGAAAACACAGAAAATCATTTCGTTGGGCTTACGTATCATAGCTGCCGTTATTCTTATTCAGACACTTTATTTTAAATTTACGGCACATCCTGAGTCTGTGGTGTTGTTTTCCAAACTGGGTGCCGAACCGTGGGGCCGCATAGGCACCGGCGTTTTAGAACTGGTAACTGCTGTGTTATTGCTGCTACCGGCCACTGCATTTGTTGGGGGGCTGCTGGCCATGGGCTTAATGCTGGGTGCAATTGGCGCTCATTTACTGGTTATAGGAATTGAGTCAATGGGCGATGGCGGACAACTGTTTATATTGGCCATAGTTGTTTTGTTTTGCTCGGTAGTGATTCAGGTTTTGCACCGGCAACAGGGCCTGGCATTGGCCAGAAAATTCTTTCCCAATGCTTTTAGATGATT
The DNA here is from genome assembly GCF_024793945.1 of Emticicia fluvialis. NCBI lineage: Bacteria > Pseudomonadati > Bacteroidota > Cytophagia > Cytophagales > Leadbetterellaceae > Emticicia > Emticicia fluvialis. Next base: position 311,189 of record NZ_JANUSD010000003.1, read on the forward strand.
TTACGCGCCTTATTATGAAACTCCCGCTTTTTGTTATTAAAACTTTCAATTATGAATACTGGCCCTGGTGGTTATTTTATTTACCAATGGCTCCGTACTGGCTGTATCTGGCTATCAGAACACGTTCGTTTACCTTTTTTACGGCGGTTAACCCGGGTATAAAAGCAGGTGGTTTTTATGGCGAAAGCAAGATTGAAATTCTCAGGAAAATCAACCCCGATTTTCTACCTAAAACCATTTTTGTAGAAAAAGAAAAAGAACCGGGCAACATTATTGATTTAATTAAAGCTGCGCAGATGGGTTTCCCTGTAATAGCCAAACCTGATGTTGGCGAAAGAGGCACCCATGTTGCCAAAATTGAAACGGCCGAACAACTGCATAACTACCATAAGGCAGCCCAGGGAAATTACATAATTCAGGAATTTATCAGCTATCCTATTGAATTGGGCGTACTTTTTAGCCGCGTGCCTACGGAGCCAGCCGGAATTGTTTCTTCCATAACCATAAAAGAATTTCTGACGGTTACGGGTGACGGTAAATCTACCATCCGGGAGTTGATTGGCAGGTCTACCCGTGCGCGGTTCCAGCTGGCGGCGCTGGAGTCAAAATTAGGTGAGCAGATAAACGAGCAGCTACCGCTAAACGAAAAACGCCTGCTTGAACCCATTGGGAATCATTGCCGGGGAACCAAATTTATAAATGCCAACCACTTGATTAACGAGCAAACACATGCCGTATTCAGCAGCATTGCCGATAGTTTTGATGGGTTTTATTATGGTAGATTTGACCTGAAAGTGCCCAGCATTGAAGATTTGTATAATGGCAAAAACATAAAAATAATGGAACTGAACGGGGTGAGCTCTGACCCCGGGCATATATACGACCCTGCCTACTCTTTACTGAATGCCTATAAAGATTTACGCTGGCACTGGAGCCGCAGCGCCGACATAAGCATTAATAACCAGAAAAGAGGTCATCTGCCTTTATCGCTTGCCGAAGTTTGGGTAATAATTAAGAAGCATTTTAGTTAAAAATTGTCTGCAATCTGTATATTAGCATAGAATTTTTCCGGAACCTGATGAATCTTGATACAAAATACTGGTATCTGCGAGACCATAAACTTTTTAGTGTACTATCGTCGTCTGAATTGAGGTCGATATGTATGATATCAAATTTCAAAACTGCGCGGAAAGGCGAAATCATTTTGTTTTCGCATGATGAAAACACCAGGGTTTACTTTCTTAAAAAAGGGACGCTAAAAATTGTAGAGACAGACGAAAACGGCAACGAAATTGTAAAAGATGTGATTCAAAAAGGCGATATTTTTGGTGAGTTTACCCTAACCGAAACACAGTCTGACGAATACGCGGTGGCGGTTTCTGACAACGTAATTTGTTGTAGTTTCAGAATGGACGACTTTGAACAACTGCTGGAGAAGAATCCGCAACTGGGTTTATCCTATACCAAATGGATGGGGTTCAGATTCAAACGGCTTCAGAGCAGATACGCCAATCTTATGTTTAAAGATGTGCGGACGCGCTTCATGATTTTCTTAAAAGATTGGGCTACTAAAGAAGGTACACCGGCTGACACAGACATTATTCTTAAAAACTACCTTACCCATCAGGACATAGCCAGCCTTATCTGCAGCACCCGGCAGACAGTTACCCAACTATTTAATGAGTATAAAGAAAAAGGCATTTTAGACTATAACCGAACGGAAATCATCTTAAAAAAAGATGCATAAACTACCTTCATTTTCTTAGTTAGGTCGTCTGGCCGACAAACCGGGTCAGGTCAAATAATCAAATTTGCAGGGTCAATAAAGCGTGTAACCAAACCAACACAAGGCTAAGTATGCCTATTGGATTGTTACGCAATTTGAACAATTAAATGATTCGCATAGTCAGTTTCAGGCTCAGTTACTGCTACAGGCATATAAAACCTACAAAAGAAATGACAAGCCAGGCAACCACAGAAGTATTTAATCAACTGAAAGATTTACTCAATCAGTTAAACCCGCAAACCTACACAGAAAACCTGCCGGTTTTAAACAATAGCAGTATAGGGCAGCATGTGCGGCACACATTAGAGTTTTTTCAGTGTTTAATTAAAGGAGCGTCAACAGGCATTGTAGATTACGATGGCCGCGAACGTAATCTTTTAATTGAAACCGAGTTAATATATACACATAAAAAACTGGCGGAGATTGAAACCGCCATTAAAACAGAAACGGATCTGAACAGGCCGCTTCTGGTAATGGTGAGGTACAGCGAAAAAAACCACGAACTTGTTGAATCTAATTTTATGCGCGAGCTGGTGTATATGATTGAGCATTCTATTCATCATTTTGCGCTTATTCGTATTGGTGTGCAGGAGCATTTCAGCCATATACCAATAGACCCGACCTTTGGTGTGGCCTACTCTACCATCAGATACAAACAGCAGCTGGAGGCCTTAGAAAATTGAACCGCCGACCTGATGATTATTTTCAATCGCGAAATGATTACGGGCCGATTTATGATGAAAAACTTTTGATACCATGTGCGTTCTGACATATATACCAACCGGCAACAAAGGATACATTCTTACATCGAACAGAGACGAAGCCGTAGCTCGTGAAACGGCCACTCCACCCAGAAAATATACCATTAACGGGCATCAGGTTTTTTATCCGAAAGACCCACTCAGCGATGGCACCTGGATAGCCGGCAGCAAAGCCTTAAGCCTATGTCTTTTAAATGGCGGGGTTAGCAGGCATATCCCCCACCCGCCTTACCGGCAAAGCCGGGGTAGAATTATCCCTGATTTCTTTCAGTTCGGTTCGGTAACCACATTTGTTGAAAGATATGATTTTGACGGAATTGAACCCTTCACGCTTGTAGTTATTGAAAACAGCCATGAACTTTTTGCCCATGAATTGAGATGGAACGGTAAACAAATCAGTACAGAAAAAATAGATGTGTCAAGGCCACAGATATGGTCTTCGGTTACTTTATATACACCTCAGGTAATTGAGGCAAGAAAACAATGGTTTACAGATTTTTTACAACAGCCCGTAAGTGCAGACAGTGTACTCGACTTCCACCAGAATGGTGGTGTGGGAGACATCAGGAATGACTTAAGAATTAATCGTGATAATGTGCTTAAAACCCTTTCAACCACCCAGTATGTTATCAATGAATACTATTTTACCATCTACTATGAAGACCTGTTAAACCAAAGAAAATACAACTACAGGGTAATTGAGTAAGCTGCCACTGCCTTAAGTACTATTTGCAGCAGATTAATGATAGGCTAATCAAGAAAATGGAAGGCAGATAAGCAATTATTGAAACATAACCGCCGGTACATCATTTACCTATAATTTCTTTCCGGTGTTCTTTTCCCCATTCTGCTAAACTGCCGATGACAGACTTCAATTTCCGCCCGTGTTCGGTCAATTCATATTCAACGGTTATCGGCTGGGTGTCCAGTACGGTTCGTTTCACAAGATTATTAATCTCCATCTCTTTTAGTTCTTTGCTCAGCATTTTGTTCGATATCCCGCTTACATCTCTCAGAATATCCGAAAACCGCCGTTTATCATGATAGCAAAGCACGGCTATGATAGATATCTTCCATTTGCCGTTCAATGCGTCCATAGCATCATAAACCGCCATCATATTGCTTTTGCAATGTCTGGTAAATTCGTCGTTTCTCATGGGTTACATGGTTACTTCAATGTTACTGTTACTTTTTGTTACCTTGTTACAAATATAAACAATAACATTTACATTTGCCACACAAAACCAAAAATCAATTATGACACTTATAGATAATTTGAAATGGCGCTATGCCACCAAAAAAATGAATGGGGCGGCTGTTCCGCAAGAAAAACTGGACTACATACTGGAAGCAGCAAGATATGCGCCCTCATCTTCTGGTTTACAACCTTACAGAATCTTTGTTATCAGCAATAAAGAAAAACTTGAGCAAATACGCGAATTTGCCTATAACCAGAGCCAGATTACTGATTGTTCGCATCTGTTGGTTTGGGCCGCATGGGATGAGTACACACCTGAAAGGATAAAGGAGGTATTGACCAAAACATCTGAAGCAAGAGGCCTGCCTGCTGACAGCTCGGAAGGGTACCAAAAAATGCTGTGGGGGTTATATGAGCCTTTGGGTAAAGAATGGCACAAGAATCATTCGGCCAAACAAGCCTATATTTCGTTCGGACTAGCCATTGCCGCCGCCGCCGAGCAAAAGGTAGATGCTACACCCATGGAAGGTTTTAACACAGAAAAAATGGATGAATTACTGGGGCTGGCAGAACAAGGCCTGAAAAGCGTGGTTATTTTGCCCATTGGCTACCGCGAGCAAGAAGGCGACTGGCTGGTGAATCTAAAAAAAGTAAGAACTCCAAAAAATGCGTTTGTAACCGAACTGGTTTAACAAGCATAACAAGCAAAACAAAAGAACTGATTAGCCGGGCGGTGGTCAGTTCGGCTTTCTTAAGAAATTCCTTTGTTTAAGACTTCATAAAGACAAGACACTCGTATTTTTGGGTGTCTTGTTCATTTTCATAAAAACAGGCAATCTGTAAAAAATCAGAGAATGAAAGTTTATTAAGCTATGTGGCCTCTGCTTTGGTGGTCTGCTGTATTTCAGTTATTTCGCAGGATTAAAACACCCAAAAACCCCCATAAAATCCCGAACATTTGCTTTTCGGGGGTTTGTTTATCAGCTAAAACACTGACAATAAACCCATTAAAGAAAAACTCAATCATCAATCTACAAACCCGGCAACCGATGTTTTTTTGTTTAGCCCGTCCAATAAGTAGTTGAATGAGCCGTAAAAAAGAAAAATTCAAGATGGTATATCTTGAATCTGTCTCACGGGCTTTTAATACAACAGCTCATCGAATTGATTTTTAATCAATTACTTCTGTCTATTTAAGTTTCCGGCGCTTTTAATTATACTTTAGCGTATTAAAACAATCTATACCCCAACGTTGCCTGCACCAGTGCATTTTTGTAACGTGGGTTGGTAGAGGTGCCGTCGCCATTATTATTTTGGAGGTCCCAGCTGGCTCTGGTGCCTAAAACAACGCGGTTAAAATTAAAATCAAGCCCCACTACGGCTCCTAATGTATTTTTACGGATATTATCGTTGGCAAATTGGCTTTCCTGAACAACACTGCCTGCACCTGTGTTAAAATCAGTTTTTTGTTTCAACAGATACGAGAACTGTGGGCCAAGCTGCAAGGTAATAAAGTTGGCCGGCTTTATTGAAATCAAAACGGCACATCAATAAAGTGCATGGTGCGGGTAAGGTCATAGTTACTACCTAAAACTGAACCCGTTTGCTTGTACCCTTTCTGAGAATACATTACTTCAGGCTGAATACCCAGAAACCTGCCAATAGGAATGCCCAGAAATACCCCACCGGCTGCGCCAAATCTGGCCTCGGCATCAAATGACTCGCCTTTGGTGTCGTAAATGTTTGAATAATTTGCGCCTGCCTTTAACCCGACCTGAATTTTTGTGCGGGCATTAGAGCGGCTATCTTGTGCGTGGGCATTAATGGCTAAAAAAGCCACGGCGGCGGTAATTAAAAATATTTTTTTCATGATTTTTGTAAAGTTTGTGAATTTATAGTTTTCAAATGGAGCCAGATAACCCAGCCCCGGCAAGAATATTGTTAATTGGTATTTTTTATGGCAATGCCTTTAAAGGCCTTTCCGAGTTCGTCCATATCATGGCTAAACTCCGTTTTAAATTTCTCCCAGTTCATTTTACCATCTTCTTTGTAATTATCCATTTTCTTCTTCATTTCTTTGTTTTTCAGATTCAATTCGGCAATTTTCTGCTCGTATTTCATCTCTGTGTCTTCATTTTTGTCGGCCATTTTGGCGTTAAACTCCAGAATGGTTTTTTCATTGGCGGCAATTTTTTCAGACGTTTCTTTTCTAAAGCTGGCCATGTCTGCTCTATAAGCTGCATTGGCTTTGTCTAAATCTTTTTGTGCTTCTGCCACTTCGGCTTTGGCGTTGTCAACTTTCTTTTTGTTAGAAATACAACTGGTAAACACAGTGGCCAACATCAATACTATACCCAAAACTACGATGATTCTCTTTTTCATTTTGATAAATTTATATACTTAAACTAATTTTTCGCGTCCGTATTCCCGGCGCTTTCAATTTTTACTTCCGGTGTTTCCACCATTTTTTCTTCTTTTATGCTGTCTGTTTTTTGTGCCATGTGCTGGTAATTTTTATTGAACGCCTCAACAAAATCATCCAGTTTATCTTTCAGGTCTCCGGCCAATTCTTCGCCTTTCCTTAAAATTTTCTTTCTTGAATCTGAGCCCTTTTCAGGAGCAAACAAAACACCTATTAAGGCACCTACTGCAAAACCTGCCAGCATACCTGCCAATAATTTACCTGAATTCATATTTATTTATTTTTCCTTTTAATGATATTGATTGACTGTTTTCTTTAAATCAGGTTCTTACCTGCTCTATTAAAGCCCATACCTGGTTGCTGCCGTAATTTTTTACGGCTTTTTAAATCAGAAGTTATTGGTGGTTAAAACCACCTGCCCGCCTGCATATTGGGTATTGGGGTCGTCTTCGGCTGTAATGAAAACCAGTACTGGTCTGAAAGAAGTGACGGTTTCGAAAGTAGCTTTCAATTGTTTAGACATCATATTGCCAGAACTTTTTATCTGCCCCATGTTTTTTGTTAACTCCTGGTCGGTTTTCATCCATACAATGTAGGTTTGTCTGGCGGGTTGCAACCGCTGTACCTCTGCCAAATTGGTTAGGTGTATCTGAATTACGTTGTTTTTGTTCTTGTCTGACTTAATCTCAACATAACCGCGAGCCGCCGGCACAACCGACGAATTAAGAAACGCTATTTTTTTGGTGCATGAGCTCATTGAAACTGCAAGCACAATGCCCAGTGTTATCAATAGCGTTTTTTTCAGTTGTAATAAAATGTTTTGCATAGTTTTAATTATTTATGATTGATGTTTTGTTTAATTATCAGAGAAATGCAAGCATAATAAGCCTGCTATCTGATAGCCAGGCGTTAAAGATGTAGATACGTGATTAGCAACCGGGAAAAACAAACCCGTGCACTGGTTAGATAACTGAAGTTTTCTTTTTCTGGCTTGTAATGAACTGATACAAAAGTCGGCATTAAATGCCCGGTTATCATTACACAATTAGTAGTATTACTTGCATGATTCACACACTTGTAACAGAAGCCCTGAAGCGGATGAGTGAGACCGGCCATGCCGGATAAACTGCTGTTTGCACGGTAAATAAAAGCCCTTCAACCCGGCGGATTTGGCATTCAATTTTACCTGCAAAACGTTGGCCATTGCATTAAAAGCAACCCTGGCCGGAACAACAAAAAGGCTATTGCCATGCAACTCAGCCTAGGGGTATATTCCGGCCAACGGCTCTGTATTTTCTAAAGAACTACCTTTTGATTTTTAAATTTCGGAAGCACCGTAATGGCTGAAAACTTACTACTGTCTTCCATTTTATAGGCAGAAACAGATTTTACTTTATTAAGGGCAACCGGCTTTTTACTGTTTTGATTTTTCTTATTCTGGTTATTCATGATGCTGATAGTTAATGTTATATTATAAAACCTGATAAATAAATGAAACATACCAAGGGCCGCGAAGGCGGTGTTGCCGTTAGTTTTTTTTCTTAATCTCTTCAAAAAGTGAGTTCAGTTCATCTTTGTTTTTGACAAGTATCAGCTGAAGCCTTTCTAACATTTCGTCCTTACGGCCTTCTCTGAAAAACAAATCATCTTCGGTAAGTACCGAAAATCTCTTTAGCAGTTTTGCTTTTTGTTTATTCCACTCCTCCCTTATTTCTTCTCTGTTCATTTTTATTCATGTTTGTTTGCAAAAGAATCTTTGCATCATAAAGATGCGCTATTTTATGACTAACCCCGTTATACAATTATTCAGAATACTTATATAATTCACACATACGGTAATTCGGGTGTTTGCAGGCAAATGCGCAGGTTCAGATATTTTCAATGGGTATGCGTTTTTTGTCTCTCAGCGATTTAAAAAAAGAAGGAGTAAGGCCGGTTACCTTTTTAAACTGATTAGAAAGATGCGCCACACTGCTGTAATTAAGCTTGTAAGAAATCTCGGTAAGATTTAGTTCGTTATAGATGAGCAACTCTTTTACCCTTTCTATTTTATGAATAATAATAAACTGCTCAATAGTAATGCCGGTGGCTTCTGAAAACAAATTGGCCAGGTAGGTGTAGTCATAATGAAGTTTTTCGCTGATGTATTCTGAGTTTTTCATTTTGGGCAGCTCGTCGTCATAATGCACCATTTCTATAATTACATTCTTTATTTTTTGTATCAGTATTGCTTTTTTATCGTCCATCAATTCAAGGCCCGACCTCAACAAATTAGCTTTCAATAGTTTGTGCTGCTCTTCTGTAATATTTCCTTCTATTTCAATTTCGCCCAGATCAATAGACCTCCACCTGAGCCCCAGTTTATCGAGTTCGGCTTTTACAAGCATTTTACAGCGAATACTCACCATAAATTTTACATATAGTTTCATAAGGCCGAGTTAAAAGTTTTAACATGGTAATACATTAATAAAAGTTTTTGACCTGCCGCAAAACATTTTCGAGACAATAAACAACTACCCTGTTTTAAAGGCTTTCATGGTAACCAGCCCGTGCCTGGCAGTTGCCACCAACATTATTAACATTATCAAAAGCTAACATTAAATATGGTGGTATCAAAGCATATCAACACTTTGTGTGGCTGGTTTATGAGCGCTACGCTTAAACGTGTTGCAGCAGTACAGCATTAACAGTTGCCAGGTTAGTAGTTTTATAGGCTGCTAAAGAAAATAAAACAGTAATAAAAAATACCACCTAAATTAGATGGCATTTTATGTCCGATTAACCTTTAACAAAAAAATTTGGGTTACAAAAATTTAAGGCTTGTCACGCCAAAAGGTATTATTTGTGCTGCCAATGGCTTTACCTGTTTTTATGAGAAAAGCATTCAGTTGTTGCTGAATAGACTCCAGGTATTGCTCAAAATTGATGGTACTGATGCGCTTCTCTTCATACGATAGAAACAAAGGTGTTTCGCCAAGATGAGCATACAATTCCGGATACTGGTTTTGAATCTGCTCGGTTATCAGAAAGATACCGGCTATTAATTGCCTGTTGGTTTTAGGTTTCATAACCACTTTTTATAACTGTCAATATCATTTTGAATCTGCCGTTGGCTTTTATCAAATTGGGGGCATGAGCCGGTATAATAATAGACTGCCCCGTTTTTAACTCATGCGATTCGCCATTAATTACCATATTGGCCGTACCTTCTATGATTTGAGCGTAGGTGTCAAATGGAGTGGTTTTCTCTGTCAGCCCTTCGCCGGCATCAAAAGACATTACGCTGATATTCCCTGTCGATTTCTTAAGAATGGTTTTAATAACTACAGAATTGGGCACATATTCGATAATTTCCACAGTGATGTGTACTTTGGACTTTTCAATTTCCGGAGTTTCCATACAATATTATGAAGTTTTATTTTGCTAAAAACAAATGATTTTTTATACCTGCCATTGCTATTATGGCTGGTGAAGTATGCTATGCTGAAATGATAAATGGTGAGATTAACTGTTAAATACCGTAGGTACTGTTCGAATTTTTAGAAATTCAGGTGGATTAGTCAGATTTAGTTCAGCATACAAACAGATGGTTTAAAGTACCAAAGATGGAACTATTACTCCGGAAAAACATTACAAAAATCTGTGAAAGATTTACATGATTCACACATTGGCTTGGCCTGCAACTTTATCCAGCTTATTTTTTATTTCTTCCAGCAACACAAATTGTCGGGCCTGGGTATCAAACAAAGTTTTTATTTGCTTTTCGAGCAGTAAATCTACCTTCTGATTCAAGCTTCTGATTTGCATTTCGGCCTTCAGGTTAATCAGGTAATCGTTCTCTGCCCTTTTTCTGTCTTTTTCTTCCTGCCGGTTCTGGCTCATCATAATGATAGGCGCCTGAAGCGCCGCAATGCACGACAAAATGAGATTCATTAAAATAAACGGGTACGGGTCAAACCTGTGGGCCTTAAGCACAACCCCGTTTAAAATAATCCAGATTATCAGCACCAGCCCGAAAATGATTATGAACTTCCAGCTGCCGCCGAACCTGGCTACTTTATCAGAGAGCCTCTGCCCTCCGGTAAGTGTTTCAATCGGCGGATTCAAAAGATTCTGAATAATCAATTTTTCGGCTTTTATGGCTTCTTTTACAATCTGGTGCAGCTTGTCAAGATGCGCGTCTTCATCAGACAAAAGCTGGTTAATTTCGGTGTTTTCCATATTTATGGGTTTTGTTGCCCGGGTAAGCCGTTACAGCTCGCTCATAACACCCACTTCTGGCGATGAGATATGTTTTATTGCTTCCGTCAGCTTGTTGCACAGGGTGTCAGAATCGTTTGGCTTTTGAATAAACCCCTTTGCGCCCAGCTGAAACAACAACGATTTTTGCGCGGCATCGGTTGAAAGAAATACAACGGGTATATTTTGGGTTTGCGGGTTCTTGACAATTTCTAAAAAGCATTCAATTCCGTTCATTAAAGGCATGTTGATGTCGGTAAAAATAATATCGGGTAGCACTTTAGTAGTACGCAGCATTTCTATGGCCTCTTTGCCGTTTCTGGCAATGTAAAACAACTTGGTATCTCTTATTCCGCGCAGTGCCTCAATAAAAAACTCCTGGTCGTCTTCATCATCTTCTATTAAAAGAATCATATTTGTTTTTTTCATTTCATCCAATTTTTAGAATATTGAAATAGGTTATCAGGCGAAAAATCAAACTTTTTGATGTTGAAAATGGCAAGCGGGTTGCCTTCAATAGGGGTTAGCAGTTAGCTGGCATGAGGGGGCAGTTTCTTATTAAATCAGTACTTTTTAACAGTTTTGGCGGGTATCAGATACTTATATTAAGCTTAACAAATATGATATATTTACCTGGGCAAGGTATTACACAATTGAGCGAATGTGTTACATTATTCTTACATTTTGGTATTGAAGGGCGTTTATTACTAGCAAGAACCGGTAAAGAAATACCCAGTTAGTACAAACCAGCTGCGATCGTTGACGTTTTGAAAAAACTGAAAATGAACAAATAATGAAGTAGAATTAAAAGAACAAAATTGCGCCTTAGGCGGGCCCGAATGAAGCTGTTCAGCAATCAACAAGCCACCGTGTTTTACATCCATACGTCTTTGGGTAATACTTGAGCCAGCAAGACAACAATTACCCGTTGTCAGGGGGCAACAATGGTAAAAAGATAGATTATGAAAATAGCTATTAATACTAATCCCTGCATCAGATTGGTTTTGCCGGTTGTTAAAGAAATGGTTATAATAAACAAAGACAAACCCAACAGAATAGTTGATTTGATATCGATTCCTACGATCATTCTAATACCGGTAATGACAGACGTAATAGCTATGGCGGGTATACTAAGCCCGATGCTTGCAAGCGCCGAGCCAAATGCCAGATTTAACGAAGTTTGTATCTGGTTAGACCTGGCCGCACGGAAAGCCGCCATGCCTTCGGGCAATAAAATAATGGCAGCAATAATAACACCCACCAGCGACCTGGGCGCGCCTGCCCATGCCACTATGTGTTCTACATCTGCCGATAGTAATTTGGCCAGCAAAACCACTATGCCCAGGCAAAGCACCAATAACGCAATGCTCACATACATTTCTTTTTTTGAGGGTTTTTCCGGAAGGTTTTCTTCTTCGTCATGGCCAATGAGCTTATTGGCCGGCGATATAAAATAACTGCGGTGCCTGAAGGTTTGCACCATTGCAAAACCCACATACAAAACCAGACAAACGATGGCAATAAAAAGCAGCTGATAGGTGGTGTATTCGCCTTTGCCCTGGCTTATTGTATAATTGGGCAATATGAGTACAAAAATTATGATTGAAGTAAGCGTAATTAAGGCTGTGCTTACACCCTGAAGCGTAAAGCTCTGCTCTCTGTATTTAAGCGACCCTACAATGATGCACCCGCCTATAATACCGGTTAGAATAATCATAACGGCGGCAAAGATGGTGTCTCTGGCCAGCGTAATAGATTCAAGGCCTTTGGCGCCCAGGATAATAGAAATTATCAGGGCTACTTCAATTACGGTTATGGCAAAGGCCAGCAGTAATGTACCGAAAGGTTCACCCAGCCTGTAGGCAACCACTTCAGAGTGGTGCACTGCCGCTAAAACGCTACCCGTCAGTAACAAAGCCAGCAGGCCTGAATAATAATTATTGGCAAAATAGGTATGCCCGAAATATGCCAGCCATGCCAACGCCGGCACCAGGATTGTCCATAGCAAAAGGTAAATTTTTTTCTTCATTTTTTAATTGTGTGGTAAATCTAAGCGTGCTCAGGTTATAAATAAAAAAGTCTTTTACTTATAAACCAATCAGGCAAAGGCCATCCAGTCGCTGTTGCCGGCAATTTCATCAGCAGCCTGTATGTTTTTATGCCGGCTCATTGAGGCCAGCAGCACACCTATTTCATGTTTTACCAGTTCAATGCAATTATCTGTAAGGGCCTGGTTAAAACCTGTATCATTCAGTTTCAGCAAATCAGTAACCGTAATAACCCTGGCCACAATTTTACCGAGGTCAACCATTTTGCGCTGTGGCAGCGTGCCGCTGATACTGAAATTCAGTTCTTCGGCATATATTTTTCCGGCATCTGCAGTCAGTTCGTTTTCGTACATATAGCTTCCTAAATGCTCAGTTTTTTTCTTTTTCATATCTTTCAGAATCGCTTCTGAAATCTGCGTATAAAGCATTTCGTTTGAACCCTCGAAAATCTGAAACGGCCGGCTATCCATGATTCCCCTGCCACCGATATGGCTTTTCCGGTAACCTTTGGCCCCAAACAACTGCACATTTATTTGTGCCGACTCTTGCATCATGTCAGTTACCAGTGCTTTCATGCTGTTGGCTTGCAAACCGCTGGCGGCTACATCGTTTTCAATTCCGCTTACCGAACAACTTTTTGCACACATAGCCGAACATAAAGTATAATACGACTGCATTTTTAAAAGCTGAAAATGCACCTGGTCTAAAGAAAACAGATTACCACTGCCTACAATTCTGTCATTACAATGCTGCATGGCATCGGCCATCATACGCTTCAGAAAACCCATGCCCATGCCCGGAAACTGCAACCTGCTTCTGTGAAGCGTATCGAGCATCATTTTCAGGCCGGTAGTTTCTGGTATCAGTTTATTTTGCAGCGGCACATCAATATCTATTTTATTCAATCCGTAAGGAATCATATCTAAGCCGGCGTTATCGTAATATTCCAGCACTTTCACATTCTGTTCCTGATGGTGGGTATCGGCAATAAAAAAATCTACGTCTCTGTTCAAGCTACCGCTCGGCGATAAATTTCTTGACGTAATGAGCCAATAATCGGCCATTCCGGTAAGCCCCTGCCAATGCTTGGTACCGCTGATATGGTAAGAGTCGCCTTTCAGTTCGTTGCTGGTTTTCATGTTCAGGGCATCACTACCAAAATCGGGCTCGGTTATCATTAAACCACCCATGGCGCCTTTGTTAAGAAAGTGCTCAAAAATTTCAGGTTTTATCAGCTCATTGCCATATTTGGCAACAGGCTCTAAAAACAAAGCTATATTGATACCGAATATTAAAGACAAGGATAGCGACTCATAAGATGCCGCTGATAAAATGCCCAGGCATTCTTTTACGCTTGTGCCTCTGCCGCCGAACATCTTCGGAATAGCAACCGACAAAGGTTTTAGATTCATGATTTCTTTCCAGACATGCGGAGGCAACCCTCTTGAAAGACTGAGTTGGTCAATATTTTCTCTTTTGAAAAGAGAAGAAAGCGAAGTTTTGAAACGGTTGAGAAAATCTGAGTACAATACTTCAGGCAGGGATACGGCAAATTGATTCATGCTGAGAACTTGGGGTAAAGTGCTGCATGCCGTATATACAACAATAAAAAAAGAGAGAGCAACTAGAGAATACTAATTAAGAATCTAAACCGGCAGATTTAATTCTATAACGCAAAAATACTGGAAAAAGTTGTGTATTGAGGGGGGATAGTTTCATGCCTGGCGTACAGCCAGGTTTTCTAACACCCGAAACTCTACATTTTATAGATACCCATACGCCGCTAAAAACAAATAATTTCTGGTTTATGATAATTGATTTATGAAATGATTTTAGCTGACTTTGCTTAATAAAGACGTACTTAAATTACCAGTAATCAAGCGGCTGGCTTTAACCTTGAAGCCGGATTTCTGCATTTCAGTTCCGATTTTCCTCACTTCAGTCAGAATGACACAATGGCAAGGTTACAGATACGCTAATTTTGATAAAAGAATTAGTTAAAATCAAAGAAAAAATGAAGTTTTTGATGCCCCAAATCAAAAGATGCTTAGCGCTGTTTTTTGTGTTTATGATGCTTTTTCAAAGCTGTAAAAAAGACCAGAATGATACCCACAGCGAATCGAAAAACATACAGGCTGAAATCATCGTGCTGCAACCAACCGAAGCCTTGATCAATCAAACGTATCCTACCAGTTTACAGGGTAAAGAAAACGTACAACTACGCCCGCAGATAAGTGGTTACATAGAAAAAATATATGTCGACGAAGGCACTTTCGTAAAAGCAGGGCAGCCCCTGTTCAGGATTAATGCCAGCATTTACCGTGAACAGAAAAATACGGCATCGGCGGCGCTTTTAATTGCCAAAGCACAACTGGCGGCGGCTCAGCTTGAGGTTGATAAATACAAAGTGTTGAGCGAAAACAAAGTGGTGGCAGATTTTCAATACGAAAAAGCAAGAATCAACTACGAAAACGCCAGGGCTGCCGTACAGCAACAACAAACATTGGTTGCATCGGCGGATATAAATCTCGGCTTTGCTATTATAAAAGCACCCATCAGTGGCTACATTGGCAGAATCCTGAAGCGTACCGGCGCGTTGGTAGGGCCAAACGACTCTGAGGCATTAACCACTTTGTCGCAGGTAAATGAAATCTACGCCTACTTCTCGCTTCCTGAAAATGAAATACTGAAAATCAATGCTTCGCGCCCTGGAAAAACCCTGATTGAAAAACTGAAAAGCTACCCTGAATTAACCTTGTTGCTCGCCGACGGTAATACGTACGGGCATTCCGGAAAAATTGATATGATGGACGGCCAGTTTGACCCGACTACCGGCTCGGTTATAATCAGGGCTTCTTTCCCCAATCCTGAATCACTGCTCAGAACCGGTAACACAGGCAGAGTTTTGTTAAGTTCAACCCTGCAAAACGTTTATAAAATTCCGCTACTGGCTACTTACGAGGTGCAAGACAAATTGTTTGTGGGCTTACTTGATAGTAAAAATAAAATGGAATGGGTGGCGCTAAAAGACTATGTTAAATCAGGAGATTATTTCATTGTCAAGTCAGGTTTTAAAGCTGGCGACAGAATTGTGGCCAATGAGTTGGCGAGCATCCCTGAAAACTCTATTATAATACCTAAAGGGGTTAATTAAAATTTGAAAAAATGTTAAACAAGATTATAAAAAGGCCCGTACTGGCTACTGTTATTTCAATTATACTGGTTCTTTTAGGTATGGTGGGTTTATTGAGGATTCCGATGACACAGTTTCCTGAAATTGCGCCGCCAACTGTATTTGTATCGGGCGTTTATCCCGGAGCCAATGCTGAAAGTGTAATTCGTTCGGTGATTACACCATTAGAGCAGGCAATAAATGGGGTAGAGAATATGCAGTACATGACCTCCGGCTCATCTAACGACGGCAGCTTTTTTATTACCGTTATCTTTAAACAGGGCGTTAATCCGGATCAGGCTGCTGTAAATGTGCAAAACCGTGTGGCACAAGCTAACGCGCAACTACCGTCAGAGGTGATTCGCCTCGGGCTGAATACTACCAAGCAGCAGACCAGTAATCTGATGATTGTAAACATCAATAGCAATAAACCCGATAAATACAATGAGGCTTTTCTACAGAATTACGCCAATATTAATCTTATTCCTGAGCTGAAGCGTATACCCGGCGTAGGAAACGTGAATATGTTTGGGGCAAAAGACTATGCCGTAAGGGTTTGGATAAACCCCGCCAAGCTGGCATCTTATGGCCTTGTGCCTGCCGATGTTGAGACAGCCATACAAAACTATAGCTTTGAGGCATCGCCGGGAAGCCTGGGTCAGGAAACTGACGCATCTTTACAATATGTTTTACGCTACAAAGGCAAGTTGAACAAACCGGAAGACTTTGAGCAGATTATTCTCCGTTCAAAAACCAATGGTTCAGTATTGAGGCTGAAAGACGTTGCCCGCATAGAGTTTGGTCTTTCCAATTATTCAAGCGATACCTTTACCGACGAAAAACCCTCGGTAGTTTTTGCAGTGATTCAGGCCAGTGGTTCAAATGCCAACAGCATTGCCATTGAGGTAGAAAAATCGCTTAAAAAGTTCCAGACAACAGCGCCTGACGGTATTTCGTTCGAGATAATTCAAAGTATGAAAGACCGGCTGGATGCTTCTATCTCTCAGATGAAATGGACATTAATAGAGGCCTTTATTCTGGTATTTATTGTGGTGCTGGTTTTTCTTCAGGATTTCCGCTCAACCATTATACCGGCCATAGCCGTGCCTGTCTCTATCATCGGCACATTCTTTTTTATTTATCTCATTGGGTTTTCTGTTAATGTATTAACCCTATTTGCGCTGGTGTTAGCTATTGGTATTGTGGTAGACGATGCCATTGTGGTTGTTGAGGCCGTTCATGCCAAAATGCAGCAAACCGGCGAAACCGCCCGGGTAGCCACGGCCTCGGCCATGGGCGAAATCAGCGGTGCCATTATTTCTATTACACTGGTTATGTCGGCAGTTTTTCTTCCGGTAGGCTTTATGGAAGGCCCGGCGGGTGTATTCTATAAGCAGTTTTCGTATACACTTGCCATTGCCATTCTTATATCTGCGGTAAATGCACTTACATTAAGCCCGGCATTATGCGCCTTGTTATTGAAAAATACACATAGTGATTCGGGCAAAGATAAACAGAATTTTACCCGGCGCTTTGCTGTTGCCTTCAATGTGGGTTTTGAGCAACTGACCCATAAATACATAAGGGCCGTAAAGTTTTTTGGTAAAAGAAAAACGATAACCGTGGTAGCGCTGGCAGCTATTTCTACCGGTGCATTTTTTCTGATGAATACAGCTCAGAAAGGCTTTGTACCCGAAGAAGATGACAACAACCTGACATTTGTGGTTAACCTTCAGGCTGGTGCCAATTTGCAGTTTATTACAAAAGAAATGGAGAAAGCCACAAAAATTGTAATGGCACAGCCGGAGGTAAAAAGTATAAGCACCGTTACGGGCTTCAGCCTTTTCAGTTCAGGGTCTTCACCAAATGCCGCCATGGGTTTTATTACTTTGAAAAACCCCAAAGACCGCGGAGAAACATCAGAAATTAACAAGGTGATGCACAAAATAGAAAGTGCAATGAAAGGAAAAATACGTGGCGAAATTCTTATATTCCGCAACCCTGCGGTAGAGGGTTTTGGTACGGCGGGCGGCGTAGAATTTGTGTTACAGGACCGGACTTCCGGAAACATTTCTGCCTTTGAATCCATCAGCCAAAAAGTTATAGCGGCATTGAACGGACGGCCAGAGATTGGTACGGCATTTACTACATTCAGAAGCGATTACCCACAATATGAGGTGATACTAAACGAAGATAAGGCACAGCAACTGGCATTAACCCCAAAAGACGTAATGAATGCCCTTGAGCTTTATCTGACGGGGTCGCAAACAACAGACTTTGTGCGTTTTGGCAGGTTGTACAGGGTAAATGTACGCTCAGAGGCCGAGTTCCGGAAAGACGAATCTTCATTGAACAATATCATGATACGGAATAACCTAAACGAGATGGTGCCCATTGCCACGCTTGTTACACTCAAAAAAGTATATGGCCCACAGGGTATCAGCCGGTATAATTTGTATAACAGTATCAGCGTAAATGTGAATGCTGCACCAGGTATAAGCAGTGGTAAAATTATGGATGTGATAGATGAGGTAATGAAAAAAGAACTACCCAAAGGTATTAGTTATGAATATGCCGGGCTGAGCCTTCAGGAACGCAATTCAGGTTCGCAAATGGTGTTTATTTTTGGGCTAAGCATATTATTTGTGTACTTTCTGCTGGCTGCCCAGTACGAAAGCTACCTGCTGCCTTTGTCGGTTATGTTGTCGCTGCCAACCGGTATTCTTGGGGTATTTCTGGCTACCAGGCTGGCAGGTATTGATAACAACATTTATGTGCAGATAGCCTTAATTATGCTTGTAGGGCTATTGGCCAAAAATGCTATTCTGATTGTTGAGTTTGCCATTCAGCAACGCAAAGCCGGGATGTCTGTTTATGATGCAGGTATTGCCGGTGCCCGATTACGCCTGCGGCCTATTCTGATGACATCTTTTGCTTTTATAGCCGGATTAATACCGTTGATTTTTGCCAAAGGCGGAACAGCCATCGGTAATAAGTCTATCAGCATCAGCGCTGCGGGTGGAATGTTAAGTGGGGTAATATTGGGTATAATGATAATCCCGGTTTTGTATATGATTTTCCAGAACCTGCAAGATAAAATAAACAGTAGCAGGCAAGCAAACTAAAATGAAAACACTCATCAAATATAGCATAGCCATTGTGTTGGTTGCTGGCGTCTTGCAATCGTGCAAGGTAACGAAAGACTATGCCCGCCCGGAGCTGCGCCTTCCGGCCTCATTCGGTAATTCAATATCCGTAGCCGACAGCGTGGCCGAATTACCCGCCTACCAGCAGTTTTTTTCAGATGTGTATCTAATAAGATTGCTTGACCAGGTGATGGAAAACAATCCTGATTTACTTGTGGCATCAGAACAGATGCTGGCCTCAGAAGCATCCTTAAAAAGTGTAAAACTCAATTATCTGCCTGATATTAACCTGCAGATTAACTCGGGTGCTCAGAGAATTTCAAAAAACAGTATGGTGGGGTCATTTGCTGGCAACCTTTTGTTTGAAGAATATAATCTGGCCACGGCTGTATCGTGGGATATTGACTTCTGGGGCAGGCTTAAAAGACAACGTGAAGAGGCCCTGGCAAATTACCTGAGCCGTGCCGAAAACCGCCGGGCTTTACGGGTACAATTGGTGGCCCTTACTGCCCAGGCTTACTATAATCTGCTTGGACTTGACGAACAACTACGGATTACGCAAGCGGTGGAGAAAACCATGACGGAAACACTTGGTTTACTAAAAACACAATACTCTGTAGGAGACGCCACTTCGCTGGCAGTACAGCAATCAGCCGCACAATTGGCAGAAACCCGGGCATTAATTCCGGAAATAAAAGCCAGCATTCAGGCGCAGGAAAATGCCCTGCGAACCTTAAGCGGCAATTACCCGGGTAACATTCAGCGCCCGGGGGCATTGCAAGGCAGGGCCTTCAGAATAGATATTGATGCCGGTATTCCTGCCGGATTGTTAGCCAACCGCCCTGATGTAAAACAGCAGGAATTGCTTTTACAGGCCGCCAACGCAAGAATTGGCATAGCAAAAACAGCGTTTTACCCTAGTTTAATTGTTACGGGGCAAGGTGGGCTGAACGCAATTAAGGCAAGTACCTGGTTTTCAGTACCCGCTTCTCTGTTCGGAACCTTCTCCGCAGGTTTAACCCAGCCGGTTTTTAACAGGCGCAATATTAAATCTGCTTACGAGCAGGCGGTGCATCAAAAAGAAGCAGCCGTGCATGAGTTCAGGAAGTCGGTGCTGGTAGCGGTTGAAGAAGTAAGTACTTCGCTGGCCCATATCGACCAGATAAAAGTGCAGTTGGCAGAAGTAAACAACCGCAAAATAGCTATGGAAAAGGCAATAGCTGATGCCCGGATGCTCTATGCGGCCGGAGAAGCCAACTATCTGGAAGTGCTGGATGTTCAGCAACGGTACCTGCAAGCCAATTTGGCGTTTATAACTGTTACGCAAAAAGAAATAAATGCTTATATTGCCACATACAAAGCCTTAGGAGGAAATTAAATGGAGAACCAGGAAACAACCCGCAGCAGCCTTTTCTGGAAACGTGTTTTCCATTGGAGTGGCGTGCCGGTTTCTTTGGCATTAGCTAATTTTATCCAGTATCTTCTTAACCCAAAAAGTAGTTGCTGGTATTTTTATGTAGAAGCCAAATGGTTTGAAATCGGCCTTAACATTGCCGGTGGAATTTTGATGTACGGCATTCTGTTCTGGATGATCAGACTTATTTTCGGGTGGATTAATCAAAAAAATGTATTCAGAAATCACATGCTTCTGCATTTTCTCATCACTACAGGGGTGGTTATCTGTTGTATGTTCTTATTGCTATATCTTGAAAACGTGATTTATGATTGGAATTATCCGCAGACAGCGACAGACATCAAAGAGAGCGAACAAGGTCTGAGAAGTTATCTGGTGGTTAATATGTTAGTAGCTGCTTTTGTAAACAGCTTTTACCATTCTTATTACTTCTTTGAACAATGGAAAGCTAAAGTGATTGAAAGTAGTAAATTGGAGTTATTTTCTCATCAGTTGATAGAAAATGCCCTGCAGTCTGAATTGCAGATACTCAAGTTACAACTTGACCCGCATTTTCTGTTCAATAATTTTAGCATACTAACCCAGCTGATTGAAACCGACAAAAAAGCTGCGCAGGAATTTTTGGCTAACTTATCAAAGGTATATCGGTATATTCTGGCCACCGGAAAAACGGATATAGTACCTCTGACAGAAGAACTGAAGTTTTTAGAAACCTATTTTCATCTTATTAAGATACGGCATGGTGAAACCATTCATTTAACGGCCAATATTTCAGATTCAGATAAAAGAAAGGGTATTCCACCCGTAACCTTACAACTATTGCTGGAGAACGCCATCAAACATAATATTTCAACCATTAAACAGCCCTTGAATTTAACTATTGAAAGCGCAGAAGATGGTAAAATTGTAGTAAAAAACAACCTGCAGCCCATCAATATTGATTATAAAAGTACAGGAATGGGCTTAAAAAATATTATGGAACGCTACCAGCTATTAGAAGGCAAAATACCGGAAATCACTAAAACGGCGTCTTCATTTGAAGTAAAACTGCCGCTGTTAAATGTATTGGTTGCACAATGAATTACCTGATTATAGAAGACGAACAGCACAATGCCGAACTACTGAAAAGCATGGTAGAAAAGGTAGCCAGAAATGCTCATTTACTGGCGGTTTTACCTACTGTTCAGGAGAGTATTGAATGGCTGAATGCCAACCCAGCTCCGAACCTGATTTTTATGGATATCCGCTTGGCCGACGGTTTGTCTTTCGAAATATACAAAGAAGTAAAGATTGAGTCGCCTGTTATTTTTACAACAGCTTATGATGAATACGCCTTGCGAGCCTTTAAGGTTTATGGTGCCGCTTACCTGTTAAAACCTGTGGCAAAAGAAGAGTTGGAAGAAGCCATAGAAAAAGTAAACGAATACCGTTCATTACTATCGGCGCAAGATGTGAATGGTATTTTTGATATTCTGCGAGCTCAGCAAAAAACATATAAAAGCCGGTTCCTGTTGCATTATCGCGAAACCTACAAGGTAGTTTCGGTAACTGATATAGATTATATCTTTCTCGAACACAAGATAGTACATTTTAAGCTCCTTGATGGCTCAACCATTGCTGTCCCTTACACACTTGAGGAGCTGGAAGAACAACTAGACCCGGTTTTTTTCTTTCGGGTAAACAGGCAGTATATTATACATATTAACAGCATTGAAGGTATACACAAGTACTTTAGTGAGAAAGCCAAAATTGTATTGAAGAGTGATCGCAATGCAGAGGTAATTGTAAGCCGAAGCCGGATGCCGCATTTTAAACTTTGGCTTGGCGGATAAGTAGTTATAAAAACTAAACCCCGGATTCCGGAGTCTAAAACGCGGCTGTAAATTTAACTGAGTCAGGTAAAAATTTAGTTAAAATGACACAGTTCAGTTTACATAACCGTTAACAGGAATAAAAAAGGAAATGATAGATTTTAATTCCAGATTAATCGTTTCTTTTTTTGCAATGTCATCAGGCATACTTAAATTGCAGATATTTATTCATTGTGACTTTATGTTATTTATTGTTGGACAAAAATACTTCTGAAAATAAGTAATTTGCTAAATATCAATTCCTGAAACATTTCGCATCAAAGTTACTCTTTGGGTTTGCAAACTTTTTATTTCTGTTATCAATCATAATGAAAAAAAATCTACTTGATTTTGGGTTTCTGCTTATTTGTATTTTTCAAGAAGATAAATCTCAGTCCATCAGTATGGGTTATTTATATCCGGCACAATGTGCAGGCAACCGTATAAAAGTACTTTTTTCAACCAGTGCTATTCGCCTATACCTGAAAATAGTTGACTAAATCAAAGTAGAGGTACATCAAACGGATATTTCTATGAAAGACCTATAAAACCACTAAATTAAAGAGTTCGTAACCAGCTTAAAAAAGGTAGAGCTAAAACACATAGCATAGAAGAAATTAGTAGCTATTGCAGATGAAACAGAAAGGATACCTATACTAAAAAAGGCAAAGCCAAACAATTGGCTAGCTGATACAAACCTATCCAATAAAAACAGGTATGCCTTATGAGTTGCTTCGCCATAAACTTTACATTGACATGGTAATTTACGGTGCATAGAATAAAACCAGGCAGAGCAGTTTTGCCTGGGATTTTAAGCAGTAAAGGTCTCTTCATAGAAGAGTAAAAGAGATTTAAACTCGCAACCAATTGTCAATTTCTAACTAATTGTATCGATTATTTAGACCTTGAAAATTGAATGGATTCCGTTGTTTCAGTACTATAAATAATTAACAAAAAATTGTTTAATCAAAAACTTGAAAAATATTTATTAATTCATATTTTGCGATTCTTTTAAATCAATCATATAAGTTCTATTAATATTTCGAATGGCAATCACATTAACAAAAGGACAAAAAGTAGATATTGGTTTATCTAAAATTAGTGTTGGGCTTGGCTGGACACCCAACGAAGGTACTGGATTTAAGTTCGATTTAGATGTCTCTGCAATCTCGATTGATAAAAACAGACTCCTTCCTGAAGAAGAGTTTTTCGTGTTTTATGGTAATAATGATTCTCCGGATGGAGCAATTCATCATACAGGTGATGACCCTACCGGTGGAAATAGTGAAGAAGGAGACGATGAAACAATTGAAATTGATTTAAATAAGATTGACAATAGAATATTGGAAATACTATTTATTGTGACTATTGACGAAGCTTTTGCAAGAAAGCAAAATTTCGGACAAGTACGAAATTCCTATATTCGTATCGTTGATGACTCTACAGGTACTGAAATAGCCAAATACGAACTTGGAGAAGATTTTTCGATTGAAACCGGTATAGAATTTGGCAGACTTTATAAGCGTGAAGGTAAATGGAAGTTTGAGGCATCTGGTATTGGCTATAAAGAAGATTTGGCGTTTTTTCTTGCTAAGTACTTTAAAGGGCAAATTATTAAATAAAACAACCTACTATAAATAAAAATGAACAATTCATTATTGCAATTTGCAATTTCTTTATACGCTGCTGACTTACCTCACGAAAGTATTATCAACTCATTGATTTCCAAAGGAGCAAGCCCTACCGAAGCACAGCATATTTTAGACATCGCCACTATTACGTATTGTACTCAAAATGGACAAGTTTCGCAGCAGTCTGAGCCTGCCGAAGAAGAAGTTGGCTTTGGCGCAATAATAAAAGTCATATTTTCTATTATTGGTTTAGTCCTGGCGGTTGTTAAGTGTATGAATTAAAAAACTATTCAAAAGAGTACAAAAATCTTCAAAAAGTATGGCAATAAATCTTCAAAAAGGGCAAACTATCGACTTAAGAAAAAATGATAAAGGCGAAGTATATGATTTGACCAGAGTAATTATTGGTTTAGGTTGGGATATTCGTAAAAAGAACTTAAATTCGTCTAATTCGGATTACGACCTGGATGTTGTTGCTTTTGTTCTAGATTCAAATAAGAAAATTGCAAATCTGGGTAGAATGGTTGAATTTAATGGTAATAAATTTAACTTTATAGGCAGCGACATTATATTTTATAACAATCAAAAACACCCATCCGGACATATTAAATCAACAGGTGATAACCGGACAGGAGATGGTGATGGCGATGACGAACAAATCATTGTATCTTTAGATTCATTAAGTTCTGAGTATCAAAGTATCGTTATTTTAGTTACTATCTACCAGGGAAGATTAAATAATCAGCATTTTGGAATGGTTAATAATGCCTTCATAAGAGCGATAGATGCGAGGGGTAAAGAAATAGCTCGTTATAATCTTTCAAATGATGCTACTTATAATGGGATGTGTTCGATGACTTTTGCGGAGATTTATCGTAAAGATGGCACATGGAAATTTAGAGCAATTGGTGATCCTAGTCCCAATGATAATTTTACCGAATTGATAGGTAAATATCTAAATTAAAGCTTAGTTTAGTTTGAGAGTAGAAATAAATGTTTCTACGAGGTAAATTACTTATTGGTAATTGCGTATCAAATGCAAAATACCGCGGTTAAAAGTTTTAATTTATTAAGAATAAAGTCTACATACCGTTTGTAACCCTGGTGAGGTGTTTAATAAGTTTGATTTTACCTGAGCCGCTGTGCAAAATATTTATTATTTGAAAGACATAAGAATCAATATTGAGAGTTGTCAATCATTAGAAATAAATCCTCTTTAAATTTTAATTCTCTGTTGTTAGATATAACCTATAGTAATAAAATTGATAAAGAAAATCTGTTCAGATGTAACCAAATAGATTATAAACCACAATATAAAACTTTTAAGAATGTAATAAAAAGTAATAAATAGAATAGAAATTCTCTTCTATCAACTTTGTGACTAATTGATGATTAGAAGAAACTGCCCAAAATCGTTTAATGGAAAAAAGACCAGCTTGTTGACTAAAATTACTACTTAACCGTAATACAGTTCTTAAAACATCTGGAAAACAGAAACTTAAGCAACATTAAAATTTCTATTATCAAATTGCTTTGCCGGTTATAAATAATTTAACTGAGCAAATCTTCCCAATTTTAAATTTTATAGTAAAGTAAATTAAAATTTGCAACGATAGAATATTTGACATTAACTAGGTTTAGCGTTAAAATATGAAAGTAATTGCCCACAATTGAACGCTAAACCAGTGTTTGTGATGACAGGTTTTAATGAAGACCAAAGCGATTCTTTCTTTGTTGCAACTCAATCAATGTTAAAAAAATTAAATTTTCAAGCAATTAGTATTGGTTAAACTCAGCGTAGCTAAACAGTAAAAAAAGAAATAGTTGAAGCTATTACAGGTTCTACTTTAGTGGTTTCGGTTTTGGCAAGTGAGTGGCAGATTTTCATTATAAAGTTGGCTGTGGTATCAATGCCAATAAAGCAGTGGTATGACTTACCAAAAAAAACTGCCGTACACATTGATTTTGCGGTAAACAATACTTTAGATAATAAACATTTCACCAATCTATTTGAAATTTTGGCGAGCATATTGAAATCGATGGTCAAGAGTTAAGGATTTTCAAACAGTTAAAAAGAAATCCTTAATACAAAATAGTTCATGAAAGATTTACTCGGCTTTTCATTATTTCAAAATAAATCGTGGTTTTAAACCTGGTAGAAGGTCAAATTATCGACTTATGAAAAAATGACATAGTAAAAAACATTCGTCTCAACTTTTATCATTAATGGTTTAGGCAGGGATGTAAAACCAAAAACCGATGATAAACTAATTGTACAAACTAGAGATAATTTGAATGGCAAATGAGATTGAATGACGAGCAAATAACTGTAAAACTGAATTCTGCTCCTGTTAAGTAAATTACATTCATGTTTATTTTCTGTATCTATCAAGGGTATCCAAAAAGCTGGCATTAGGGTAGTTTAGATAATGATTCTATTTAATCTTCTGATACAAATAGTAAGAAAATTGTGCTTTACAGTATTTCAAATAGTTTTTAATGTAACGGAATGCGTTCAATGATTTTTAAAGAAACCTATCGTCAAAATAATAATTGGAAGCACTCTGCCATTGGTGAACCGCGTTCAGCAGACCATTTTGTAGGGATTTTAAAAGGACATATATATTTCTAGAAAGTAAATTTTTCTTTAATGCAACTTTATAAACATTACTCATTTGACCTGTGGCTAACACTTATCAAATCTAATCCTGATTTTAAGAAAGAAAGAGCCTTATTTTTTTACAGAAACTTTAATTTCAGCCCCAAAAAAAGTATTGAAGAAATAGAGAAAATATTTAGGCACGTAGATATTATATGCAACGCTATTAATGAAAAAACAGGTAAAAACATTGATGCTGATGAGATGTATTTAATGGTTATTTATCTGATAAATGACGGTTCAGCTGCTTTTTTAGACATTAATTTAGAAAAGTTATATCAGGAAATGGAGACTCTGGTTTTTAATTATCTGCCAATTCTATATAGCAACGAAACACCAGAAATACTAAAAAGAATAAAGGAATCAAATATAAGTACCATTGGAATTTTAAGCAACACAGCATTTATAAAAGGCCAAACGTTACGCAGAGTATTAGAAAAGCTTCAAATTGCTCAGTATTTTGATTTTCAACTTTATTCAGATGAAGTTGGTTTATCAAAACCTAATCGTTCTTTTTTTGATGTAATGATACAAACTGCTTTTGATAGTCACAACGAGTCACCAATAAAATTAAACGACATTATTCATATTGGCGATAACCCTAAGGCAGATATTGAAGGGGGTCTGTTAGCAGGGGTTAATGTTTTTCAAATAAATTCAAATGACAAAACTATTTTAAATTTGCTGAATTAAATGATTCATTCATTCTCTCTACACAAAATCTCCGATATTGACAGCTTTAGTTTTAATCCTGACGACTACAGCCGTTTCAAGTTTGGTGATAATCTTGCCGCTAAATTATTTGGCAAAAATTTAGCAATTGAATTCATCAATCAAGTGCTCATTTGTAAATATAATAAGGAACAGCTTGTTGTGATTTCGAGCCCCTACTCTTTTATACCTACTGCCACTTTTGCCATGAAAAACCAGTTCGTATTTACACTCAATCGTTGGTTATCAGAAAACGGTTTTCAGGTAGTGCAGGAAACCAAAGTCAGTCGCACAATAACATACAAGGAGGATTATGGCGAACTGAACGCAGAAGAAAGAATAAATTTAATTAAAAATGATTCTTTTCATATTGACAAAGAATTTATCAAAGGGAAAACACTTTTGTTCCTGGATGATATCCGAATTACTGGCAGCCATGAAATGATGATAACCCGAATGTTGACAGAATATAATCTAACCAATGAAACGTATCTGATTTATTTTGCTGAGTTGGTAAATAAGAACATTCATCCAAACATTGAAAACTTTCTAAATTACCATTTTGTCAAATCAATCTTTCATTTGAATAGTATCATTAACAGTGAAGGCTTCAATTTTAATACACGGCTGGTAAAATACATACTTAACACAGAACCATCTGTTTTCAATTTATTTATACAAGAGCAAACTACAGAGTTTGTTAATCTTTTGTACGATTTGGCACTGGGTAACGGCTACCATATAATTGAATCATACAAACCAAATTTAAATAATATTAAAAAGTATTTACTTAATAATCATAAACTTTCATACAATGGCAATTAATCTTCAAAAAGGGCAAAGAGAAAACATTAACGCCCCAAAATTTACCATCGGTCTAGGATGGGATACCAACAACTCCTCAACAGGTTCAAATTTTGACTTAGATGCTTCTGTTTTTGTGTTAGGTGATAACAAAAAATTACTTTCTGATAATCATTTTGTTTTTTATAACAATTTAAAAACACCTTGTGGCGGTGTAGAGCACACTGGCGATAATACTGATGGAGATGGAGACGGAGATGATGAACAAATTAAAGTTGATTTGTCAAAAATTGATCCCAATGCAAATGAAATTTGCCTCGTTGTAACTATACATGAAGCAGAGAGCAAAAGACAGAATTTTGGACAAATCCGTAACTCTTTTGTTAGAATTTTCAACTCCGATAATGTTGAAATTTTAAAATATGAGTTAGAAGAAGACTTTTCTGTAGAAACTGCTGTAGAATTTGGACGCATCTATAAACGCAACAACGATTGGAAGTTTGAAGCAGTTGGCACTGGTATGAAAGGAGGACTAGAAGACTTTTTAAATAAATATAACTAATAAAACAATGGCAATTAATTTAACCAAAGGTCAAAGAATTGACCTTAGAAAAGAAAATGGCTCAACACTTACTAATTTTTGTGTCGGCGTAAACTGGGGTGCAATTGAGACAATAAAGAAGGGCTTTTTTGGAGATAAAAAAACGATAGAAAAAGTAGATTTAGATTTGAGTTGTATATTGTTTGACAATCAGAATAACCTTTGCGACCACCTTTATTCACCATTATATCGTGTTGAAGTTTTGCAAAAATTTGGATTACCAAAAGGAAAATTACAAACCGTAGATAATGCGTTACGACATACCGGAGATGATTTGGCAGGAGATACCGGCGGGGATGATGGGTTGGATAACGAAATCATAACCGTTGATTTATCTAAAATTGCCGCAAATGTGAGCCAAATATTTTTCTTCTTAAATAATGCAGGTAAAGAGGACTTTTCGCAAATACCATACTCAAAAATTCGTATGTATGAAGGAACTCCAACATTTGTAAAAGAAGTTTTTGCTTCTTATAACGTAAGTGCTGAAAATCAATATTCGGGCAAAAAATCAATTATAATGGGGAAACTCTATAAGAAAGGTAGTGAATGGAAATTTAATGCTATTGGAGACCCTACCGAAGATATATTTTTAGGACAGACTATTCATCGCATTATAAAGAGTTATTTATAACAAATAGCATATCCTATGTGATGCTATTTGTTAAAGAAAAATTAAAGCCCTGTTTAGTATGTCAAGCCAAATAAATAATATCGAAGGTTTATCGGTTGGTCAAATTAAATCCTATTTCAACCATGGTAGAAAATTTGTGCTTTATCCATTTACAGTTTCCTTCTTTATAATGACGCCTTGACGTAGTTCCGACATATATTTTATCTGGGCAGGTAAAAATCCGGCTAAATATTGATCAGGATTCATGAACATGAATTTGTTACCTGGCTGGCAGGGTATGCTATGGGTACCGGCTTACACCATTGGTGCTTTAATAGAACACATAGGCGGCATAAGAGATATTACCTCAGAAGTGATGTCTTGACTTAATGCAAAATGATCTAAACGATGCAACGAACACGTAAAATAATGCTTTAGAAAATGATACGTCGTTGCAAACTGGAAGCTCAGTTTACAATAACTTAAATTTAAACAAAGGAAACTCTTCGAGTTGCCCTTACAATATCCAATAACAATGAGAAGACTACCCGTTTATTTATTATTAGACACTTCAGGGTCAATGAGTGGCGAGCCAATTGAAGCAGTAAAAAATGGTGTCCAGATAATGATAAGTTCATTGCGTCAAAATCCACAAGCAATAGAAACAGCCTTTCTTAGTATTATTACTTTTGATAGTTCTGCTAGGCAAATCATTCCACTCACTGATCTAGCATCTTTTCAAATGGTAGATATCAAAGCCTCCGGAACCACTGCTCTAGGTGAAGGACTAAAATTAGTGGCTGCTTGTATTGATAAGGAAGTTGCCAAAACCACAACCGAAAGTAAAGGTGATTGGAAGCCTCTAGTGTTTATTATGACAGATGGTGTACCTACTGATGATTGGAAAAGTGGACTAAATGAGTTCAGCAAAAGAAAAACCGCATACACTGTTGCTTGTGCCGCTGGTAGCGGGGTAGACACTTCGGTTTTAAGACAAATTACTGAAAATGTTGTAAGTTTAGATACTGCTGACGGGCAAAGTATAGCTAAATTTTTCCAATGGGTAACAGCATCAATTGGTGTTTCTTCTACAAAAGTGGAGGATTCAGGTAAAGAAGTTACCGGCTTAAATGAATTGCCCCCTCCGCCGCCAGAGCTGAACATTGTTGTTTAAATTTTATTTTACGAAAACAATTGTGCTGGAATAATATCACAAATTTATAATCACGAAATTTCCGGCACAATTTAGTTTTTCAGACATTTTTTAGATTGTGAAGAACGAAATTAATTTTTATTAACAATGCGACGACTCCCCGTTTATTTTTTGTTAGATACCTCAGGGTCAATGTATGGTGAGCCAATCCAGGCATTAAACAATGCACTTATCGGAATGTTAAATGCCTTAAGGTCAGATGCACAGGCATTAGATTCGCTTTGGCTATCAATGATAACATTTGATAGAGAAGTAAAAGAACTTATGCCGCTTACTGAGTTGGCTTTATTCCAGTTGCCAGAAATAACTTGCCCTCAAAGTGGGCCAACCCATACTGGGAAAGCACTTGAGATGCTCTATGAAAAAACGAAAAAAGAAGTAATTAAAGGCACTGAAACTCAAAAAGGAGATTGGAAACCTCTATTGTTTATCTTTACTGATGGTAAGCCTAATGACTTGATGTTGTATAGAGAAATGATTCCTAAAATAAAATCTTTAAACTTTGGAGCGATTGTCTGTTGTGCGGCTGGGTCAATGGCAGATGACAGCCTGTTGAAAGAATTAACACCCGATGTGGTTCATCTTGATAATGCAGATAGCACAACATTAAAACAGTTTTTCAAATGGGTTTCAGAAACTATTGAGCAGGGCAATAAAAGTCAAGGAACCGGCGAAAGCGTGGCCTTACCACCACCTCCGAGTGAAATAAATTTGGTGATTTGATTTATAATTTCCCTGAACATCTTTAATTCTCTATAAACCATTTAAGTAAAATAGCCTAACCCCACCTTCAGATGCTAATAAAACTATTTCTAAATGTATTAATAACAGGCTTATTTATTTTTTCAAAACTACTACCATTTAAGGACAAGTTAAGCAATAGTAATCTGGGTGTGTTTATTTTTTTTGAGAAGATTTTCAGTCCGATATTAAATGGTTTAAAATCATTCATAAGGCCATTCAAAGTGGGCAATGGTTTGTCGCTTGATATGACGCAAATAATTTTATTGATTATACTTTTGGTACTAAACAACTTTTTTTGACAACATGAGACGACTACCCATTTATTTTTTAATTGACATCTCTGAATCAATGGTAGGTGAGCAAATTCAGCAGGTAGAAGAGGGTATAGCTACTATTATTCAGACACTTAAGGCAGACCCCTATTCAATTGAAACGGTTTGGGTTTCGATAATAGTCTTTGCCGGGCAACCAAAAACAATTGTTCCATTACAAGAAATTGTAAATTTTTACCCTCCAAAGTTTCCAATTGGTAGCGGAACTTCATTGAGCAAAGGCTTGGGGCATTTAATGTTTGAACTCCGTACTAATATAGTAAAAACAACTTATGAACGTAAAGGAGATTGGAAACCAATAGTCTTTTTGTTTACCGATGGTGTGCCAACTGATGATACATCTGCTGCCATTGCTGAATGGAAGCAAAATTGGGCAAGAACGGCCAATATGGTTGCTATTTCGTTTGGAGATGAAAACAACACAAATCTTCTGGGAGAATTGACAGAGAATGTACTTTTATTTAAAAACACTGATGCTCAATCTTATAAACAGTTTTTCAAATGGGTAACTGACTCTATCAAGACAAGTAGCGAAAGGGTTGAACAAAATACATCTGGATTTGAGTTATCGAAACTAGACGAAGAAATAGTTACTAAAATCGATTTGTCTAAATCAAAACCATCTCGTACCTATGTAGATAATAATTTTGTGGTGCTGTCAGGCAAATGTCAGAACACAAAACGCCCTTACCTAATGAAGTATAAAAAAGTTATTAATAACTCTGGTTTTGCTGGACTAAATTATCAAACCGTAAGTTATCGATTGGTTGGTGCTTTTCAATTGGATAACACATATTATGAATTATCAGATGGAAATGATGCCAATCTAAAAATTAATACAAGCGAATTGATAGGTGCTCCTACTTGCCCTTGCTGTGGTAATCAATTTGCCTTTGCATTATGTGTGTGTGGCAAAATTCATTGTGTTGGATCTGAAGAAGTCAGCACTTGTCCTTGGTGCAATATGACTGGAACGTATGGATATGGTGGTGCAAACTTTGATGTAAACAGAACTCAAGGATAAACCAAAAGAAAGATGTCAGAAATTAAAGCATATATTAAAGCAATTTTAGAAAAACATAAACTCTCAATTTCTTCTAATAAAACCTTGCTTCTGGATGAATTTGTTAATGATGAAACTAACATTAATCTTTTTAATCAAATAAAAGAAACCCAACAATTGCTAATGGATAAATGGCTTTTAAAAAATAGAATTGACGATATTAAAAGTCAGGTTATTTCTATTCCGAACGGAACGGTAGGTAAAGCGTACTCTGCAAAAATAGAAATCGAAAAATGGCAATGGAGAGATATTGCATATTTAGAATTTGAAGGACTTGAAAACTTAAATCTACAATACAGCGACAAAACTGAATGGATTACTGGTATTCCCAGTCAAAGCGGCGAGCTAAAAATAAAAATGAAGTTCAGAATAAAAGGAGAAGCTGACGACTCTTTTCTTAACGAAAAGATTGTTTCTCTTGTTATCAACCCTGATCCAAAATCACTTTGGAAAAATATTGAAAGCGATAAGAATGCACTCTTTTGGAAAGAAGATAATATTAACGAATTAATTCCATTAGGTGATAGACATTTGGTTGTGGCATCAAAAAGAGGGCGCTCTCATGCAAATGTTGGTTCCTTCAGAGATGATGATTATGCGTTTAAGCATTTTGAGGAAAACGATTGGAGTATCGTAACCGTAGCTGATGGAGCGGGTTCTGCAAAGTATTCAAGGCAAGGCTCGAAGCTGGCGTGTCAGAAAACAATAGAGTTTTTTGAGACACAATTTTCAAAAGATTTGGTTTCAGAGATAAATGCTTTTTTTGAAAGTGAAAATACCCGAGGAGTTACAGAAGTACCCCAGGACTTAAAAAGAAAAATAATCCAAGAATTATATAAAATTACACTTTATGTTCATAACGAAATTGTAAGTTTTGCAAAGGCCACTGAAAATAATTTAAAGGACTTTCATACAACTCTTATTTTTAGCTTGTTCAGGAAGATACCAGAAGGATATATAATCCTGTCTTTTGGTGTGGGAGATTGCCCAATTGCATTACTTAACAGAGAAATCTCTGAAGTTTCATTACTTAATTGGCTTGATGTAGGAGAATACGGCGGTGGAACTCGTTTTATAACTATGCCAGAAATTTTTAGTTCTGAAAAAATGAGTTCAAGATTTAACGTAAAAATCATTAAAGATTTTTCATTTCTGATGCTAATGACAGATGGAATTTATGACCCAAAATTTGTGGTAGAAGCTAATCTCGAAAAAATTGATAAATGGAAAGAGTTTTTATTGGATTTAGATGGCAAAAACGATGAAAACTTAAAAGTTGATTTTCAAGCCGATAATAACAAGATTGCCGAGACATTAAACAGATGGTTAGATTTCTGGAGTCCTGGTAACCACGATGATAGAACTTTGGCAATAATATTTTAAAAGAAAAATATGAGTAATATTATTACAGTAAAATCAATAATTGATGCCACAAAAACATATCAGTATGTTGATGGCGAACCCAAAAGAGGTGGTGTAAAAGATGTTTACTTTAGCCCGGACAGAAAATATGTAGTGGCCATTTTTAGAGATAAACAGGATTTTAACCAACGAGAAAGACTCATACGGATTACAGACAAATATTATAAGCAGATTAAAGAAAAAGAGGCAGGTGATTATTATTTGGAAGAAATATATCGTTGGCCTACCGACGTAATTGAATTTGATGGCAAACTGGGGATTATTGTTCCGATTTATAAGCCAAAGTTCTTTTTCAAAAAAGGATATGTTTCAAGTGATTTGATAAAAGGAGAAGAGAAAAATGGAAAATGGTTTGCAGGTGCGAAGTTTAGAAATAAAAAATTTCCACTTAGCTTGGATGAGTCTGAGCTGGGAAACTGGATGAGTTATTTTCAGGTGAGCGTTAATATTGCCCGTGGTGTAAAAAAAATGCACTCAATGGGTTTATCTCATTCTGATCTATCTTATAATAATGTACTGGTAGACCCCGTGTCAAAATCGGCGTGCATGATTGATTTGGATGGTTTAGTTGTGCCAGGTTTATTTCCGGCAGAAGTAATAGGTACTGCTGATTTCATTGCGCCTGAAGTACTGGCCACTAAGCATCTTAACAAATCTGACCCAAACCGGAAACTCCCTAAACGAGAAACAGATTTACACGCGCTCGCTTGTCTGATCTATATGTATTTATTACATCGCCATCCGCTAAAAGGTGGCAAAGTACATGATTTAGATACAGAAAAAGACGACTTGCTGTCAATGGGTGAGAAAGCACTATTTATTGAGCATCCCACAGATAAGGCAAATCGGCCTAAATTAGACCAGGTATCTAAATGGGATTTGTTTTGGGCGGATGTTTCCCAATTACCTTACACTATCACCGGCCCATATTTGAAAACTCTGTTTGATAAAGCATTTATTGATGGTTTGCATAATCCAATGCAAAGACCAACCGCCGATGAATGGGAACAGGCATTATTAAAAACAACCGATTTGATGCAACCGTGCAGTAATACTGCCTGTGAGCAGAAATGGTACGTTTTTAATAATACTAACAAACCCAAATGCCCTTTCTGCGGAACTTACCACCAAGGTACCTTGCCTGTTCTGGATTTGTATTATCAGTTTAAGCCTGCAGTCTGGAAGCCTGAAAATCATCGCCTGATGGTTTATCATAACCAATATTTGTTTCAATGGCATGTAAATAGAAATATTATCCGTAACGAAAAACTCACTGATGCACAAAAAATACCTCTTGGTTATTTTACTTTTCATAATGGCAAATGGGTATTGGTCAATCAAAAACTAACTTCCTTAAAAGACTTGACTGAAGATAAATTAATCCCGATCAATTCTATGGTTGAATTAACTGACGGTAAGAGACTTTTACTTTCAAATGAAGAGGGGGGGCGTGTAGTTCTTATTACTATGGCAAATAAATAATTCTATTTATTTTATGATTAGAAACACGCTACAATCTGGGTCATATTCAAATAATGCCTTAAAAAGTTATGTTGAAGACAATAAAATTTTGTTCAATGAACCGGTAATTCTCCAAAACAGCTCAAACATTATCGTTAAGCACTATTTATATTCCTGCCATTCTGAATAGTGGCTATAATTTACTTTGCTTGGGTCTTCAGGCCTTGGCCATAAACTGTTAATCTGTAATACTTTTGATGTACAACTTAAAGCGGAATAATAACTATCAGAATAAATTAATAACTATAATACAAAAATAAGAATGAACGATTTTTTCCAAAACACCAGTCATTTATGGCAAGAAATTATTAATAACCCACTCCCATCATTGGCAATTATTGGAAATCTGATTATTATTGAAAGCTTACTTTCGGTCGACAATGCGGCAGTTTTGGCTACAATGGTGATGGATTTACCAGAAAAACAAAGAGACAAAGCACTAAAATATGGGATTTGGGGCGCTTACATTTTCAGAGGATTAGCAATGATTTTTGCAGCGATTTTAATTACCATTTGGTGGTTAAAACCTCTTGGTGGCGTATATTTACTTTACTTAGTGTGGGATTGGTGGAAAGGAAAACAAACCGAAACGAAAGAAGATGATATTATTGATAAAAAAGGCAATTGGCTATACCGCTCTACGGTTGGTTCTCTAGGCAACTTTTGGGCAACGGTCTGCATGGTTGAATTAATGGATATGGCTTTTTCTATTGATA
This sequence comes from Emticicia fluvialis, assembly GCF_024793945.1. Lineage (NCBI taxonomy): Bacteria > Pseudomonadati > Bacteroidota > Cytophagia > Cytophagales > Leadbetterellaceae > Emticicia > Emticicia fluvialis. The sequence continues at coordinate 347,255 of NZ_JANUSD010000003.1, forward strand.
ACGTATTTGCAGCTGTAGCTTTCACACCGAACATTATTTTGGTTTGTACCGGTGTTTTTATCGGAATTTTGGCAATGCGATTCATAGCTCAGTGGTTTGTAAAATTGATGGAAAAATATGATTTTCTTGAAGGGGCTGCTTTTATTGTAATTGGTATCTTAGGTATTAAACTTGTTTTATCTCTATATGAGCATCTTTACCCCACAAGTGCAATCAGTAAATTTTTAGGCAGTCACGCCGCAGATATAGGCATTTCAGTTCTAACTGTTGCAATTTTCTTTGTGCCCATTCTCACCTCAACTTTATTTAATTTTCCAAAGAAAAACTAAAATGTACTGTTTAAACCTGACACCGATAAATTGTATTTCATAACGATTCGCTGCATCAAAGTATATAATAAATTTTAGTATAATTTGGCCACCCTTGGTAATTGTAAAAAGGGTGATCTTTATGGAGAATCCAGACTGCAAAAGCCTGGATTCTCTATTTAAGGAATCCGGGTCTTTGTTTTGTGCGATTTTCGGAAAAAGGATTATTGGATTTTAGGCCATCAGATTTATATTGAAAGTTTTCTTCAATGAAAACTATTTCGCATTATTTCGCTGTTTTTTTCCCGTTCTGAAGGCGTTGAGAGTGAAGGTTTCGATATATATAGAAACAGCGTTTAGTAAAATAAGCAAGTTCACCAGATTAAAGCTGATTTAAAGAATGTGCGGCTATTTTATTACCACAAATACCCGCTAATTTTATAGTTATATGCTCGTTGTTGGGTAATAGCTTGCAAACGCCATTGGGTGGTTTTAATATACAACTACACCATAATCTGCACTACTCACCACTCATCTGGTTTCTGATAACCCGAGCTTCACTGTTTTACAAATCTAAAGTATAAAATTCACGTTTTTGAGCCTAAGTGTGCTTCCTACTTGCTCTAATTCACATATAATTCTTATATTTAGCAGGTTTTGAAATAAACAACCACCGGAACAATAAACGATTACAATGTTATGAAAAAACTCCTGCTTTTTGTCTTTCTTCCCTGTTTCTCATTTGCGCAGATTGATAGTACTGATATCATCGTCAAAAAGATGATGGAGAAGCAAAAAATTGTTGGGCTTTCGTTGGCTGTTATAAAAAATGGTAAGGCCATTGTAAATAAAGGCTACGGGCTGGCTAATGTAGAGTTAAATGCACCGGTTACTTCTGAAACGGTAATCAGGCTGGGGTCGGTTAGTAAGCAGTTTTTTACAACCGCTGTCATGAAATTAGTGGAAGAAGGTAAATTAAGCATAGAGGATTCGGTGCATAAGTTCTTTCCGGATGCGCCTGAAACCTGGCGACCTATCCAAATTAAACACCTGATGTCGCACACATCGGGCCTGCAAAGAGAAGCGCCGGCCTACGACAATTTTAAAATCCAACCTGATTTAGATGTGATCAGGTCTGCCTATAACTTACCGTTGGTTTTTAAAACCGGTGAAAAATACCAATATTGTAATTTAGCATACTTTATGCTGGCTGAAATTATAAAACAGGTTAGTGGCAAGCCCTGGCAGGATTACATCCATGAAAAATTATTTGTACCTGCTGGCATGACCCATAGCTACCTGACAGATTTTTATCGGATTATCCCTAATCGCGCTGCCGGTTATATGCATAAACGCGACACCCTGATTAATGCAACAGCCATGCTTGGTATTAGGCCGAGTGGCGGATTTCTTTCTACTTCTTCTGATATGATTAAATGGGAGAAGGTATTAAGCAAAAAGGATATTATTCTTAAAAAAGACAATTGGGAAAAGTTATGGGAACCGTTCATTAAAACTACCGCCAGGGCTGAATCAAAGGAATACTATGGTTTTGGATGGTTAATAGATGAATACAAAGGGCATAAATTAATTATCCATGGTGGTTCAAATATTGGATTCAGGTCTGTGTTCGCACGCTTTGTAAATGACCGGCTTTCAATTATTATTTTAACCAATACAGACGAAGCAAATCCACGTGCAATTGCAAACGCGCTTGCAGATTATTATTTCAGAAAATACTGATTTTATACGGTTTCATATTGAACTACAAATTTTAAGATAAGGTACAGGCGCCAAACCAAGCTTTGCCACAACCGTTTTTGGTGGCTTTCAGGTTCTGTACATCTCTGTTAACCCATAATGGTTGCGTCGGGGTCAACTTCTACCGAGGTTGGCACATTGTTTACAATAAATTCTATCCTCATAGATACATTTTCTGGTTATTGAATAAGGAATTTGGCTTCACTAAATACAAACAAATACCATGAATATTTCTAACGGAGTGTTTCCGGTTTAAACAAAACACGTCCGTCTGGTTTAATTTGCCAGGCTGTAACCGGGTTCATGTGGTAGCCACCTTCGCTGCCTCTGGCCTCAAATAACTGCTTTAATGTGGGTTGTGTATAGCCTGTTTCATCAGTTACCCGGCTTAAAATCTCGGTTTCCTGCCCTTTCCAATGCCATAAATGCCTGAACTGCACGTGTGCTTTATCTAGAACAGGTTCGTTGAGCTGTGCCGCCTGCCAGTTTTTACCGGCATCGGTGCTTACTTCAACTTTAATCACCTTCCCTCTGCCCGACCAGGCCAACCCCCGAATCTCTATCCAGCCTTTTTCAACTTTTTGCGGATACGACGGAAAAGTAATAATAGAGCGCGCATCTATATCGAAACTGAAAATCCTGTATTTCCCGTCTTTAATGGGCTCGGTATATTTGGAGGTTTCTTCTCTGGTGTAGTATGGAGCATCTGATAATTCCAGTCTGCGGAGCCACTTGACACTGGTATTACCCTCCCAGCCGGGCAGGAAAAGCCTGACAGGAAAACCCTGCTCTGGTCTGAGCGGCTCTCCATTCTGAGCATAAGCCACTATAGCATCGTCCCATCCTTTTTTTACAGGAATACTACGGGTCATTACGGCAGCATCGCCACCTTCGGCCAGAAACCACGTGGCATTGGGTTTCACACCCACTTCTCTGAAAAGCGTTGAAAGTTTAACACCTGTCCACTCACTCTGGCTGGTTAGTCCACAAATATCCTGTGGAGTAAGATTCTCTTTTCCTCCTCTGAAATTTCCAGAACATTCTAAAAAAGCAATGCGCGAAACAGAAGGGAAACGCTTTAAATCAGCAACGGTAAAGACTAATGGTTTTTCTACTAATCCATGAATGAGTAATTCATGTTTGGTGGGGTCAATGGCTGGTACGCCGGCATGATGACGTTCAAAATGTAGGTCTGATGGGGTAATCATTCCGTAAAAATCCTGCAGTGGCGACCTCGACGAAATATCAGAAAACTTTTTAACAGATTTCACAAAAGGCGAGCGCGTTCCGACTTCACCCGCAAGGATACCCAATTTTTTGGTGGGGTCATCAACAACATTTTCCGCAATACCTTTTTGTATGGTTTGCCCTTTGGCTGTCTGTATAATAGCCACCGCTGCCGTAGCTGCACCACCCAGCAGTTTTCTTCTGGATATTTTCTTAGGAAACTCCTGCGTTATTTCAACAATCTTATCCATTTTCATCGGATTTCCGCCCCTCCTTTGCGGTCGTCAGGTATAAACAGTTTTCTGGCAGGCATCTCTATTTTTGAAAGGTTCTGGTCGTTAATTACAGTTTTTTCATCAATTATCTGGTTGGCATTTAATAAATAGGCTGTTAGATGATATACCTCTTCATTGCTTAGCGAGCCGGGCGCATTAAATGGCATTGCCCGGCGGATGTAATCAAAAACAGTGGTGGCATAAGGCCAGTAATTGCCAATCGTTTTTTCCTTACGGCCATTAGCAGGGGTTTTGCTGGTTACCAATGAGCCATTTGGGCCACCGACTCCCCCTGCCCCATGGCAAGCCGCACATTTGCTATCAAAAATCAGTTTACCTCTGGCTGCTATACCGGCACCAGCCGGTAAGCCTTTTCCATCAGGGCGAATGTCAATATCCAGCCGGTCAATATCTGCTTGTGATGCTTTTCTGCCAAAGCCAAATGTATCCGGGGTGGTATCGGTAAACATCTTCGTATTAGTAAAAACAGCAGCGGGCTTCCCGCTTTTTACGGTTGAATCGCCGGTATGATAACCCACCTTCAGAATAATGCCCCCAATTAGTGGAAACACCAGTTTTATGATTGTTTTTTGTGTATAAATCACTTTTTCTGATTTTTAAAAAAATGCAAGTCGAACCGAATTTTAATCATACTTTCCGGCTTCAAGTGTACTACGGGAAAGCACATATTGTTTATTGAATCTGTCAAGCACTACCTTGATAGAATCTTTCTTTTCGTTAATACCAGACAAAACCACTCTGTTGCCACCGTTCAATACTGAATAATTCAATACCATCCGGTTACGTTTGGTAGGGCGACTTTCAGCCTCGATGCCTTTTGTGCGACGCGCTGAATAGGCAATTGGCTCAATTTTCTTATCTTCCGACCCTATAATTGCTTTTGCTTCATCCGGTATCCAATTATCAGCCTTTGATTTTTCGGTTCTTTTTGTTGGCCGGGCGGCAGACCGGTTATCGCCTCCAAAGTCTGTCCTGTTACCTAAAAACTCGCGGCCTTCCTGCCTGTTACCACGGTTTTTATCCTGTAAATACAATACATGGTTTATGGTGTCTGCTTCATAGTAAAATACCCGCTGGCCACCGGCCACACCTGTCAATTCAAAAGTACGGTTAATGTCGCGCATCGGAGCACCTCCCCCATTCGACAAGTCCAGCTCTACAGGTTTGTTAGTTTTGAAAGTAAGCGTTGTCCATTTTTCAAAAGTTGCCTGTTGCCATCTGATAGAGTCTAAGGGTGAATATGGAATAACCTGATTATTGATTCTGAACTCAGTTACATTATAGTTGCCCCGTAATTCTTTTATGCCCTTCAGGGCCGGTTGTTTGTATGGGTCATATAAAAAATTGACTACTGCCAGATAAAGAAACACCGGCAGAAACAGCACAATGGTAGCTGTTTTCAAAGAAATGCGGGTGATTTTCTGCCATGCCTTTGAAAATGCCGGATAGTAAACCGCCGGCACGGTATATTTCTCAAGAATCAGCAGGTTGTAGATTTGCGGAATATAACCAACCAGCAAAAAGGCAGAAAAAAGAACGAAATAGGAACTATATACATGCACCCCGCCATCATAAGCAAAATTGACATACACGATGTCTGCCAGAGCACCGAAAAGCAACACCGCCCCCCAGAATGTAGTGGCTCTGAAAAACAATAAAGCGCCTGCGGCTACCTCAACAACGCCTGTAAAAACCTCGTACCAGGGTACAATACCTATCGACAGCCAGTAAATCTTCTGAAGTGTCAAATCTCCGAAATTGGTGTTCAGTACACCCCATGACGGATACGGCAACTGAGTGGGTGTCAATTTTGTAAAACCAAATCCGATAATGCCAATACCAGCCCGATAACGCACTATTACATTGAGCCAATAATATAATCGATTATACTCGGCACGTTCAATTTTTCTGTATTTAGCAATGGCCGTCCAGACCAGACCCACTGCCACCGCAAAAATGAGCGTTATTACCCAAATGGCATAACCATTCAGAGTAGAACCAAAAATCCGGTTACCAAAAATATTAAGACCCGAGCCAAAACGTGCAATATCATATAAATCGCGGTAATGGAGGTGCAGCCAGTTGAAATTAGAAATTTCCTTATACCAGTCTGTGCTATTAGGCAAGCTCATGGCAATAAAAAACACGAATGCAATCCGGAATGCTATTTTCTGCCAGTTTTGCCATGGTTTATATGCGTTGTCTTTTGATTTTCTCTCAGGTAATTCTTCTCTCAAATCTCCCTGAACTATCTTTAGGTTTGAATCAGACATAATTGTGATGCTTTATGAGGTTGAGAATTATAATTTGAGCGCATTTCTGCGACCAGCTTTTTTGGCTTCAATTGTGAGATACTTTTTATTGATTTTATGTAGCACCGCATAAACAGAATCCTTGCCGGCACTTAAGCCAGTCAAAACAATTGTGGAGTCGTTCTTTTTTTGAAACGACAGCACCAATTGGTCGCCAGGATAATGTCTGTTCCGATTTTTCAGCCTTACTACTGATCGGGTTGAGTCAAAATCATAACTGTAATAGTGCCGCCCCTGAGTGCCCGCCAATTCATAAATACGGTCTTTGTCATCTGAGTAGATTTCTTCTGTGACCAGATTTTCTAACACAACCGCCTTGTTTGATTGAATACTAACGGTATTCCACTTTTCAAAAACCACGCTCTGCCAACGTGTAGAGTCAGTTCTGGAGTATGGTATAAGCTGGCCATTCCATCTGAACTCACTTACGTTATAAAGGCCGCTTGTTTTTTCAATTCCTTTCTTTTCGGGGAAATGGTATCCGCCTTTTTTATACCCTGCATAGGTTTTGGCACCATACAACACCACAAAAAACAATATAAAGACTGATTTTAAACTCAGCCGGTATGGTTTCCATTTGTTATCAAAAACAGGCTGATAGTGGTTTGGCTGAACAGGCTTTTGAAGCGACAACAGATTAAACAGACGTACCGCATCAAAAGCGAACAGATAGAGCGCAAGGCTAACCAGATAAAAAGCATATACATATTCGCCGCCTTCATAAGCAATATTTGAAATGGCAATATTGCCCGTAAAAGGCAGAATAATAAAGGTGGCAATTGTAGCAGTTTTACGATTGAGCAAAAGCAAGCCGCTGATAATTTCTACAAGCCCTAAAAACGACTGATAGTCTGGTACAACCCCCAAACCAAGAGAGAATAGTTTCCAGGCGGTAAAGTCGCCGTAATTGGTATTGAGATTACTGATAGAAGGAAAGGGGGCCTGAATAGGGAAAAACTTAAGAAAACCATAGGTTATTACACCCGCTGCCAGCCGGTAGCGCACCAATACTCTTAACCAATAATAGAGTTTGTCGTAATTGATTGGTTTAGCATAGGCCTTGCCCCATAGCAATGTACCTGCAGCAGCCACTAGCGCAATAATTATCCAGTTAAGGAAGCTGTCTTTACCGGTAAAAGAAGGAGAATACCTGGAAAGGTAGAAGATATCGCGGTATTGCACATGCAACCAGTTGATTGAAAAAAGGTGTCTGAAAAACCGGATGTCTAGAGGCAATACCTGCAAAAAGAAATAAATGGCAAAAAACCTGAAAATGGTTTTTTCCTTGTTACTCCAATTCGTTTGAGAGTTTAGTTCAAGAATGTTAGACATAGAATATTTTGTTTTGGTAAGTGTCTTAAAAACCAAAGGTGTAATCCGGCTGGTAGCCAATACAGGTTTACAGGCCGGATTAAGTTTAAATCAATAGCCCGGGTTTTGGGAAAGCGCTTTATCAATCTGGATTTCTCCAACCGGAATGGGCAGCAAGAGCCGGTTTGGGTCGGTTACATTAAAAACCTGCGTTGCATGGCCAGTACGTACGATATCAAACCAACGATGTGGCTCCAGGGCAAACTCTACTCTTCTTTCATTTTCAACAGCAAGCAAAAGTGCGTCTTTTGTAGAGGCGGTGCTGGGTTCTATCGCTGCGCGGTCGCGTATGGCGTTCAGGTCTGCCAATCCATCTGTTATTTTGCCCAGATTGGCTCTTGCTTCTGAACGAATCAGATACAGCTCGGCAATGCGGAAAATATAGCTCGGGTCGGTGGCGGGTGTACGGTAATATAAGTTGCCATACCAGCGATTCTGATTATCTTTTGCTACCAATGCACTGCGGCCACCGCCAATTTTAGGGTCATTGAGCAAGGTTATCAGGGCATCATTCGGAGCCCATTGGCGAGTGCCTCCGTTGGTTTGAGGTTGCCATTGCCCCCGATGCGTGTTAGGTTCATTGGCACTGTAGAAAATTTCAAAGACAGATTCCTGCGTACCTCGGGCATCATTGGCAAAAAAAGAACTGTATGGCTTTACTAATTTATAGTTTGTATCAACAATCAGTTTTGAAGCATATTCTTCTGCTTTAGCCCAATCTTTCAGGTATAAGTGCAGGCGCGCACGCAAGGCCCATACGGTTTTGCGTGTAGCCCGGTAACGGTCTGTTGTAGAGGGTAGCAGAGGCTCAGCCGTTTCAAGGTCTTTTAGTACCAGCGCATAGGTTTCTGCCTGGCTGCTTCTGGCAATGCCTCTGTTTTCTGCCGGAGTTGCAGTTGGTTTAGTAATCAAAGGAACACCTCCCCAGGTGCGTGCCAGATCAAAATAAGACAAAGCCCGTATAAAATAAGCCTCACCAACAATCTGATTTTTAAGCGTCTCTGTCAGAAGCGGGTCTGTTACCGCAGGTACCTTGGCAATTACATTATTGGCGCGATTAATAGTACGGTAGATGGCTGTCCAGGCTCCTGAGATGGTCGAGTTTTCAGGTTGCACTTTTTTATTGATAAATTCCTGCACCTGCGACTGCGAGCCCGTCCATTGAATATTATCACCGGATAAATAGCCTATCGACTGAAAAGTCGTACCATAATAGCTGCCGTTGCTTAAGGCCGAATAAACCCCTCTTAAGGCTGTTTCAGCTGAAGCTTTGTCAAAAATGGTTTGGGTATCAGAAATAGATTCCAGAGGTTTTACATCCAGAAAATTACTGCAGGATGCACTCAGCGTAAGTATTCCTGCAGATAGAATATATTTTAATGATTTCATTTCCTTTAATTTTGGTTATCAGTTTTTAGAATGTGAGGCTCAAGCCGGCCTGAAAACTACGTGGCTGTGGAGGCGTACCCAAATCAATACCCTGTGCGTTCTGGTCACTGCTCGCGCTTGACTCCGGGTCTAAACCTGTGTATTTGGTTAAAAGGAATAGATTGGTGCCGTTCAGATACACTTTCAGGTTGTCTGCCTTTAGCCTGGCAGCAACTGCTTTAGGGAAATTGTAAGCCAGATTCAGGCTGCGGAGACGTAAGAAGGAGCCATCTTCCAGCCAGCGGCTTCCGCCGTCACGATAATTGTTTACATTCACGCCGTCTGGTCTGGGCACATCTGTAATATCGCCGGGTTTTTGCCATCTGGCATTGTTACTGGCAAAAATCACACGGGCTGCATCTCTGGCACCGCCGCCTTCACCAAAAAACTTATTGTGGTTATATACCTTATTGCCATACTGGAAAGCCAGAAAGGCTGATAACTCAAAACCTTTATAACTGAAATTATTAGTAAAACCACCAAAGAATTTAGGCCAGATACTGCCTATAATCTGGCGGTCGGCAACGGTAATTTGGCCGTCTTTATTTACATCTTCATAGACTACGTTGCCTGTCTGAGAATCAACATATAATTGCTTGTAAACCCAGAAAGAATAAAGAGGAGTGCCTTGTTGTTGTAGAATTAATTCGCGGCTGCCATAGCGGAGCGGATTCTCAAGCTTTTCTATTTTATTGATATTCTGCGCTATGTTCAGGTTACTTGTCCATCTGAAACCTCCTTTCTCGTAGTTAATGGTGTTGATATTCAGCTCAAAGCCTTTGTTACTGATTTCGGCAGCATTGCTCCAGTAACTGCCAAAACCGGTAGTGCTTGGCAAAGCCAGTTGAAGCAGCCCATCGCGTGTGTATTTGGTGTAATAGTTAAGCTCAAAGCCAATTCTGCCATTCAGTATGGAGGCATCCAGGCCTACGTTAAACTGATTGGTTCGTTCCCATTTCAAATCGGGGTTGGCTAATTGCTGCGGAGCAATGCCGGGGCTACCCTGATAAGATGCTCCGCCTGTCCAGAGTCCCTGAGCAGCAAAGTTGCCTATACCGTTCTGGTTACCTACAATACCGTAACTGGTGCGGAGTTTCAGGTCTGTCAGGAACGACAGGTCTTTGAGGAAGTCTTCCTGTTTGATACGCCAGGCAGCACCTACGGCGGGGAAGTACCCCCATTTGCGGTCATTGCCAAATCTTGAGGAGCCGTCGGCTCTTACACTAAAGTTAATGAGGTATTTACCATTAAAGGCATAATCTGCTTTGGCAAAGAAAGAGGCCAGCGTGCTTTTACTCCAGCTTTGTGAACTGGTAGTTGTAGCTGCCGAAGAAATGATTTTAAATGAATTATTGGCAAATCCACGGCCTTCGGCATAGGTTCTGGTGAGTACATCGCTTTGGAGAGTATTACCGACAACGACACCCAATGAATGTTTTTTACCTATTTTATGGCGATACGTAAGTGTCTGTTCATTTAATAATGACGTGAACTGACTTATTGAAGAAGTGGCAAGGCCACCCTGAGCGCCCAGAAGAAGAAAAGTATTCCAATACTCAGACTCGTTGTAATTATTATAATCTACGCCCCAACTGGAACGAAGCTTCAGATTTGGCAGTAGCTCGGCTTCTGCATATAAGTTGCCTATGTATCTGAGGCTGGTTGAGTGTACATCATAGTTTTGCAGCAGTAGTGTAAGGTTGTCAAACCCTGCCCTGCCAACCAGAACGCCGTTTTCGGTTGGAGAAAGATATGTTGGTGTATGCAAAGCTGCCTGCAGCAAACCCCCTTGCGGGCCATCACCCGCCCGCGCCTGATTACGATAGGTACGGCTGAATGAATTGCTTACGCCTATCTGAACTCTGTCGTTTATCTTCTGATCGAGATTTACTTTAAAGCTTGCCCTGTTAAAAGTAATTGGCCTTAAGATAGACTCCTGAGCAGTGTACCCACCGCCTATATAGTACTTTGTTGATTTTGTGCCACCAACCAACGAGATATCATAGTTCTGCAAAGTTGCGGTGCGAAAAGCTTCGCTCAAGCGGTCGTAGGTTTGCTGTTCTTCCGGAAGGCCCCGCCCGCCTTCTGAAACCGGTCTGAATGGCCGATTGGCAAAAGTTCTGTTTAATGACGGCGTGTCTTTCCCTGTGTTTATCCACCATTCGTTTACAAGCTGGGCGTGTTCAGGCCCTGTAGTTAGCTCCCAGAGTTTAATTGCTTTGGCCTGCCCGTAGCTTACGTTGAAATTAACCTTGGGGGCCTGTTCAAAATTCCCTCTTTTGGTGGTAATCAAAATAACCCCGTTGGCTCCTCTTGACCCATACAATGCCGTAGCTTCGGCATCTTTTAAAACTTCAATACTCTGTATATCGACCGGATTAAGGTCTGCAATGGGCGAAGTAGATTTGCCACCGGTGCTGATGGTCTGTAAACTATTGCTGTTAACAAAAACGCCGTCAATCACATACAGAGGGTCGTTATCGGCATTAATTGAGGTGGCGCCGCGTACCCTTACGTTTACTGTTTCGCCGGGTACGCCGGTAGGTGAAGAAATCTGCACACCAGACACCTTTCCCTGAAGCTGGGCATCAATGCTGCCGACAGGTATCGCATTGACTTCGGCGGGGTCTACTTTGGTAATTGAGCCAATCAGGTTTTTGCGTTCCTGAGTACCATAACCAACCACAACAATTTCGTTCAATTGTTGTGCATTGGTCTTCAACGGCACAATAATGGTGCTTGTTGAAGCCAAAATTTCTAGTGTCTCATACCCAATAAAATTTACAACAAGTGTATAAGGGAATTTCTGGCCGGTTTTGAAGTAAAATTTGCCATCAACATCAGTAATGACTCCATGGGTGGTTCCCTTAATTTGCACAGATGCCCCAATGAGTGGTTCTTTGGTTTTTTCGTCAATTACCCTGCCGGAAAGCGTAGAATTAATGGTTGCATCTGATTGCTGGGCCAAAGCTACCGAAGGAATCAGCAGAATAGCCAGCAAAAACTGTACAAGTACGTTTTTTTTCATTTACTTTGTAATGGTTAAATTAAACAATTAGGTACCTGGCCGATTGCATCGCAATCGCCACAATCATGTCGCAATGAGCCTTTGTTTCGACCAGCCACTCTTGTTCCCGCAAGAGTGGCATTTTTAGGCTTTTTCTTGTCTTTTGCCTTTCAGCATATCATCAATCAATACTTTACTTTTCCTGCCTTGAGTTACTACTTTTGTAAAAAAAAAGAAGGATTTATTTATTGAAATAGATACAACTTTAAGCAACAGAAACAAAACTAATATTATTATATATAATCTACCAAATAAGTAGACTATTATTTTTTACCATATTTGTTTTATTCTACTTTATCTACACATACTACAAAAACAAATGGTCGTTAATTAGCAGAAGCCTGTTGGTTATATACTGTTATTGATTTATAGTGATGGCACGACCCCGAATGGCCAGAATACGGATACGCCTATCTTCAATGAAAATACAATTAAATATAAGGCTAAAAAAGACAGGCTAAATGGCGTAAGAAAGGAAGCTACAACCCTTTGGTTATGGATTTTCAACTCGTTTATACGCAAAAGCGGTGAAGAAAGAAACAGCGAATTAATTGGGGTTGGCCTCCTTAAAAAATGTTTTTTCGTTGCCATAGGTAGTTATTCCATTTGCAACAACAAAAGCACGATAGATATATAAAGTACCTGCATTCAGGTTTGTGGCGTCAATAGAAAATGTGGCCGGAAAAGCCGTTGGACTACCTTGAATGGAAGCTCCTGAAATACAAGTAATAGGTAAGGTATTTGAAAAGTCGTTGATATAAAACCAACAAACACCGTATTCAGTAATTGCAAAATTACCTCTGGTGTTAATAGTACCATATAATTTTTGGGATGTGGCCGAAATATACGTGGCATTTCCGGTCGTTAAAGTAGGAAAACCCTCTGTTTCCAGTTTATAAGTTTTTATGTCTCCATAGCTTACAACCCCATTAGATATAACATAAGCCCTGTAAAAAATCTCTGTATTGCTATTTAAACTATAAATGTTTACCGAAAATGGCTTTGGGAAAACCGTTATGCTATCGGGTATTTTTGCTTTAGAATGTTCAGTTGTTGGTGTTGAAAATCTTTGCGACCAACAAATGCCATATTCGGTGATGTCAGCAGAATTTCCGCCCGATTCAACTACTCCGTTAATTTTAACAGAAGTGGTAGAAGTTGTGGTGGCATCCAGGGTTTTTATAGTTGGCTGCGTTATGGCTAAAGTATTGAATTTCAGGGCGTCACCATAGGTAGTTACGCCATTGGAAACAACAAATGCGCGAAAATAATAAGCTGTATTTGGTGTCAAATTAGTTGCATCTACGGTATAAATCGTAGGAAAAACACTAATATTTGTTTTACCTGATTTCGAATCGGCTGTTGTTGGCAGGTTATTGGTCGACGACCAGCAAATCCCGTACTCGCTTACATCAAAAGAGCCTTTTGTTTCTACAATTCCTCTTAATTTTGCACTAGTTGTAAAAACCAGAATAACGGCATCAGTTTTTATAGCAGGTTGAATAACATCAGCAGTTTTGAAGGTCATGACAGGTCCAAAAATTGTTCCGGAAGCAATTACAGAATAAGACCTTGCAAAATAATTAGTGCTTGGTTTTAGGCCTTTCACAACATCTGAAAATTTTATGGGCGCAACATTCGGGTCTGATACCGCTCCATGAGCTATTCTTGAATCTGCCAAAGTAGGGGTTGCGTTGGTTTCAGAATAAACAAAACCATAATCAGAAATAGATTGATTGCCAGCATTGCTAATTGCGCATGAAAGCAGCACCGAAGAAAAGGTTGTTTCAGAAACCGTAATGGTGTCTAAAGTTGGAGGGACAGGCACAATTTCTTTGGTTTTGCAAGAGCTAATTACAGTCAGGCTTAAGACAGTAACTAATATTGGGAAAGTCTTTTTCATGAGTACCGAATAATATTGGTTAAATACAAGTGAGTGGCGTATGCCTAAACAATTACAGAATCAGGTATGATTTTGGGAGTTCACCGGTATAATATTATTTTACGTTACGCAGCAGCAAGCCGTAGTTTTGGATTATTTGGTATGTACCATCTCACCCTTCGATGCCCCCTTTCATTAGTACTTCTTTTTTCTGCCTGATTTTATACATATTAACTTTTCAGTGGTAAGCCTTGCCAAAAAAATAGCAGAAAAAACGCATTGCTGCCATATTAAACCTTGCATTGTATTCTTCCAGCCCGGCCTAACATCCAACCGTAGAAGTATCATGCAATTGATTATTTCCGATGAACCAGCTAAAAGCTATTTCAATTTTATGCTGGAATTACTCGTGTCTGAATGCCTCATAAAACTCCATACTTTACAACGATAGCCAACTGACCTGCATGATAGGATGTATGTGAGATAATGCGACCCAATGCCTCAATTTTTGTTTTTGTTCCGAACTCTTTGGTGGTGATGAGTTCATCCCAATCTGAATCCTGCTGTGCTAAGATGGCCTCTTCTAACATCTGACATGCATATTGCTGGTATTGCAGCAATTCTGCTAAATCTGTCCATTCGCCGGTATCTTTCTGGTCAATGACTGTCTTTGCAATAACCTTTACTTCGCTGTATTTAAATACATTTTTAGCGAAGAGTAGTTCAACGTCTGCAATATGGCGAATCAGAAAGCCAGCAGAATTGGGTGAATCCCCTAGTTTTTTCAGAAGGTCTGTTCCGGTTATTTGTTTGAATTGATTCGAAAGCCTGGTTCGGGCTTCAAGCCATTGCGTGTACAATTGTTGCGTCAACATTTCAGTAGCCAGTTAAATTACGGTACAATAGTAACTTATCGTAAGCTCTAAAACTATGATGGTTAGCATAATTGGTGTGTTTCGGGCAAAAAAACTCACAGTTTGGGAATGCTGCAAATCGCGGCAGGTAGCCCGCAATAATCGCATACGGTCGCGCAGATTAATTTTTCAATTCTCCACAGCAATTTCCATTAACCCTCCTTCAGGAATCAAACCAACAAAAAAAGGAAACAATACACACAGGCTCTATTCATCCCCCACCTCCTTTCTGATAACCCCTGAGTATCACTGCCGAGCATATCCAGTGCCCGACTCAGCTTGTCGAGCCTGAGGGTAGTTTTCCTTTCTTCCAACTTGCGCAATAAATGCAGACCAGCCCCTGCTTTCTGAGCCAGTTCTTCCTGCGTTAATTTTGCGTTTTTGCTTCACAAATACATTGATTGAATTCATCATTGTTATGCCTTTTAGGTCTTATGTTTTTTTCTAAGAACAAAAAAAAGCACCCATTTCTGAGCGCTTTTACGGGCTGAATAGGTCTATAATTCAACCCTTGGTACCCTTATTGGCTTTTTTGAATAGCCATGAATTTATTTAAGTTCAATATACCTAAACTATAATTCTTTGTCTTGCATTTTATTAGACAAGACAGCCGCATCTCTTCAACTCTCTGAAAACTTTCTTTTGCAATATATACTTCAAAAGCCACCAATAAACTCATAATGCAGCTACCCTGTTATTTTCTTATTCGGGTTATTAATTAATTCTGAATCCCATTTCTGAAAGAGCGGCTCTGGCTTTGCTGTCTATTGTATTTTTGTACTCATGATTTTTATATGAGATAGCTTTTTCAAAATAAATTTTTGCTTGATTTTTCTGGGCTTTTTCCTGAAAAATATAGCCTAATTGCAGAGCCGCACCAGCACCAAAATACCAGGGTTGCTTTTCATTGAGTACAATGGCCTTTTCGAAATAACCAATCGCTTTGTCGGCTTGGTTGTTCTTCTGGAAGGCTTTCCCTGCCAGATAGAAATATTCTGTTTTCTCCTTTTGTGTAATTAACTTCTGTTCGGTTATAGCTGCTATTAAATCAAGTGCATCAGTATAATACCCCCCGTCTAATGCAAGTTTTGCCTGCAATAATTCTTTATTGGGTAAAACATGACCTTTGGCATAACTTTCATAAAATTTTTCAGCCGCCTTATCCCCTTCACTAATTGTGCTGCCTACAGCCGGAATTTTAGAAAGGTATGCTAGTGCCAGTTTATCATTATTCATGAGATAATTACTTAAAAACAATTTGAAATAAGTATCCTTCACAAAAGTTTTGATTTTTACATTTTTCAGATAAAGGCCATAAAAGCCATTGGCTTGCTGGTACTGACGCTTCATTAATGCTACATCGGCTCTATAAAGGTCAAGAATTGGACATACGATGTATTCATTTCCCGTTGGCAGCTTTTTAAGAATTTTATGGGTCAGTTCTGCATTATTAGCTCGCATTGATACAGCTAAGCCTATGAAATGTACATTTAAATTATCAGGTTGACTTTCTATAAACTTCATTAATTCGGCTTGCTCTTTTTCATCTATTTTTCCTACAAATGCCTGTATATAATAAGAACAATATCTTGCTTCATTGCCCCATACAGAATCTTTTGCTGCCTTATCTAATTCAAGCAAACCTTGACTAACATTTCCTTTAAGCCCAAGTATTTTAAGTGCCCACTTGAAATTGTCTGGTACTGACCCTACAATAATATGAAGACATCCGAGCGATTTGTAATTGGGCAGAAAGCCCGGAAACAACCTCTGATTTTCTTCAAGCAATTTAGCTGCCTCTATGATATTAAAGGCGGCCTTAAGTTCATGCCCGAACCGAAGTTTATTTAATGCCCAGTGCATTTTAATTTCAGCTCTGAGAAAACGGTTATATGGAGATTTTTCATCCAGGTCCTCAATTAAATCCAGTCGCTCACCCTCTTTGTGCTTTATTCTTTCATAGTATTCCTCGTCGTCTGAATTCAACAATTCTACCATGTCAATATAATTTTCAAGATAAGCTCTGAAAGGGCTGTCTTTCTTTTCATTTACCAGAAGATTTCTACCTGCACGAATTTTATATTTAAAAACCTCGGTATATGCCTTTTGAAACCCGGGTGTAAGCTCAAAATCGGCGGCCCCGGAATAAGAAGAAAAAACAAGTAAAATAATAATAGGCCTAATGATAAAATTCATTGAATTGTCTTTATGAAAATGATTCGTATGTCGCTAAATTCTTTTTAAAGTGTATTAAGATGCAAGCTTAAATAAAATATTTTTATTATCCTACTTATATTATATACTAAATAGATTATTGTATTAAATTGAGGTGTACCTATAAGCTATTGCCGGCATAAATCAGCGTAATATCGATTCACTAACCTTAGAAAACGTTAAAACACCGCATTACGCATCATTAATTAAATTATAAATTGTACTTTAATAAGATACACGCATTTAGTTTAAAATTATCTTGCAGGCTAAGAAACTATTAATTTATTTTGTCGATAGATTTAGTAGAGTATTATTTTACTGATACTTTCTCCCTATCTACCTACTGCTGACAACCCTTGAAACATTAATTAATTTAAACCCAAAGAAGCATATATGAATTAAAAAATACCACTCCTGCTGGAACAAGAGTG
Source organism: Emticicia fluvialis (assembly GCF_024793945.1). Taxonomy (NCBI): domain Bacteria; kingdom Pseudomonadati; phylum Bacteroidota; class Cytophagia; order Cytophagales; family Leadbetterellaceae; genus Emticicia; species Emticicia fluvialis. The sequence goes on from NZ_JANUSD010000003.1 coordinate 364,466, forward strand.
GTAGGTCAAAAAAAAGGCTCATTGCGAATGATTCAGAAGGTTAAAATAACCTTCAGGTACCTTATTTTTTTATTTAACCATTACAAAGTAAATGAAAAAGAATGTAAAAGTACATTTCTACAGCCCGATTTTATCAAGTAGGCTCAATACGTTTATTACCCGATTTTTTTCAGGAATAAACGCTTTAATCTTCGCTCAGAATGTCATTAACTATATTCAAAGAGCAAGGCTAAAGCCCTTTTCAACGTCTTTATTTACTTACCTGAAAGGTGATAAAATATAATGGGTAGTGCTATAGCAAGAAAGTGTCGCGTCAGGATTTTAGTCTCTTCTTTAATATACAATTGAAAAGACTAATGCAATGCTGAAATAATTCAATGCCGACCCAGAACTGCCATTGTTAAGAAGCATTTTCCAGATAGCTGAACGCTACCAACTACATCATTTACCATTATATCTCAGAATTTTCGGTCAATTAATCAAACAGCACATCATGAAATTTAACAGGTTTACATTTACTTTATTGATTTTAGTTCATTTATCTGCTCATGTTTTTGCGCAGTCAAAAACTATAACCGGCACAGTAAAGGACAAAGACAACGGCGATGCGCTGCCGGGTGTTTCGGTAACAGTAAAAGGCACCAACACCGGTGTCGTTACTGATTTAACAGGTAGCTATAAGATTCAGGCTGCAGAAAGCAGCACACTGGTCTTCTCCTTTATAGGCTATTCTACCATTGAAAAAGTGGTGGGCAATAGCGCCTCAATTTCTGTTGATTTGGTATCAGAAGCAAAATTACTCAGCGAAGTAAGGGTAGTTGGCTATGGCACCCAAACCAAAGCAGAATTTACAGGTTCGGCAGCAAGGGTTAGCGGAGACGTGGTAAAAGAACAACCTATTCAGAGTTTTGACCAGGCGCTGTCTGGCCGTGCCGCCGGGGTAAACATAGCACAGCCCAATGGTGTGTTAAACAACCCGCCGGTTATCCGTATACGTGGGGTTAATTCCATCTCTTTAAGTTCGTATCCTTTAGTGGTGGTAGATGGTATACCTATCAACACCGGTAATATATCTACCAGCACAGCCGTACCCAATAACCCTTTGGGAGACATCAACCCGGCTGATATTGAATCGATAGACGTACTGAAAGATGCTGCCTCAACCGCAATCTATGGCTCACGTGCAGCCGGAGGTGTCATCCTGGTTACTACCAAGAGGGGTAAAACCGGCAAACCGCGTATCACCTACGAAGCATGGGCAGGGGTATCTAATGTTACCCGTTTGCACGAGCTTTTAAATGCAGAACAGTTTATAACCATTAAAAATGAGGCAGTTTTAAATGCTAAAGTACTAGGTGGCAATGCCAATAACGACAACGTGGCATCTGCCCTGTTTTTTCCTAATACCGATGCCAGCAACAAACCAGTAGATACCCGTTGGTACGATTACATCTACCGCCAGGGGGTTTCACAAAGTCATAATTTAAGCGTGTCGGGTGGCACTGCATCAACAAACTATTACTTTTCAGCAAACTTTACCAAACAGAATGGTTTTCTGGTAGGCAATGAATTCAACAGAAAGGCGGTTCGTTTCAATATCGACCAGGAGCTTACCTCATGGTTGAAGTTCAAAGGCGGCTTGTCTTATAACACCAGCTTTAATGAATCACCTTATGCCGGTTCATTGCCTAATTCCAATTTCTTTCTGGTTGGGGTAGCACGTTTAGCCATTGCTCTTCCACCCAATGTAGGGCCGTTTAATGCCGACGGAAGCTACAATGTAAACCCGGCAAGCCCAAATACCATTGGCGTGGGCAACAATAAGTTTATCAGTAACTGGGGTAACCCGGTGGCCTTGCTTAACGAAAACAGGTATACCTCTGCCAACGACCGGGTGATTGCCAACTTTACGCTTGATGCCGAAATCATTAAAAACCTGAAGTTTACGACTACCTATGCGGTAGACCGGCTTAAAACAGAAACGGTGAGTTTCGACAGCGCGATTCAGGGAAATGGGTTTTCTAGCAGAGGGAATGCTACGAATACCTCAGGTCTGAGAGACAACTGGAACTGGACAAACACCTTAGGTTATAACTTTTCTATTGGGGCAAAAAACAGCGTAGCTGCCTTGATAGGCTACGACATCCAGAAATTTGATGTGTCTTCATGGGGTGCTTCAAGAACGCAGACTTCTGACCCTTTCTTCGAGAATTATCAGGGTAACTGGGGCGCAATTGCCGCTTCCAACAACGAAATCGGCCAACGTGTATTTCTTTCTTCCTTTGCCCGCCTGAACTACGACTTCAGTAAAAAATACTTTGTTACTTTCAACTTCCGCCGCGACGGTAACTCTGCGCTGGGTACCGGCCGTAAATGGGGCAACTTTGGTGGTGTATCTGGTGGCTGGCAGCTTTCTGACGAAGAATTTTACAAAAACTCTTCTCTGGCAAGAGTACTTAACAGTGTGAAACTGAGAGCCAGCTGGGGCAGAGTCGGGAACGGCAATTTAAGCAACGAATACAGTTCTCTTGAACTATACAGCGGTTCATTGTACGGCAATGCGGCTACCTGGGCTATTGCACAGGCTGGAAACTCAAACTTAGGGTGGGAAACCAGCAAGCAAACCAACATAGGTGCAGAGCTGGGTTTTCTGAACGACCGCATACAACTGGAGGCAACTTATTTTAACAACGATGTTGATGGTTTGATATTAAGCGCGCCGCAGGCCGTATCAAAGGGGATTCCTGGCAATGCCATTCTAGGCAATGTGGGCTCTATGTATAACCGGGGTCTTGAGTTAGGCATTAATGCCAGCATTTTGCGCAAGGGAGATTTTTCGTGGAATGCCTCATTCAATATTACTACGCTTAAAAACAGAGTTACAGCGCTGGCTGACGGCAATACCGATATAATAGGTACTACACACGTAGCCTATGAAACCACCAACATTACACGTGTAGGGCATTCGGTAGGTAGCTTGTACGGTGCCAGAACTGCAGGTGTGAATCCGGCTAACGGGCAGCGCATTTTTATCAATGCCAAGGGAGAACAAGTACAGTTCAGTCAGGTAGTGTTACCGGGCCAAAGCCAATGGACTTACCTTGACGGCACAAAAGCGCCTGCCATTACCGGTGCCGATTATTACCTGATAGGCAATGCCTTGCCTACCTTTTACGGAGGGTTGGCTAATAATTTCAAATATAAAAACTTCGACCTGGGTATTAATCTCTCGTATTCAGGCGGTAATTATATCATGAACGGTACCCGTGCTACTTTGCTAGACCAGAGAGCATATAACAATTCAACCGAGATACTGAACCGCTGGCAAAAACCGGGCGATATTACTGATATACCCAGATTGGTTTATAACGACCAGACCTCAAGCGGTTCTTCGTTCCCTGTTTCTGCCAATGCCGAGAAAGCAGACTTTATACGCCTGCAAAATGCTTCTCTGGGCTATCGCCTACCTAATTCGCAGGCTTTGTCTTCAATCAGCTTGTCGGCAGTGCGCGTGTACGTTCAGGGAGCTAACCTATTTCTAATTACCAAATATTCGGGTACAGACCCTGAGTCTTCTGTCAATGGTAATTCCAATACAACGCCGGGTGTAGAGAAAAACTCGGTTGGGCAGGCGCGCACTTTCACATTTGGTATCAATGTAAGTTTCTGACCTGTTGAACCATAGTCAGAGCATATATACAATTAAAATCGTAAGAACAATGAAACTTATATCCAGAAATATATCATTAGCAGGCCTGCTGGCAGGTTCACTTTTTATACTCTCAGGCTGCGACCAGGAGAAAGAACTTAATCCGGCACCCATTACAGCCATTAGCGGCGTAAACGCATTCGATACCCCCGACCGTATTCTGGGCCTTGTGAATGGTATTTACAAAGCTGCCAAATCATCTAACTTTTATGGAGGCAACTATTACATCTATACTGAGGCTCGCGGAGAGGAGTTCATCAACAGAACCAGTAATACTTTTACGGCATTTGAAGCCTGGAGCCAGACCTTAAATTCGGGTTCAAACTTTGTGGCCGGTTTTTGGGAAGCAGGCTACAGAACCATTAATAATGCCAATATTCTGATTCAGGGCTTGAAGGATAATCCGAAGGTAGTTAGCGAAACCCTCAATAAACAGTATACAGCAGAGGCTAAGTTCCTAAGAGCTTTGAGCTATTATGCTTTGGTAACTCTGTATGCCCGCCCCTATAATGAAAACAAGGGCGCTTCGCCAGGATTACCTCTGCGCCTGAATGCTGAAAAATCAACTGCGAATAATGACTTAAAGCGTAGCTCAGTAGCAGAAGTATATGCACAGATTATCAAGGACCTCAATGAAGCTGAAGCAGATTTGCCCCTCACCTACGCAACAGCCTTGCTGAATACCACCCGCGCCCACCGCAACACGGCCATAGCGTTAAAAACGCGCGTGTATCTAAACAGCAGTAATTATGAGAAGGTAATTGAAGAAGCGAAGAAGATTGTTTCAACCGCTGCACCGTTTACTGCCTCATCTGGTGTGGTGCATAAGTTGCAAAACATTGTTGAGATTTTCACTACCAATTATACCAGTACAGAGTCTATCCTTTCTATTCCGATGACCGAACTGGATAACGTTACAGGTCAGCCGTCGTTCCCGTATGTATTTAATGCTAACGCAGAATATAACCTTAACCCAACGGGTATATGGGGTGATAAAGAATGGAAATCTACCGATTTGAGAAGGACATTTGCCCGTACGGCATCAGGCGTGCAGTTTCTGACCAAATATAATAAACCGTCTCCTTTTCTGGACTACATGCCGGTTATCAGGTACTCAGAGGTATTACTGAACTATGCCGAAGCTGCAGCACAAACCGGAGACCTGAAGAAAGCAACAGAACTGTTAAAGGCTGTTCGTAATCGTTCTGATGCTACTTATGAGTTCCCGACCTCGGCCATATCAACAGCGCCGGCATTGGTAAATACCATTCTTACCGAGCGCAGAATTGAGCTACTGGGTGAAGGCTTCCGGTCGAACGATTTGCTTAGGAATCTGCTGCCGCTTCCTGCCAAGTCAAGCAGTTCTCTGACAGCCCCCGAGGTGAAACCGTCGCAGGATAATTACATATTCCCACTGCCCAATGTAGAAATAGTAACAAACAGGCTATTGCTTCAATAAGCCTCTTTTACTCTTGTTGAACCTTATTTACTCAAAAACTAAAAGAGCTATGTTACGTTTTCTTTTCTTTCTATTGATTCCAATCGGAATATATGCCCAGCGGGTCCGTGTAGGTGAAAACCAGCATGAGAACCACACAAGCAGCCAGGCTGAAGCACATGACGGAGGCGTAACCCATGACAACCATAGTCATCTGGAGCATATTTTAGGATACCGTAAAGAAACCGTCTATGTACCTAATTTACCTCCTCCAGTACTCTTTAAGGGTATTGGAGAGGTAAATTTTAAAATCAGTACTAAATCGGCTAAGACCCAGCAGTATTTTAATCAGGGCATAGCATTACTTCACTGCTTCTGGGACTTTGAGGCCTATCGGGCTTTTAAGGAAGCTATTAAGCACGATTCCTTAGCTATCATGCCTTATTATGGTTTGTATAGTGCCATTGGTGCGATAGAAGGAGATGAGTTTAAACCCGACCAGAAACTGGCATTAGCTAAAATCAAACAATTAAAGGAGAAAGCGAGTGACAGAGAAAAACTGTACGCTGAAGCCATTATACTAAGAGATGATGAGAAAACAGGTGGTAAAGCTGCGTATCAATCTAAGTTAGAATTGATTATTCACAAATATCCTGAAGATGTGGATGCGCAATTATTTCTGGCTCTTAGTAAAATGGCTGGTTATGACACAAAGCTGAATCCTCGCGAAGGACAGCTTTATTCAGAGTATTTGCTGAAAGATATTCTGCGGAATCAACCTGACAATGCCGCAGCCCATCATTACTGGATTCATCTGAAAGAAAATTGCTGTCCGGAAGACGCCTTTCAAAGTGCTGAAACGCTATCAAGACTTGCGCCTAATTCAGGACACATGGTGCACATGCCAGGACACGTGTATTACAAAGCAGGCCAGTATCAGAAAGCCTATGAATCTTTTATTGCGGCTGTAAAAGTAGATTCGGCCTATATGAAAGATCAGAAAATACCAGAGGTTGATGCCTGGAATTACATACATAACATTAACTATCTGCTTTCTAACTGCGCCGAAGACGGTAGGTATAACACTGCGCTATACTATGCTGAAAAGCTGAAAAATATGCCTGCCACGAAGGAGCGAAAAAGAAAATTTGAAGGCAGATTTTTCTATCAGGGGGTGATTGCGCCTGCCAAGATGGAACTATGCTTTGGTTTCTATCAAAGAGCGGCGGATAAATTGGCGGCCATTAGACTAGACAAAGATAGTCTATTTACCAATAAAGCCATTGCTTACAAAAACGCGCTTTTCCATTTTGCCTCCGGAATGGCTGCCATAAAAGCAAACAACATTGCTCTTGCCAGCCAGCATTCAGAAGCATTAGATGCTCACCTCTGGAGAAACCTAAATCAATCTGCAACCCAAGACCAGATGAATGCCAGGAGAGTAAGCGACTTGAATGTGGCATCTTTGGAATTGCAGGGAGTCATACAAAGTGCTGAAGGCAACTATGATGCTGCTATAGAAACACTTGAGTTAGCTACACAAAAAGAAGAGGATCTAGGCTATAGCGAGCCACCTACCTATGCCCGGCCTGTGCTGATTAGCCTGGCTGAAGCCCATCTGAAAGCTGGCAAATTTGATAAAGCTGAAAAAACATATCAGCAACTTCTTAAAAAACACCCTAACAGTGCTAATGGTATATGGGGGCTATGCAAGGTCTATAAACAAAAAAATGACCACCACAAACTTCACGAGTACAAGGAAAAACTCAATGAAGTACTAAAGTATGGCGATAAAAGCCTTTTCCCGTTGTAATCAATCTGTTGTTTTATCATACACATTTATTCACATCAAAATTTAATTCTTATGAACAAGTACATAAAATGTCTGGCGCTACTACTACCATTGGCAGCGTTCTCGTTTGTGGTAGAAACTCCTTACGAAACATCTATTAAAAGCTGGCAACAGAAAAGAATAGAAAACCTGAAAAGTGAAGAAGGTTGGCTGAATCTGGCCGGATTATTCTGGCTGGAAGAAGGGGAAAATACGATTGGAGGGGATAAAAAGAACTCTATCGTATTCCCAGCCGACCATTCAGCACCTTTTATCGGAAAAATAATTTTAAAGAAAGGGCAAATTACTTTTGAAGCCGCACCAAATGCGGTAGTCTTACAAGGCAATGACCCTATATTGGAAACAACGCTTTTTCCGTATAACGGCTTTAAACCCACGGTTTTAAAACATAAAACCTTGCGTTGGTTTATTATTCAGAGAGGTGATAAATATGCTATCCGGCTGAGAGATCTAGAAGGAGAATACCTGTTGGGTTTTAAAGGCATTGAGACTTTCCCGATTAACGAAGCATGGAAAGTAAAAACCCGGTTTGTACCAACTGAAGGCAAAAAACTGAGCATTACAGATATTACCGGAAGAACTTACGAACAGGATTCGCCAGGGAAACTGGTATTTACTCTTGATGGTAAAGAGTATAGTTTAGCTGCAACAGGCAAGAAAGAACGCTTGCATGTTGTATTCAGCGATGCCACCAGCAAACACGAAACGTATGGAGCAGGCAGATTTCTGGATGCCGAAGCCCCGGATGCAGAGGGTAACATCTATTTAGATTTCAATAAGGCATATAACCCGCCATGTGCTTTTACACCGTATGCCACCTGCCCGCTTCCGGTTAAAGAGAATCAACTGACGGTAGCGATTAAAGCGGGTGAGAAATACAGCGGAAATCATTAAACTAACCTATTCAAGCAGCTGTTTTCAATCCCTATGGGTAACCCCTATAAGGGTTGAAAATAGCCTGTTTGTTCAATTATACCTATTTTTTTTGAAAACTGCTGATAAATTATCAATAGTCAGGATACCCCATAGAAAATTATAATAATCTATTTCTTTGCCTGAAATACGAGACTGAATCCCCCAAACATAGCCCAAACTTCCCTTAAGGTATTTGTTAAACGGATAATTTAATCCTGCATATAATCGGTTCTGGTCAAAAATATTTGGGTTACCTTTTACTGCTTTACCGAACTGAATAAATATTTCGTCATTTACAACAGTAGTGAGGGGCTTCTTCAAAAATGAAAATGTGATTGGCTTCTCAAATCTTAACATATAGCGCACCCGAAAATTAGGTCTGAATATCCCGTTATTTAGTAAGTCTCGCTGCCGGTATTCTAATCCATACCGATTATAGGTATTAAAGAATTTACCTTTTACCTCTTGCTCAATCCTTCCTGAAACACGCCATTCATTTACTGGCTCTTTCTCAAGGTCTGAAGGCTGATTAATGAGTACCCAGCTTTTAAAATAGCCGATCGGAGATAAAGAAAGCCTGACGGTAGGTGTCAGGTTATAATGTAGCCATAGCCAATAACTGGTAAACTGGCTTTGAGCCAATACATCCCAGTTTGTTTGTTGGGTATTCTGCCTTCTGTGTTGAAGGTAAACCTCCCAGCGTAATTTTTTACTTATTGTATCAGTCAAGACCAGCCGCCCCCAGACTATATTATGCTGATATTCCTTTTGTGAGTAGGTTTGAGTGAAAACTAATGAAATAATCAAAATCAGCAGTATTTTTTTCATCAAATGGGTACTATTTGGTTTTTATGATTTTTCGTTCTTTCAAATCAAACTTCTGACCTTTACTTAAAAAGAAAAATGGCCCGTTATTACCTGATTCCCCAGAGGGGTTTTCTTTTTTCCCATCAAAATTAGCTACATCATAAATAGCCACCACTGAATTACCTATTACTTCAAACTGATTCTGTTTGACTACAATAGCAGTGCTTTCATCAATACCTATTCCTAGCAAAAAAGGATACTTTCTGATAATGGGAATTAAATCAAACTGCCGGTTTCGTGGTAATATATGTTGGTCGATAGCTACATTATGAATAAAATCAAGCCCCTGAACATGGTTACCTTCAAGAACTGTATTGGCTTTTGTATCACCCCTTAGCAAAAAAGAACCTTGGATAGTGGCTCCGGCTGAAGTACCTCCTATTACCCCATTTCTGCCTAATAATTCTTTGAGCGCCTTGTGTGTAAGCGTATTCAGATAAGAATCTGCCAGGCGCCATTGTCTACCCCCAACAAACCACACGCCTGTAGCTTTTTTCAGGGGTAATACAAAGGTTTCAGAATTAGCTTCATTCGGATTGGTTGTGTGCAAAACCGTAACTGAAGCAACACCAAACTTCTCTAACAATTCTTTTTCAGGCGAAAACCCTTTGCTGGCTATTATACTTGAATCTCCTTGTGCTGTCGGGATAACTACAATATTTGCGCCTTCACCCCCTGCCAGTTCAATAAATTTTGCCCATATTTCAGTAGGCACTTTTCCTCCACCTACTATCACCAGAGAACCCCTTTCAGGGCCAATAAAAGAGCTTGCCGATTGCTGAGAAAATGCAAAACGACAAACAAGGAATAATGCAAGTGTGGTTAGTATATATCTTTTCATTGTGTACACAAGTTTTGTTTTAAACAGTAAAGGCCCTGATTTACTTATCAAGGCTTTCTGTACCCACTGATACATCCCAATGGGCATCCAATATCTCAAAGCGTCGGGATTCTTCTTTTTTAAACTTTGGCTGGTCAGGGTATAAAGTTTTCTTGTAAGGTTCAGTCAGGTTTGGGTCAAAGGCTGCCTGCACATTTTTAAATACCAAGGTAATTCGATAGTCCCAGCGGCTTTCTTCAGTAGCATGCTGTAAAGGCTTATCTAATTTAATACTTAACAAATCTCCTTTTTCTATAGCTTTCTTAAGTAAAGGATAATGGTTCTTTTTATAGAGTTCCAGAAATTCAGACTGATAACCCCACTTTACCCTATAATAACCCTCAATCGTAAAAGTCTCTTCTTTGGGTGTCTGTGCAAATGCAGATAGGCTAAGCAATGTAATTGCTATGAGCAGAACGGTAAATGTTGGTTTCATATTACTATGGGTTAAAATGGTCCTTTATCTGAATAAAAAATAAGCAATGGCTGTCAATAAGCAGGCTATTGCATCAAAATCTGTTTTTGCTTTTTGTCAGGTTCCCAAGTTCATTCGGGTTTGTACCATAAAAACAGCCGTCTGATTCAAACAGCTGTTTATGCGCTAAAAAAACCTGCTTATTTAGACATTTCACTCTTTTCGTTTGTTGATTTGAATATAGGGTAGCCCAGTTGGACATACCAGGGTTCTTCGTGGTAGTCGTCAAGACCTATTTTTTCAGGGAATTGTCTGGTTATTTTACCAGTTCCAAAAATCACATCCCATATAAAAAACATATTACCATAGTTGCCATTTACAACGCCGATACCATCATGGTCGTTGGCGGCATGGTGAGCGTGGTGCGTAGCAGGGGTGGAAATCACTCGCTCAACCACCCACATCAGCGGATGCAACCATTTGATTTTATAGAGAGGCTTGTCCCACGGAATACTTGAATGAGAGGCAATGCCAATCAGTATTTTCAGAAAATAACCTACAATGAAGGCTTCGCCAAAACCCAGAAAAACCAAAGTTGCCGAAACGATTCTGGACGGAAACAGCAATAAATACAACCACGAATTTCGGCCGGAAAGCAACACGCTCATTTCAGGTGCGCTGTGATGCACTCTATGCCCTTTCCAGAGCCAGGGATAAGTATGTGCCGCTCTATGCCACCAGTATTGCGTAAAATCTTCAAGCAGACAGGTAATTAATAAACCCGCCCAGAAAGGCACATTGGCAAAGTAATTTGCATAATCAGAGAAAAAATAGGTTAGCACGTAAGTGGTAAAAAGGAAACTAAGTGGACGAGTAATTACACTTGACAACGCAAGACCAGCCACTGTAATATGCCACTCATTCTTGTTCCATTTTCCACTTTTAAAAGCGCCTGTAAAAAACTCAGCTAAGCTGAAAAATATGAGAAGCGCTAAAATCTCATAATAAATTGTGCTTTCTGTAAATTTCATATTACAAAAATTTTAATGGTAAAAAATTCAGGGTTCCAGGTGAAATTCATCTGTGATAAGGCCGTGTTGAAGACACCACCCTATGCACTTTTCATTGTTTATACAATTAAGTTGAAGTGACTGACACCTGCGAAGGCAAAATCTAAGACCTTCTATTAGTCTACTTAATCGATAGGCAAAGTAAATTATATGACATTGGTTTTCCAAGAAATTTTACATCTTTTTTCATAAAATTTCCAGGCGCTTTTGGCTAGAGCATTTCAGACCTTATTTTTTGGTACAATAAAAGTAGATACGGTTATATCATTCCGTTAGTAAGTACGCCGATTTGCATGATTAAAAAATGCTTTGTTAATCACAGAACACATGAAAAATACTGATTGTTTTAAGGGGCTACCTCAACCCTTACACCCGCTGGTAAATGTGCTTGAATTTGCAATACGGACAACAAACAGGTGATTTTGATGAAAATATGATGGTTTTTATGGCCTCGGGTCAGCGTTTTTAAATAAATACCGAAGAAAAAGTACTATCTGCCACTCAGGATGGATAGTACTCATAGCCCCGCAGTTGCTTTTTTACGCCAGGCTGGCTAAGGATATTAAACAGAATGCTTAGTTCCGCTATTCAATTAATGAGGCTATGTTTATTTCTGATAAAGAAGAAAAAATAACCAGGAGGATATTATCAGACATTGCCGACGAATGCCGGCCAGACATTGGTAAATTCAGTGAGCCTGAGATAATAGTTCAGCTATCGCTACGGCATACGTAGGCAGATAGCTATTCCTACAGCGATACTGTGTATGATTTAGGTTTTGAACACCCTCCATCGTTCAGCAGGTTATACAAAACAACAACCAAACTATATCTTTTGAAATTCAGAGAAAGTTTTAGTGAATGCATCGCCCAATTTACCTACGATAACATACATACGCGTACCCTGCATTGGTCATCTACCCTAATTTCAAAGGCAAGCTTCTGAGTCTTTTGCCGGTAATATCAAATACTGCCGCGGCAATAGCAGGCGCTACGGGCGACAGTGGGGGTTCTCCTACCCCCAGCGGAACGGCTTCTCCTTCAATGATTATTACCTCGATTTCCGGGGTATCGGCCAAGGTAACCATTGGGTATTTATCAAAATTGCTATTGGTAATTGCACCATCTTTTATTTCTATCTGCTCATATAAGGCTGCTGTTATGCCCATCATCGTGGCTCCTTCTACCTGCATCCGTATGCCGTCGGGGTTAATGGCAAGCCCTGCATCAATTACCTGGGTAATTCGTTTAACAAGTATCTTGTCTCCGTCAATGCTAACCTCAGCCCCTACTGCCGAAATGGTTTTACGGTCGTTGCAGATTGCCACCCCTCTCCCCTGTCCTAGTTTTTTTGGCTGCATCCAGCCGCTTTTAGCTTTTAAGGTTTCTAATACTTTTACACACCGGGTATTTATCTTTTCATCTCCCTTCAACAGTTCTATGCGCATATCAATAGGGTCTTTGCGGGTTTCATGTGCCAATTCGTTAAAGAAGCTCTCTATGGCAAAGGTATTGGCAAACATACCTACACCCCGCCAGATACCTACCTCTATCGGCAATTTATTATGCCACATGGTAGCCGACTTATTTTCTAGGTTGTACATGATACTTGCCCCATGACCCGCAGATATAAAATCGGCCCCAAGAATAGTTGGCCCTAAATTGGCCGGTATCTGCGCAAATATCTGGTCAGGCGTGGCCTGGTTATGGCTTACGGCTTCAATTCTGCCGTCACTATTGATTTTTGCTGCCAGTACATGATGTGTCTGCGGGCGATAAATGCCACTCTGAAACTCCTGCTCTCTGGTATTAAACAGGTGCACCGGCTTACCCATTAAGCGGGATATTCTGGCAGCCGCAATAGCTAGTTTGGCATCCATTCGTCGGCCAAAGCCACCACCTGCATAAGTTAAATGTACTTTAACATGTTTAGACCGGAGGTCTAGCGCAGTGGCTACCGCTTTTCTGAGCAGGTCTGGGGCTTGTGTTCCGACAATGAGTTGTAATTGACCTTTACTGAAAGCGGCAATGGCACCGTTAGGCTCCATGTGTGCATGGGCACCTATAGAGGTTCTGTATTGGCGGGTAAAGGCTGCTTTTCCGGTTTCTTTCAGTAGCCTTCTGGTTACCCCCTCTTTCTGAACATTTACCTCATTGCCTTTACCCACTTGTGTGAATTGCTCAATGTCTTGCTGCTGCCACTTTTTTGGGATATCCCATTCAACTTTTATTTTTCCAAGACCTTTTTCGGCTGCATACCGATTGCTCGCCACAACCGCTATTAAATTATCTTCTTCAATTACCCTCAAAACGCCGGTCTGCTTTAAGGCTTCTGCTGTTTGTATGGTCTTTACGCCAGCACCTATATATGGCGACTGCAGCAATGTAGCGTAAACCATTTCGGGCATGCTGTGGTCAATGGCATATACGGGCTCACCCAATACCTTTGGTTTCAGGTCTATGCGTTTTACTTCTTTTCCTATATATCTGTACTGGTCTCTGGTTCTTAATTCGGGTTGAGAAGGCATTTCCCAGTCCTTCACTGACTTCGTAAGTTCGCCGTATGTAATTCTCCGGGTTCCAGCGGTTAGTACACCGTCTTTGGTGCTTATACCAGCTACGTTTACATCCCATTGTTTAGCGGCTGTTGCTTTCAGCATCTCTCGTATATAGGCTGCCATTTCTCTGATGGTTTCATAGAGCGACGACGTAGAACTGCTGCCCCCGGTACTGATTTTATCAACGGGGCCGTCAGCTGTATTGGCATGTACTACTTGTATCATTTCAGGCAGCACGTCCAGTTCTTCGGCTGCCAACATGGCAAAACCTGTAAAAATGCCTTGACCCATCTCTATTTTGGGCGATTTTAGGAGAACCGTATTATTGCCCAGAATCTCAAACCATACCAGGGGTTCATTTTTGTCTATCAATGCCGGTGCATCCAGGGTTTCAGCCATTTGTGCAGCGAATCTTCTGATTACACCACGACCGAAATATCCGGCCACCACCACTCCGCCCAGAACAATAGCCCCCCTCTGGAAAAACTTACGACGAGAAAACTCTTTGGTATTATTGGTTGTCATGATTTCTGGTCTGTTTGAGTATTTTGTTTGATTTCGGCGGCTCGTTTGATGGCTTTAAAAATGCGGGGATGGGTGCCACACCGACATATATTGGTGATACCGGATTTTATTTCATCGTCTGTTGGATTACCGTTCTGCTCTAGCAGTTGCGCGGCAGCCATCATGAACCCTGGCTGACAGTACCCGCATTGAGGTACGTTTTCGTCTATCCAGGCCTGCTGAACAGGGTGCAGCTTTTCTGCATTTACAGACAGGCCCTCTAAAGTTGTTACTTTTTTATTGGCGGCGTATTGTACCGGAAAAGAACACGAACGGACAGCGCTGCCATCCACATGCAATGTACAGGCGCCACACAGGGCTTTGCCACAACCATATTTGGTGGCCTTCAGGTTCAGTTCATCTCTGACAACCCATAAAAGTGGCATATCAGGGTCAACGTCCACCGAAGTTGGCACATTGTTTACAATAAATTCTATCTTCATGGATATTTAATCAGTTTCCGGTTATTGAAATGGGCATTTGCCCTCTCTAAAATCAAACTAATGAGTTAAAAATCCAAACAAATACCATGAATCTTTCTACCGGAGCGTTTCCGGTGTAAACAAAATACATCCGTCTTGTGCAATTTGCATGGCTGTAACCCGGTTCGTGTAGTAGCCACCATCGCTGCCTTTGGCGTCAAATAACTGTTTCAGTGTGGGCTGGGTGTAGTAGGTTTTATTAATTACCGGGTTTAAACATTTATGATTTCACCTTTCATGCTTTTGCACATGCAAAAAGCACCTAAGGTTATGGTTTTCCCATTTTAGATGCCTTAAACTTCATTATATCTTTAGTCAGGGATTTGTCCTTCGGATTAAAGTTTAAAAGCTCGGATGCAATTCGTGGCTGAGCTTCAATGCAGTCAGCAACAATTTCATAAGCAATGTCCCTCAAAGGCACCTGAATCGATGGGTGTTTATGAAATTCAATCTTGATAACCTGTAAAAAGGTTTCTTGCTTGCTTTTTTCAAGTTCATTGGCATAAAACGTCTTATTTCATTTATCAGCAGTTCAGTATTTTCAATGTTTACGAAGTAATTATTAAGGCAGTTGTAGGCATCCAGGTTCTGGTGCCAGCCTTGCAGAAGAAGCGCTTGCCCTTTTAAAGGCTGTTTCATCTTTTTACGATAGATAATTGAGGCTCTTACATACTGTTTGTTTTTTATGTAATCTTCAATAACCATTTCATAATAGCGGTTGGCTTCTTTCGAATTCTTTAGCAGTGTATACAAGTCGGCTACTTTTTCAGGCTGTTGCAATTCTTTATAAATTTCTATGGCTTTCATATATAGGCGGCCTTTCTCAAAA
Organism: Emticicia fluvialis; assembly: GCF_024793945.1. Classification (NCBI taxonomy): domain Bacteria; kingdom Pseudomonadati; phylum Bacteroidota; class Cytophagia; order Cytophagales; family Leadbetterellaceae; genus Emticicia; species Emticicia fluvialis. Next base: position 380,044 of record NZ_JANUSD010000003.1, read on the forward strand.
CACGTTGCTGCCCGGTCTCTATCTTTGCAATGCTTCAGGTAAATAGCTCCTGCTTCGCCATAGTAGCCTCCTTCTTCTAAAACCTGACCTGCCATGAACGGGTTATTCAGCAATTTTAGATAGACCGCTGCCGCCTTATGGTATTCCTTCTGAGCAACAAAATCTTTGGCAAGCTTTTCATATTGGTTTTGTAATGTTTCAAATTTGGACATATCTATTCTGGCAGCCCTGGAAGAACGCCTGTTTCCATCCGGTGATGCCTTAAAGGCTTTATAAATTAACCAGATGGCTATCAAAATTACAGGGATTGAAGAAGCATCCTTTTTATTGGTAAAAAATACTGCTATAAAAACTATGGCAGCAATCAATACCCATATTCTGGCTGCCAGACCAATTTTTGACCCTTCTCTTGATTCTCCGCCTATCGTTTTACCAAACTTAAACTTTCCGTCTCCTCCACCGCGATAACTACCCATAACATCAAGCGGAATACCCAATAGTAGAGCCTTTTCAGGATGTTTCTTCAGAAGTTCCAATAGTTTATCAACCTCCCTGTGATTGCCCTTCATTAATTTATCAATATTTAAAGACAGGTCATAAGCCGCATCGGTTTTTACCTGTTCTTCTATACTTTTGGCAAGGCTGTTTTCATCAGCCTGTATACTGATCGAGTGAAGCTTATCAGGAATATAAATGCCTTCAGAAGGGCGCGTTATTTCTGCCTCTGCTACATCTGGTAATTTTATTAGCTGGCTCCAGTCAATTTCTTCTGTTAGTTCTACCATACCTATATGCGGATGCATTACATAAGCATGGCCTGAAAATTGCCGTGACCATTCTGCCTGACTGATTTCAGGAAAAGTGATAGTGTTTTCAGGAATAAAAAGCTTGTTATTGATACACTGCATATAGTTGTTACTGCCAATATCGATAGGTTCTATCCCCTTTTCGGGTACAACAAGGCAACCGAATATTTTATTGGCTGTATTATCAGGCAGTGCATATATCCGGGCCTTTTCAGGGTCAATGCCCAATTTATATATGCCTTGCAGCCATTCCCGGGCATCAGAGCCTTTTATGAGTATTCCCTTTCGGGGAAAACTATTTTTATGAAAGGGCTTAATCTCAAACACCATGGCTTAGAATAGTATTTATAAATGGCTGTAAAAATCTCTTTTCAAATTCTTCTACTGATATTATCTCCATATGCGCAGGTTCTTCTTTAAAATAGTCTTTACTGCCTGCAAAACAAGAGTCTGTGGCCATTGCCAGCTCAGTATTCAGTGTAGTAGGCAAGTAGAAAGTTGGTATACTCCTATCACTACTTATAAATATCAGCATCCCCAACTTGTCTCGTTGTATGATACTGCCATCAGGAAAAAGAAACCTGTTTTCTTTTTTTTCATAGACACTTTCTATTGCGGGCACAAAATCTCTGCTTGTTACTAAACTGATTCGGGTGTAATTAGAAGATCTTTTATCAAAAGCGAGACAATGTTTACCAAGATGTAATTGTTTTTTTTTCGTGACGAATAAAGGATTGAAGTTCTGCAATATATCATTCCCAACATTGCCTTTCTCAAATATATCAATCCTCTCTTTAACCTCCATAAAAAAACCATTTAAGTGTTCTAATGATTCAACATGCTTGATATGCAGTGCTTCGTTCTGAACAATTAATTTGAAGTTTTCTTTTATAGTTTTGTTAAAAAGGTAGAAGCCATTATTATAAAAAATTGAATAGTCGTAAGCTTGACCTTTTAATTGGATTTTTTGCTTATGAAATTCTCCGGTATTAAGATTGAGAACACTCACATACATTTTATTTGGATAAAAAGCGGCAAGTATGTAATCGCCAACTTCATTTACTTCTAAGGCATACTTACCGTTTTGACTGACTGAAAGGTTTTGGAGCATTAGTTCTGCACCTTTGAGATGTCTAAAGTAATGATGGGCATCAGCAGGTATTTCTACCTGAGTTTTAAACAAATGTCCGGAATTTGTAAGCTGGTAAAACACGTCTTTATTAAGTGAGAAAACGGCAATACTCTTTTTAGGTGGTGGCAATAGTATCGGGTAATTCAAATCAGGTGTTGTATTGCCCCTCACTTTAGTGGCGTGTGGCTGCTGTGTTTTACCTGAAGGTGAGGGCTTTTGGCTCCATAGTTCTTCCAGCGGCAAATAAATATGCTGTATCAGTTTCCTTCCACGGTTTTGTACTTTAAAAAAGTTAATATTCCCATCTGCCTCAACTGTAATTATATATTTTATCTTATCATAGTTTTCGCTTAATGCTCGTTGCATATCAGTAGATGAAAGAGCATCTTCTGATGTTATTAAAAAGAACTCCGAGTGTTTCAGGTCAGTATTGATTGTCAGTATCTCATTAAGTAAAGCAGCTGTATCCAGTTTTGTACCTAAACTGTTAAGGCCATCTATCACATCAATAACCGTCTCTGCAACTACTTCCTTATATCCATTTCCCAAAGTGAATATCCTGCATTCAATATCTGTTTTTGGATGGGTTGCAATTGCCAAAGCCGATGCGAACGCAAGTATTTTGGGAGTACCCCAGTTTTTAAGTGAACAGTCTATCAACAGCAGGCGTACTAATTTGTCAGTCTCAGGAGGTACCTCTCTTTTTAAGTACAGTGCTTCGTTATTAGCAATACGCGTCATAAAAACCTCATCATCATTGGCGAACTCAGATATTAGCAATTTATCAAAATCACCTTTATTGGCAAGGTCGGATACACCACCCAAAGGCTGGTGGCTTGGTGCAGAATGATGGAGTGGTATGTTCAACCCTCCCCAGATACGATGAATAAGACTGCCAATCTGGAATGTCCTGCGCTCATGGATAAGCTCATCTACAAAACTTCGCGATGGCCCGGGGGTGGGTTCCTGCTCCATGATTCTTTCATTAAGCGCAGGCAGTGGCTCAGGTAAACCTGTTATAGCAGCTAAAACAGACTCAGTTGTAGGATATTTTACATGCAAATATGCCAGTGTATGAAGGTCTCTTTTAATATTAGTTTCTGGAAAAAGCTTTTTTTCGGCGCACTCTATAAGCAAACGCTTATTAGTCTTATAAGTGCGCATTATAATTTGTGCCTTATAATCTGCAACCCGATTATGGCAGCCTTTAAAAATTGCCTGCAATACTTGCTTTCTCTTATCGCCTGTTTTTAATTCAGGAGGCAGTTCAGTAAGGGTTTTCAGAAAGTTATGGGCATTTGTAAAACTTTTTGGATATTCTTGTGCTTTCTGTACAGTCTGACTCCTGTCTATTATCTCAAAGACGTTAATGAGTGAGTCCTCAGCTGTAGGGTTTGTGGCTATCAGTGCCAGCAGCAATGAGCCAAACGGTGGGAAACCATCTAACGAAAGCAGTTCAAGGGTTTCCATCACAAAGCTTTCGTAGGCTATGGTATTGCCTTCAGGTATTGAAAGGGTCTCAAAAACGCTGTTAGCCGCATGTAATTCGTTTTCCCACTCCCAAAAATAATTGTCATACGACTGGAAATAATTCTGAAAATCCATATTAGTTACCCTGCGGATAGGTTAAACGAAATGAACTTATAGAGAGCTGCACAAAAGCCTCTTTTTCTATAGGTATGTAAGTGTTGTCATCCTGCCATAAAATAACCATGTTGTTCATCGGGTCTATCTGCTGTTTTAGCTTTTTGGCAAGCAGAGGTAATTCAAATTCAAAACCTGATGGCAGTAAAAAATCATTATTTAGCCAGTAGGTGCGCCCGGGCAAAGGCAGTAATGGTGTACCTGCAATGAGCAGATTATCGTCGATGCCCACCCATTTTAGCTTGTTGAGCCTTACTTTTGGCGCAGTCTGTATATATTCCCCAGCGTTTTTTTTGTCTGCAAGCAGGGCAAAAACGGGCTGCTCTTTATCAGCAGCCACTATTCTGATAGCAATTTTTTGTCTTATACCAAAATAATTATGGTTAAACGATGGTAACGTTAAAGGTAAAGTGTAAGCCAATGGCGACCACAGCATGCCCTGAGGTAATTTCTTTACCGGCAAAAGGCTATCTTTTAAAAAAAGAAGCCCGTTTTTCAAATAATATACTTTACTATATGGCAGCCCTTTAATTAAAACGCTGTCAGCCTGCTCAGAGTTAATATCCTTTAGCCATAGAGTGTCTCCTTCAAAAGCTGCCCTTAGATTGTCCCAGTGCCTGATGGAGCCCAATGTTTCTTTATGGGCAGCAGGTATCTCCAGCAGGTAATCTTTTATAGGGTTTGCAGTATTTTCTGCCATAAGGCTTCAATTTCTTGTTGTATATATTGTTTTTGTTCGTTGTTCTTAATCCAGTCGCAACGGGTCTGCAAGTAACGGAGTTTATCTTTTATAACATTTTTCTCTTCAAAAGAGAGTGAGCTATCCTCCCATCTTTCGGCAAGTTGTCGCACATCTTTAATTACCTCCTCAGGATTCGGAGCCTTATTAAATGCGGCCTGCGGATGTGCCGCTGCATTTGTATCTTTCTCTATAACCTTATTTATTATGCTTTCAAGCACTTCTATCTGTTCTTCGGTATCCCAAATGTATTTGAGTACCCATAAATCAGAAAGAGTTGCCTCTTTACGGCCGCACATCAATGCACTTGCGGCAATAAGACTCTGAAGTTTTACAGCCCTTCTGTCAGATACTTTTATACCTGTGTTTCTAAGGGTGTGCACGAGGTCTGCATATTGCTGGCGGATGCCTTTCAGTTCTACATTCTTGCAGAATGCCTGTAATTGTATTATCTCTTCTGCATCTATGGTAGCAAGCTCGCTGGCAATAGAATTCTCTAATTTCCACCCAGCTATGAGCACTTCATTCAACTGGTCGGGGTTAACATAATCACATTTAATACGAATAAGGAAACGATCAAGTAACGCATTGAGGGCTTCATCCTCAGGCAGTACGTTACTGGCCCCTACAAACATAAGTGCCGGTAGTTTTCTGGTTTCTTTGCCTCTTCTGAAAATCTTTTCGTTAAGCGCCATCAGCAAGCTATTTAGAATGGCAGAGTTGGCATTGAAAATCTCATCAAGAAAAACCATTGATGCCTCAGGCAACATGCCTTCTGTATTGGTGACAAGTTCGCCTTCCTTTAGCTTTTTAATATCAAAAGGGCCAAATATCTCATTAGGCTCCGTAAAACGGGTAAGTAAATATTCAAAATTTTTGCCCTGTGCTATTCTTTCTGACAAGGCTCTTACAATGGCACTTTTTGCTGTTCCCGGAGGCCCCAGTAAAAAGGCATTTTCTCTGGCTACAAGGCCAATTCCTAATAAATCTATTATTTCGTTCTTGCCTACAAAAATGCTTTTAAGCTCCGTTAATGCCTTGTTTAATTTTTCTACAGTAGCCATATATACTTTAGATGATTGCCCTAGGGCGTTGATATTTGGTTAGTGAATTCGCGCCATAAACTACTTTGATAATTGCCCAAATTAGCAAGTAATGCGCTGTTCATGTCGGGTTGTTCTGCCCATTCTGCTGCCTTTCTTTCTGTAATTCTGTCTAGATAAAGCTGCTTAAGGCAATTATTTTCAATAATGGTTTCTATATTCGCGTCAAAAAATTCTCCGTAAATGTCTATAGCTGAATAAGGAAATTGTTTAAGATATTGTTCTACTAAGGGTATCAGTGGGTCATTTACATCTATTTCTTCGAGCGCATTTTTCAACGTTGGCAAAAAGCGCAGGCATAAGTCAGCCGATAGCATAACGGACGCATCTATACTGCCTATGTAGGGTGGAACAAGTAAGTGTAGCTCAGCCGGTTTTTTTTCACGATAAACAAATAGCTGTGCTACTGCATATATCGTTTTAGCTGCCCATAGTGCCGCCGACGACGAAAAGGCAGGAGGCGTAAAAGGATAATCAACACTTTCCTTCTCGTATTCACTTTTCAAAAAAACTATAACCTCCTGCTTCTCTTCATTAGGAATATCCTTCAATTTTTCATAGAGGGTAATGTGCTCATTAGCACGCAAATGATAGATTGTTTCAAGAAAAGGCTTGAGTGGGTAATTCATACAAAATTCTACCTGTTTAAAGAAAACAACTGATTTAGTCTATTAAAAATTTGAGGATTAAGTAATTTTACGATAAAGGAATTACAGAAATCTACCTATCAACAATTAGTAGTTGAGACTTGGCACCCACACTTAGCAATTATACTCAAAAAAAAGGCAAATCGATACCATTCAGTCTGATATCGATTTGAAGCCTATTTAGCTTGTAACTATCAATTTCACCTTGCCAGCTTAAATTGCCAGGCTGGCATAATGAAACCCAATAAAATTAAATATGTCATTTCTAAGGTTACTGAGGGTATAAATAAATCGTGTTAACGATTTGTTTACTTAATCCCTTATCATTCGACCATCGAAGTCTGGCTGCGCCAGTATAACCGCCATCCCAGATTTCAAATTTTATTGAATACTTTTGTCCGGCTTGTAAATACACAGTTTTGGTAGCTGTAAACTCGGTTTCCGGATGCGAAGTATTATCATCTATTAATTGTTCAGAGTTTATCCATAACCTGACGCCATCATCTCCGGCACCGTAGAAGGTATAATTTCCGCTTACTGGTGGTTCTATATACCCTTCCCATCTCACAGAAAAATCATTATTTACACCTGCCACGGGTGATAAAGCCCATTCGAAGTCAATCTTAGGGTCAATTTTGGTTACAGCCGGGGTTGTCTGGTTCATACCACTAAAAGATGTAGTATTAAAATACCTGGCTGTCAGGCCGGTTCCGTTAGGTGGTGGTGTCTGTCTAACTGAAACGGTTAGAGAAGCAGCCTCTCCTTTAATAGATACAATACCAAACTTTGTTACTCTGTTTGAAATTTCTGTTGCTGTATAGGCCGGAACGGTTACACTAATCTGTTTGTCTCCATAAGCATTATACGGATTTGTGTTTATCCAGTTTTCGTTAACCGTGGCTGACCAAAATTTGCTTGATGTTACATTAACAAGTTCTGTTCCGCCCGCAGAGCCGAAAACAAGCGAACTTTTATCAACTATTAAAGTATTTGAGTTAGTCGGGCAACCTATCGGCTGAAATTTAAACTCACGGTAAGAGCCTGTAAATGTAATGGCTTTTGTAAATCCACCTTCATCTGTCCAGTCGATTCCATAATTCTGGTTATATTGTCTGAAGTTGAAACGTTCATTTTCTGAAGGTGTTATGGTCCATTTTTGTGAGATTTTGTCACTAAAAAAACCGGTGCTTACTATTTTGGCCGGATGCTCGCCAAAAGGTATAAATGCCTCAAGGATTTTCCCCTGGAAATCTGACATTGAAATAACTTTGTAATAATCACCAACCTTCTCTAATTTCCATACCTGGTCTTTGTTTCCGGTATAACCTCTAAATTGGGTAGTATAATTTTCCATCATCTGTAGCACTTTATCGTTGGCCACACCTCTGATAACAAAGCACTTGTTATGTAGCAAATCTGATTCATTTGCCGTTGGTGTATACTTCGGATACAGGTATTGTTGAGGGATTATTTGTTTAGAAATACCAGCATTGCTAGACCATTTCAACCTGAATGCCCCAACTCCTCCCATATCCCATGCAAAAATTCTGATAGGGTATTTATATCCGGCTTTCAATTCTAAAGTTTTAAGGCCTTGCACTTCAATATCAAAATTATTTATTTCAGAATCAACTATCTTTTCGTTATTAATAAATGCCCTCATTCCATCATCCATATTTGCATAAAACGTGTAGATACCGTTATCTGGCACTTCCAGGTAGCCTTCCCAGATAATCATGAAATCGAGTAGCATACCAGGAACCGGATTGCCACCATAGTTTACATTTACTGTTGGCTCAACCCTAATTAAATCAGGTGATATGGTTTTGATGGCTAGTGAATCCTGACCAACTATACCAGAAATTCGGTTATAATATTGAGCCAGTAAACCAGTGCCATTTGACACACCGGCCTGTCTTACATCTATTTCTCTTACTATTCCATCAATAGAGATTCTGATGGTTCCCTTTCTTTCCTCGCCGGCATTGGCAGTTACACTAAGCGTAAAAGTACCATTATTAACCCCCGAAACAATCGACCGGTTAAGCCAGGTGGAGTCGGTTGTTGATATCTGCCAGCTGGTATTTGATGTTACAGCAATACTTACTGACTGAGCCTTGTTTGAAAAAACCAGGTCATACTTGTCCAGCTCCAACTTTAAATCTTTAAGAACTTCACTCTGAACTTCTTTCCAGTTTGAAACATTGCCATTTTCGGTAACAGACCTTATCTGGTATTTATAGGCTTTCGTAAACTCTACTTTTTCATCTACAAAGCTATATGCAGTGGTATCGCCTGCTGAAACCACCGTTAGAAGTGACGGTTTTTCTTCAGGCGTTTTTACTTCAGCTCTGTAAATTTCAAATTCTTTGGCAGCATTCGGTGTATAACCCCAGTTTAGCTGAACGCTTTTGATTGAGTGCATGGCAACAGCTGTAAAAGGGGTTGGCATTGGTCTTTTCAGGGTGTCGGGCAATGACACCACATACAATTGCATACAATTACACTCTACACTGTTATTAAGCGCGGTATCGGCAGGCATGGCAGGTGCCAGATTAGGAGTGTTAAAGCACGACCGGTTGTTGGTGCCATCGTAAGCAATAATACTATAGACATACGATTTACCAGCCAAAGCAGTTGGGTCTTCCCATTCTACCGTATTATCGGTGGCGGTAAAGTATTTAACCCTCTGAAAATTACAATCTGAATTTGTCAGTTCTTTTCTGACAATCTCATGGCGTATTACCTTTCCTGCTATCTGTTTTTCAGGGCTCTGGTCAAAATAGATTTTCAGTTTGCCATTACTGTTATACCCATGCTTTTTTATGATGGGAGGCATAGGCCGTCTGGTATCAGGCTTCTGATGCGTAATAAAGGTGGGCAAAGATTCATTATAATTTGAATCATAGGCCATTACGGCATACTTAAACTGCGGAAACTCCATATTCAGCGATAGGGTATCTACCACGTTCAACACCTTTCGTATACCTCTGCCCAGAAAAATCTTTTCAGTTTCGGTACCAACTTGCCTGTAAACCTGATAACCCAGCAGGTCTGGGTCTGTATTGGCGTTCCAGGAAAGAGTAATCCGGTAATCGCCATCTGTTTTTATTGTATTAATAGCAAGGCCTGTAGGTGCGGCAGGTGGGGTTCTGTCTATACGGGTAACAATATACGCCAGCGAGAAAGTGGTGTCTCCACCAATGCCCAGCGCCCCTATTCTGAAATAAACAGAGCTTGTGGTATCGCTTAGTTTATTAAATATGGTAGAAGCAGGTATGTTAAGGGTGGTTAAGGTTTTTGTGATAGCCGTAGTGTCTGAAACAACCGAATTGGCCGCAAACAAAGTGTCAGTTTTTGATGCCTGAATTACATACCCGTTAATATTATTGAGATGCTCGGTAGTCTGGGTAGTGGCTATCGGAAATTGCCATGTAAATTTATAGTTTGCACCTATTCTTTCAATATCTGTAAAACCCGGAATCTCTTTCAGTTCCCGATAAATTGTTGTGTCTTTGGTTGTACTGGCAACCTCGTCGCCAAAGTAAGAAATACCCGTTACTTTATACCGGTACATCTTGGTTGTGTTCAGTATTGAGTCTGAATAGTAGTTGGCATTCAGCTCAGTAAAGTTTATAAATGGCAAGGAGTTATTGGCCGAATCTACAGTTAAACGTTTAAAGGCTCCCCAGTTAGCGTCGCTTGTCAACTTTTCGGCTCTGTCAATGTAATAGCCTGCATATATTTTCCGCTCGCTGTCATCTTCCTCATTGGTGGTTACGCCCCACTTCAGAATTACCCGCCCTTTCGAGTCTTTATTTTTTACAGTCTTTAGGCCTTTCGGCTGTGGCAAAACCGTGTTCTGTACCTGAATAGGTGGCGAAGTATATCTGGCCTGAACAACGCTTGAACTGTTGAGCAACTCTACCCTGTAAGTATAAAAAACGCCTGTACTTACATTGGTATCAGTATATCCTAACCCGGCCAGCTTTGCTGCACCGTATCTTAAATCTGCTGCAAGCGAAGCCATAAAGTGCCTTTCTGAAAGCGCTCCGCTGATGAGGTTGTCCTTACTTGGGTTGGGGTTAGTACTGAACGGATAATATGCATTAAACAGAAGTTTATAGAACAGGTCATTCCAATTGGCCTGCCAGGCTGTGGTTGATGAGTCTGTTGATATCAGTTTCAGATTTGAGGTAGTAATTGTTTCCAGCGGGGTTCCCGTTGTATCACTGGTGCTATATTTCCTCCTGATCAGCCTGAAACTACCGCCTTGTGTGGCAATATTCCACTTGGCAGAGTCTTCGGGCATCCAACGCATTAAAATCTGATTCGACGGGCTGGTTTTGGTCAGATACTTAAAATCAAAGGCATTTTGGCCAAAGGCTGTATCTGCGAAGAACAATAAAAAGCAAAGGGTAAATATATGTTTGTAAACTTTCATGTTTTTAAATCTTTGTGGCATAAGCATTAAATACCGTAGCAGTCTTTACCCAGGGTAACGCCAAAGTTGAGTGTCTTCCGTTTGGTAAGTCTAAGGCCAATCTGCCCGTTAAACTTCGATGGAGCAAAGCCCTGGGCCTCCAGCAAAACGCCCAGACCCGCACTAAATAACTGCACTTTTTTTCTAAAGATGTAAATACCTGCTCTGGCATTAACGATACCATACAACCTGCCGTTGGCTCTGAACTTGTTATTACAGGCAGGGTTACTGGCCAGTATCACATCAAGGCCTGCGGTGGCATCACCAATTATGTACCCAATACCACCATCCAGGTTATATTGCATCTTTATTTTCGCACCAAATGCAAATCCGTTTCCGTTAGCAACTGTGCTTATATCGGAGTAATTCCGGCTGGTACTTGGCGCATCGCTGCCCGAATAGCCAAAAAATGCCTGTACGTCAGGGTCAACCGGTATGTAGCTTGGAACGCCTCTTCCTATCATTAAATAAGCCGATGCCTCAGCAAAATTGCCAAGTCTGATACCAATGCGATTGTAGTATGAACCCAGATGGACATAAAAGCCTCCGTTAAGTTTTCCACCAATATGAATTACCCCTCTTCCTGCCAACCCGTTGTTAATACCCACCAGTTGCATACCCCCTGCTGAGGTATTGATATATACCTCAGCCTCTGCGTGCAAAAATTTCTTTTCAAAATCAAGCATAAAACCCAGTGCAACCGCTATATCGCCTTTCGACTCTATGTCTGCCTGTGTCTGCCTGGTTCTGGCTTTGGTAGAGACACTATTCTGTGTATGAGGAGGAACCTTATTAGTGGCCTCTTCAGTTGATAAACCTGTTGATGAATTGCCGGTGGCCATTTTAACATAGTCAGTCTTTAAATCCGGCGCTCTGTACTCACTGGTAAAAACACCATTACCCCACAAGGCAATGTTGTTTATACCACCATTATTGTTCATTGAAAAATCAATGCTTACCCTACCCAGAAACGTAGGCTTTAATGAAGTTCCTGCCTTATTCTGAATGCCTACCATGGCTTTAAAGCCAAATGCAATATTTTTGTCTTTGATGTATTCAATATCCGTACCGTTCAGCACAGGTTTCATGTTAAAATACACACCCAAACCTACACCGTTGATACCGAGGTCAAGAAATCCGGTTGGAATAGACCCGGAAGAAGTGGTGCCTGGTGTTATTATGGGGTCTCCGGAAGTATTATAAGTAACAACTGAAGGGGCGCTAGAGGCATAAAAACTGGCGTAACCGTATCTGTAATTATTGGCCTTGTCGTATCCGAACTTTACCTGCGCATCTACCCCAAATGGAAATGGCTTTTTCATGGCCACTATCAGAGTTCCATCAAAGCCTTTATCGGTAGCGTTGTCAAAAATGTTTACATAGCCCAGAAAATCCATAGCCGTGGTTGAGCCATTGATTCTGATACTTTTCAGTTGAAACCCTTTAAATTTGAGTTTCCCGGTAGAAGGAATGTACTCCGACTTAAGTGTAAAGGTACTGGTACCGGAGAATCTGTTTTGTGCCAGTGATATTTTCAACCCCATGCCAATGTTAATGATATTCGAATTGGCATTGGCTTCTTTGCTTAATTTTGTAACCACTACAGGAAAGTTAGCAATTCGGGAATTATCGCTACTTACATACTCAATGCCCTCAAGGCCTACCTCCATATTCCCGGTAGTTACATTCCTTTTGGCACTCAGCCCAGTAAACTGAATACCTTTAAAATTAATGGTCTCGCTGTCGGTGTAGGTTGGACTGTCAGATTCTGACGCCGTGTATTTGCCTCCAATCTTCACCTCACCACTCAGGTATGCCGATGGGTAGAACTGCCCGTTTTGTACCAGCAGCTCAACCTTAGACCCTGCATATATTTTTCCTTTAGCAGGCCAGCATTTAAAGTTAATTTCTGTGTTTGTTACTGTATTGACAGAGAACAGAAAACTACCATCCTGATTGACACTGGCATCATACTGAAACAAGTCCGAATCGCCATCGCCCGTCATAGGGGTGCTTATACCCCCGCCAAAGCCTCCGTTGGTGAGTCTGTTCTGTACAAAACCAAGATTCAAAGAGTTGAGGGTTAACCGCCATTTAGAGGCGTCGCAGTCTGCCAGATTTCCTGTGGCACTTATCTGCCCCGTAAAACCTGAGCGGTCTATAATGGTATTACTTACATTCAAGCTAAAAGGCGTAACATTACCCCCGCTACTGCGACTTTTGAATTCTTTGGATAATAACACACTCAGGCTACCGATATACAAGCCCCTCCACTTTTCATCTTTATCACCCGAGTAGGCAGCCGGAAATGCTGTGCCGGGCATACCCATCTGTTTATCGCTTAAGTCAATAATAGCATTCTGTAACTTAAAGCCGAATTTTTCAAAACCGGCCACAGCAAAGGCTTTGTTTGTGTTGATAGGTATAACCAGGTCTCTTAAACCTGTTGGCCCGACCCAGATTCCGGAGCTACTATTATAGGTTTGAAGCGTTACTCTTTCATTACCTGCTATTACCTCACGTGTGGTTTCATTGAAAGGGACAATCACATTTCTTGGGAACACCACATCGGCGGCTATGCTCAGACCTGCAAACTTACCGCAATCGTATTGTATAAAGGTCTTGCTTAAATCGGCACTGGCAGCACTGGCTGCCCCTTTCAGGGTCATGGTCCAGCTTTTCATCGGTATCGGAAAATCTCCCAGTAATACCAGTTTGATAGGTGAGCCTGATGTGCCTTTCATACCGCCACTCCGGCTGATTCTGACACCCGATACCCCAAAGAACAAATCTCTCTCTTTTTGCTCTACATCGGGGTTATCAAGCATAAACTTGTACCTCACAAATATGGTGGCCTCGGCGTGGTCGCTGAAAAAGTTGACCTCGCTGATGCCCAGCATTATTTCTGAGTTGTCTGAGATAACCTCTTTAATACCCACAGGTACCTTAAACAGATCATCATAATTGATGTCTGCCAGCACCTTGTCTGGGTTGTTGTCAAGATGATTGAAAACCTTGGCTGCGGCGCTTCTGTCGTTTGTGGCAGAGGGGGGTACAAAGAGCTTCAGGTCCTCCATCTTGTCTACATAGCCCTGCGCACTCAGCTGGGTTTGTAGCTTGGCAAATGCCTTGTGCAGCTCTGCATTTACTGCCGCTTTAGGTACCGCAGCTTCATCCACTGCCACAGCAGCGGGTAGTGGTTTATCTGACTCCTTTTTCTTAGTACCCGGCCCGTCATCGCTGGCATGAGCCGCCAACGTAAAGCCGCATACTAATAACAGCAAAGCCCAGATTTTACATATAGGTTTGTAGAATTGCTTCATTTTATAGGTTTTTCTCTTTAAATATCACAGTGAGGATGGTGTTTGGTAATTTTATGCTCTTTTTACTTTTGGTTAAAAACATATTTCTAAATACTGTATTTCAAACTTTCTTGCGTTTTTCGAGACTATTTGAATAATCTTTATCGCTGTTAACATCTCCTTCTAATTGCTTCATCTTTTCCTCATTTAATTAAGAAGTTAAATACTCTTTGTCAATTTCTTTCAAGTCGCAACAGTAAGAAATTATATTTTTGCTCTTCTCTGCTTACTTAGTGGCAACATTAGATAGAATATATCAAACCCTCTATCGTCATAAATGTCTAATACTGTTATAAACTCTTCTTGATTTATACATACTTGAATCCTTAAGTTAAGTGCTGGCTCTTTAGCCATTTCATAATTAAAATGATTCTCCAATAATAATTTTAAAAAGAATTCATCTATATCTGTATCTTCTACGAAAATAACACCAGGAATTTTACCATAATTGTATGAAATACTAATATTGAAGTTATTATTGCTAGAATTATTGAAGAACTCTTTCAAAACCTCATCATTTTCCCAGTAAAGAATTTTATAGGTTACAGTTTTAATACATTTAATAGATAAGATGAATTTAATGATGAAGCCAGCCTTCTTTTTTAATTCAATATTTTCTATATCAAACCTACCTGTTATTATATTTTTACCCTTCTTACTTTTCAATAATTTAAGAAGCAGTATATCAAAATTTTCAGAATTGATAAAATTTTTACTCATCATTCTTATCTTTTAAAAATATTAAGGTTTTCGTCTGCTGTTCCTATCCTTTTTAACTTACCACCCACTTCTTCGAATACTTTCCAAGCACCACCATTATGAGAATCTACATCCTTTGAATAATACTTCCCTTTATATTCATAAACTTTTTGACCATGCTGATAGCCAAATTTCTTTGTTTGTGTAAATCCTTTAGGAATAACACTCTTTGCATTCTTAGCGAGTTCAACTCCAACTTCACTAACATTATCGCAATTTTTACCCTTCGGGGGATTAGCATTTACACGCAAATTACTACCAATTGCGCATATCCCCCAAAGGTCATAAGTTCCTTTTCCTTTAGTACCATCGGCAAATTCCACCTCACCCTCTATAGTACCCAGATACTGGTTATGTGCAGAAGTTTTCTTTTTAACTTTTTTATAAACTCCGTTTACATACTCCATCGCCTCGCCAGCAATACCACCCGTTGCATTACGAATTATAAACTTACCTGTTTTACCAGCTCCTTTCTTAAAAGCAACGCCGGCCTTACTCATTATTTTTGAGGTAACGTCAAGTTTGTTAGATATTTCAGATACCTTTTGTACCACTTCGGCGAGCTTAGCCGCTTTCATGGCTTTCAGACCAACTGTTATTGTTCCGGCTCCAATAAACATAGACGCTATCTCAAAAGCTGTGCGCCCGTTGTAATATCTGTTCATTGGCGCCATACCCACATTGTTTTCTATAAACTTCCCAACTTGCGTTACAACGCCACCCCATACTTTTTCAAATGCATCTTTATTAAAAAGACCCACCAGGCCTTGAACAGCCTCCCAGGAATCTGTAACCATTTTTTTGCAATCATCCCTAAAAAAAGCGGTGGCGTTCAGGCAGCTAACAACCTTTGCTAATTGCCATACAGAAGTACCTGTTTCCTTAAGTGCAATATAACCCCCATCAAGAAGTCCACTATAAAAGGCGAGTGTACCGTCGTTTTCATATAAAGATTTAGGAATAAATCCGCCATCTACAGGACTTGAGCTAAGTGCCTGACTTATCTTTGTAAAGTATTTCCCTAAATATTTATCGTAAATGGACGTTACCAAATCACGTCCCCACGGAAAGTCAAAGGAGGTGCTAGCCACACGTGTATTAGATGAACTGTATGCACTTAAACTGCTCAACAATTCGTCCAATTCCGCAAGTGCTGGTGCTTTTTCAGCATCAGTAAGTGCATAATCGTCCTGAATGGAGTCTCTGAGTTTTTGTCCGGATTCAAGAAGCATTGCCGCAGCTTCTTTACTTTCTATTGAACTTGACGAAGCTCCGTAAGTCTGTGCGGCTTTTTCAAAATCTTCATAGAAATCACCCAACAACTCAATAAACTTACTAGGCTCAATGAAATTACCCCACGTTGGGTCATACTGTACTGATACTTTGTTGGTAATGCCTGATTTCAGCTGGTAACACTGGTCTATCTGTATACCAGTAAACTCAACGGCTACATCGGTCTGTGCGTCTCCTTTTATGGTTAGAGTGGTATAGCCTTTACCTGTCCAACCGTTTACTTCGTTACCGGTTACTTCGGTTACTTTTACTTCGTAGTCTCCGGCATTGAAATAATCCCCTACCGACAATGCTTTTAGTTTGTTATTATCTATTGTGCCTACGGCTCCTGTATCACCGCAGTTTTTAAAGGAGTCATCCAGCAGTGTACAAGGCTGAGAAGAAATATCCAGCACCACTTCGCATCCGGCGGCAATGGTTGCCTTGTAAGTACCCATCACCGGGGCTTCCACTGTCAAGGCATCCGCGCCTTGTTGCGGAGAGCCATTAGGCCCTGTCCAAACCGGTTTCAGGTATAGTGGTCTAACGCCGTCGTAGGTTTCAAGGGTTATTACCAGTTTATCAAACTGGTCGCGGGTGTTAGGTTTACGCGGCATCCGGCTGGTGTATTCACCGGTTATAGGGTTCTGGGCGCGTAGTACAAAATCATCACACAAAGACACCATCAAATCGGTAGTGCCAGTGGTTTCGCAAAAGGCATCAGGGTTTGCGCCGCTTACCTTTGCTTTTACGGTATATACTCCGCTGTAAGTAACCTCGGGGTTAGTAATGGTTACGGTTCTTCCACCAGCGCCAAAGGTAATTTTGTTGGCAATGGCTACCACCTCGGTGCCGTCGGGGTAATACCATTTATAGGTAGCCCCTTCAATAGCCGTGGCCGTCAGCGTTACACTGCCGTTGGTAGTTACAGGGCCGTTATTAGATGCCTTGAAACTCTCTGAAAACGGCGACTCTATGGATATTTCTTTGGGGTCGCTGTAATAACTATTGTCGGGCTTGTTACACCTTACGGCTACTGTCTGCGGCAAATACACCGTTATACTCTGGCTGAAGTTGTTCCAGCCTCTTTCGGCAGTGTACCATTGGTAATACCAGGCCTGGCCGTTAGATTCAACCGGGCAGCCGGTGGCAGTTAACGTTACAGGGTTGTTTGGGCAAACCCTGGCAGCGCCTGTTACAATGGCGCCTATGTCTCCGGCAGGCGCAAGGTATATCATAGACCAGTCTGGCGCTACGCCGGGGTCGTTTACACAACGGGCAGAATAGTAGCCCGGCCCTGATACTGTTAGTGGGTTAACGTTACCAGCGGTGCCGCTGCTACCCCATTTCCATTGCAGCTGGCCGTAGTCACAGCCGTAGGCGGTAAGTGTGGCGGTTTCAGATACAGCTACCTGCTTTTTATTAGATACTATTCTTAGGGCGTCACCGGGTGCCAGTAATACTTCGGCAGTGCGCAATGGCCCTATGCCCCCGCCGGGCAGCGTACAGGCTGCTTCAATTTTTACAGGACCCTGTACAGAAAAAGCTTTTTCGAATTTAACGGTATGAGACCCATCAGCAAAAATAACCTTGGCATAATAAGTTGCCGGATTACAACCACTCAGGCTTACATTGACCAGGTCTGATGGGCGCGCCAACAGTTTGTCGGTGGCAATATTGGCGGCATCGGGCTGGCAAGCCGTAACATTAATAGATGTTTCAGGGCCGCTTACTCCAAAGCGGTTACAGAATACCTTGTAAGTGCCGGGCCCAACAGAGCTGAGTGTACGGCCTATTTCGGTGGCGCCTGATGGCAATACCCAGTTGACGGTTCCGTCTGAACAGCCATTGGTTGTGAGCAGAAATGCCTCATTAGTAAACACGCAAGACTTGCTGGTAATCATGTTTACTGCACCAGGCGGAGCAGTTTCAATGTTTATTTCGCTCCAGGGGCCTGCACTTCTGTCTGTTACCACGCATCGTGCTCTGTAACGGCCCGGCCCTGTAAATGTAACCGGTGAACCTGACACAAAGCCCGCTTTGGTTTCCCACTGAACCGAGCCCATAGTACAGCCCGTTGCGGTGGCAATAAACTGCTCGAACGGACCCACCTTTATAACAGGGTTGCCAGGTGCGTCTTTATTGGTGGTTATCTGCACACCCGGTACCTTAAGCATGTATAAGATTACCTCTGCCCATGGCCCCACCTGATTACCCACAACGCAGCGGGCGCGGTAAGTTCCGGCGCCGATTACATTTGTAGTGTTTCCTGTTCTTATATCGCCGAAGATATCCCATTGCACACCGGCCAGACTGCTTGTACAGCCCGAGGCAGTAAGGGTTATGTTTTCGTTATCATAAACATTATATTTTGATGCCGAAATAGCGATGGCATCCACTGTATTCGGATGGATGGTAATATAGACCCACTCGCTAGTCTGGTTACCCATTACGCAGCGCGCCTGATAGGTACCGGGTCCTGTTACGGTCTGGTTTCTGCCGGAAACATAGGTTTCACCAAATTTCCACTGGATACCTGCTCTGGAATCATTACAGCCAAGTGCATTAAGACTCACCGATTCTACCTCAAATGCTTTTACCTTGTCTGAAGTAAGCTGAATGTTATCGAGATTTTTGGCATTAATGATGGTTCTTTCCCAAGGGCCTGTAACAGGCCCCGAATAAAGGCATGCAGCCAGATAAGCACCCGAGCCAGTAACATTGACAGTCGATACATTATTAATTATTGTTCCATTGATATTCCATGAATAATTGCCGGGGCAACCTGAAGCTGTAAGTGTAACAACGTCAATATCGTAAGCATCAGTTTGATTTGCTGTTATTTTCGGCTTATCATACTGTTTGAGTGTTATAGTAATTGTAGTAAATTGAAATTCTGTCTCCAGAGCATTAGCCGCAATGTGGGTAGGAACACAACGCGCCGCATAAGTACCCGGCCCACTTACAGATAACGGGTTCTTGTTTTCAGAATCCGTAATATAGGCACCATCTTTTTTCCATTGTATTTTTGAATTTTGTGCAGGGCAGCCCATTGCCTTAATTGCAAATGTCTGGCCTGCCACAGCCTCATAACCTGGCAAATCAGGTTTCAGGGTTAAACCTGCCGTTACTTTTATTTCGTTAGATTTTGGACTTTCGCCGCAATTTGAATTAAAGCAGCTGGCGAAGTAAACACCAATATCAGCGATTTTAACTGGCGTTCCAGTTATAGGCAGCAATGAATACCCGTTTTCTTCAACTCTATACCATTTTATAGTTTCGTTTACACCTTTACAGCCATCAGTACTTAAAGTAGCAACCTCTGGCAGGCTTATATTCGTCGGGTTACCTGTAATCGTTGGCGCCGATGGAGTTTGGCTGTTAATGATAATTTGATTTGATGTGGCCGTTGTAACTACACCAACAATTGTGACGGAGCAGGTAGCATAATAAACACCCTGCTCTTTTACTGAAAGCGTTAAAGACGCTTTGGGCTCGCTAAAGTCTTTTCCTTGGCTATGCCATCTAACAGTATTTGCCTGACATACTTTAGGCTCAGCCACCAGATTAATTGCTGGCACAGCGCATAGTGAAGTACCGTTTGTTTCTTTAATACTTATGGCCGGGGTAATGGTACATTTGGTAATGGTAATGGGCAACTGGTATGTTACTGTTGAACTTACCTTACACCGGGCAGTGTACGTTTTGTCTGCAGTAACTACAAATGGACGATTAATGTCGCTTAATCTCGTAGTACCATCAAACCATCCACTTTCAGCACTATTATCAGGACAGTTCAAGGCTGTCAGGGAGATAGATTTTACCTTATCACAAAGTTCTGTTGAACCTGATGTATTCTGTATTGTGAAATTTTTAACGGTAAATGTATTTGATTCCAACGAAGACCAGGACGGCGAATTACCGGAACAACCAACGTTATAAATTCCTTCATACACAGTTATTGTCGGATGACCAATGAAGCGCGGCACAGTTCCATACATCTCCTCATCCGAGTCCCAAATAAATTGAGATCCGGCAGGACAATTGGTTGATAGTGTAACTGGCTGAGGAGTAGGACACTGAGGACATGAAACCGATAAGCCAGTAATTGTGGGTTTAAAAGATGAAATACCAATTGATTTGGTTACATTCGCACATCCAGTTCTTTTTGCAGTTACTGTATAGGTTGTAGCAACATATTTTGAAACGTAGATTTCCTTAGTCGTTGCTCCATTTGACCATTCATAATTTACGTTTGATTGAGAAGAATGTGCAATTAATTTAATTTGTTCTCCAACTTCCTGAGCCGTTATTGAGAGATCAAGGTTATCGCACAAAAATTCACAAGAAAGTTTGTCTGCACCAGTTGTAACATTTAAATCCAAAAAAGTCTGATAGTCAGGACCATTACCAGGACCCCAATAATTGGAAACAAGGAGGACATAAAACTTATCTTTTTGTAAATTTAAATCTATTTTTTCTTCATGGTTCCTGCTGTAGCTACACCAGCCTGAAGCTACTCTATCTCCTGCACACACAAATGGAGTTGATTGCGTTTTAGAAAGAGAGTCAGTAAGAACAGGCTTGTTGTCAAATGGACCCCAAACAATAAAGTCTAAGTCATTATCACCATTCTTCTCATCTTTATTCTCTTGCTTTAAACGTGTTTTAATATTAGCCTTAAATGCACCATTGTTTGATGCTTTAAAATACATCCATGTTACTCTGGAAGGTGGAGAACAATTCCCTGCAAGACACCCCCAGTTGGGAACATTTGTGGGTGCAGAACCATCCTGAATAATAACTTTACTTGTCTGATTACAAATTGGAATAGCATCTGAAAGAGATGCGCCTTTTGTTTCTATTGCTGCCTCCCTCGCCTTTACCTTATCAATATACAAGTCTTCTGATATTGATTGCGGGCAGCCAAGGTTTCTCTCAGATACTACATAACCGTTAAACCGATTGCCTTTAATCTCAAATTCGCTGTTTGTACTAAAATTTACACCATCATCAGAAAACAGATATTTGTCATTGCCCTTTACTCTTAAACTAATATAGTTTTTACCCTCTTTTATAAACTGATGGCTGCCTAAATGATACGCTTCATACTTGCACTTTTGGGCATCATACACAGTTACGATCAGTTCGGCTTTTTTTACAAATGTATTTTTATCGTTAAAATCGCCATTGGTTCTGATTAACGTAAAACCCGTGGTGTTATCAATAGGAAGCGAAGTAAAGTATCCTCTTAAAGTATATACTCGCTTCCGGGTGTTGGCATTCAACTGGGCTCTCAGGTAATCATAATAATCTCCGCCCGTCTGTACAAAGCCATTAGGTAAAACTACCTTTATGGTATAGTCTTTGAGTTCTTCAAAAGTATAGAGTTGCTGCGGTGATACAGGCAGTAGCTCAGCAGTGATGGTCAGTTCCAGTTCTTCACCTATGGCAATGGAGTCTTTGCTGGCTTTTAGCCTGAATACAATAGGGTCATTACCATTTGCTTTTTCATCGGTTGAATGAATAGTGGCAAATGCCGGGGCTTTGGCAACAGAATCGCGTTCAGAAACAATAGTAGATTCATTATTGGAAAAGGCACCTGAAGAATCAGTTGCTAAAGTAGCAGACTCAATTAAAGGCTGAACCTCTGCTAAAGGCTGGGGGACTGAATTTGGAACATACCATTTCTTAGGCTGATACTGACTTTGTACTACCGGAATTGACGGTTCACTGAAAACACTTGTGCTTCCATCAGAAATGCCGGATAATGTATAATTGGCTTGTTCAGGTTCATTTTGAAAATTAACTGCATTGAGCAGAGAAACAGTGGGTATGTTTTCTGCGGCAGGTAAAAGAATTTTGTAATAATTTAACCTACCTGCTACCAGGAGCGGTATTAAAACAGTTAATAAAAGAAACCTGATGTAGAAGTTTTTCATATTAATATTGGTAAGTCTTTAGCGGTCGTTGTCTGGTTGACACTGATATTTTATTAGGCCTTGCTTTAAGATTAATTTTTGTAAGTATTTCTTGCTCTGGTCGTTTCAGTCCATAGCGCTATTGCCTAACAAATTGAAATGCCAGGGCAAGAAACGGAGTGCCAATATCTTTGTTTAGTGACATGAACACATGATAAAACAATGGATTAGCCAATCAAGAAGTGAAAAAATCTTGAAATTGATTGGTTAACTATTGGCTTAAGTTTCCAGAAATAGTAATTGAATGAAAATGCTGTAAATAAAAAACAGCGGGGGGTGTGGTGGATAAAATTCTATTCATAAATTTTAAGGATAGTGGAAGTTTCGTTTAAATATGTGGTTAATAAGAAAATCAATAGCCAATCGGCATATCACTCAAATAGTGATTACCGAAATGAACCTAAGTTTTTTATGATTGATTTAAAAAGACAATCTCTTGCACAGCACATCTAAATATCTCTTAAATCAGACTGATTAACAATTGAAGAAAAAATAACTTTTGGAATGGAATTTTAGTCACAAATTTTATCCAAATCAAGTTGTAATATCAGTTTCAAGAAAACACTTAAAAAAAGTATTTTTCAATAGTACAAAGTAAATTTTTTGAAAATTAAAAAACAATAGTTCGTTCTTTTTTTTGTTCTTGTAAAGATTGTACTATTATTCGGGCACAACAAAATTACCTAAATATTTATAGAATGAATAAAATTTAGGTTAACTCAAAATTCGGTTTTACATTAACTACCGCCAGTCCGCAAACTTTAACAACATCTGCCACTAAATTCCAAATAAACTGTTTTTTAAGGTTATGGCTATACCATTATTAGCATTTGACAAGCCGAAAAACTTTATGGTTCCTTGTTGAAAAGCCCTGAGCATTAATTTTTTTACAGAACCCAGGAAGGCGCACAGTAAAGGCAAAAGTTTGAATATCTCAGGCAAGTGATGCTCTCAATTATTGCATCACCCCACAACTTTTAGGGTTTGAACCTATATTATACCAAAAAGCTCGAAATAGGCCAAATTTGAGCATATCCCGGGCTTATCTATGCTCTAATATATTAATAATCAAAAAAAATGTCGCTACAAAGGGAAGCCTTCGTGTGCGGAAAATTGGATTACCTCTCAGGAACAACTATTGTTAGACCCAGATATTATCTGGTATGGTGGTCAGCAATATCATAACGGTAAAGAAAATTTCAGTGGTAAATCTTTTGGATTCATACCTTAAACTTAATTGTGATTATAGTATGCTACTCCCCAATGGTTGTACCACGAAGTGGTAAAGTTAAGTTGAGAATAAATAATTTATTGTTGTAAATCTGTGTTGAAAGCGGGAAATAACTCAAAGAGTTATTCTCGTTTTCAACACTTTTTCTTTTTGGTTCTTTTTCTTTTTGTTAGTAAGCTGTGATTATGTTGATAACTAAGCTGCCTTAATCAAGTAAAGACCCTGGG